>JBNJEY010000025.1:0-13996 GCA_051746325.1 Pseudomonadota bacterium
CTGACAAAGACTCTAAAACCACCAGTGGCACAGCAGATTCACCCACCGATATAGATGGCAATAATGCCTTACCAGGCATGGCGGATTCTAAACTCTCTGAACAAAAACCGGATGGATTACAGCCAGACAATTCAGGGCAATTAACGGATAAAGAAAACACGCTCATAGAGGAACAACAAGCCACACGTAACTGGTTAAAACAGATTCCTGACGAACCTGGGCTGTTTTTAAAACGCAAATTTAAATATCAGTATCAACAACGATCGGCACAACCGATCTTAGACTCGTCCAATAAGCAATGGTAAAAACAATGCAGAAACTACTCAACTCATCCCCTAAAGGCCTATGGTTGGTCTTATTGTTCAGCCTATTATTGGCAAGCCCAATCGGAGCCTGGGCGCAGAGTGTAACCGTGCAAACAGACAGGCAAACCGTTGAGTTTGGCGATGTGATTACGCTGATAATTGAAACCGACTTTCAAACCGGCGGCAACCAGTTAGATTTAACCGTTTTAGAAGACCAGTTTGAGGTGTTAGGTAAACAACAAAGCAATAATTTGCAATACATTAATGGCGGTTTTAGCTCTCGTACCCGTTGGCAAGTGCAACTACTGGCAAAGCATATTGGAGAGCTCATTGTACCTGCGTTTCAAATTGAGAACGCTACTAGCCAACCTGTCACCATCACCGTCTTGCCAGTTCAAAAAACCAGCCAAAATGATTTAGGCCCCTACTTTCTCGAATCATCGATTAGCAAACAACAGGTCACCGTTCAGGAAGAGGTGATCTACCACCTACGACTCTATTTTTTGGGCAGTGTATCGGGCAATATTCGCCCCCCTCTATTTGACCAAGCGCTTTGGGAGCCGCTCAAAGAACAAGCGGTTTATGGTAAAAAGATGAATGGCAAAACCTATTCGGTCTATGAGTGGGTCTATGCGATATACCCTCAACAAAGTGGCTTATTAGAGATTCCAGGGGCACAATTTACCGGGTTAATTCAATATAATGGTCGACAAAAAGCGGTCAGTGAAATCGCCGATACGCAAACCTTGACAGTCTTGCCAGAAACGGCGGAGTTTAAAAATCAGTCAAAAAACCCTTGGTTGCCCGCGAGTGCATTGCAATTTAAAGAGCAGTGGATCAGCGCTTTAGACGAGGTGCGCGTGGGGGATAGTTTAAGCCGAACAGTGACCTTAAATGCGCTCGGCTTAAAGGCCAGTCAACTGCCCGTCCTAACCACGCCCAATGGGGCAGGATATAAGGTCTACGCCGACCCAGCAGTCAGTGAACAGGTGATTGTAAAAAATGGTCTACAGAGTCAAGTAAAGGTAAAACAAGCGATTATTCCCACGCAAACTGGCCCAATCACTCTGCCAGAACAAACCATTACCTGGTGGAATACCACCCTTGAAAAAACTCAAACCGCGACTCTATCTGCGCGCACCCTCACTGTGTTGCCGGCACTCGCTACTCAAGCGCCATTAACGGATTTGGGCCAGGTTTTGAGCCCCGAATCTTTAGACAATGCGGCTAATGCGTCCGCAGGGCAACAAATCAGTGCAATGGTTTCACGTGAAACCAAAAGTATCTGGCAGATAATGAGTTTGCTACTGCTGTTTATTTTGGTAATTACCCTGCTCTTATGGCGCAGAAAACATAAACAAATGCAGGCGATTGTCGCGGCACTGCAACCAGCGCAAACCCCAGTGGTTGAAAATAACCAGGCCTGGTCAAATAGTGCAAGCGAACTATGTGAAACAGATAAGCAAGGCGACCTAAAACTCACACCTGAGCAGTTCTATAATAAGCTGAGAATTAAACTGGCCGAACTCCACAAAATTCATTCGCTTGAGGCACTTGAATATCCTGAACTACAAACCGTGATGGGGGAATTAGAAGCCCACCTCTTTAATCAAATGGCTTTAGCGCCTGATACGCTTTGTGAGATCTGTAGATTACTCAATCGTTGGCCAATAAAGCCAGGCAAAGCTCAGACCGCCCCGGCCAGTCAACTCAACGAACTATATGGCCCTTAAGCGAATCCCTGCTCTTTACCAGAGATAACTAACGGCTTAAGTGCCTTTCTGCGATTTTTTGCACTTCTGGGTAGTTGGTTTTCCCAGTGCCTAAAGCGGGAATGACCTCGACCAAAATAACTGTTTTTGGAATCATCAATTCGCTTACTTCGGCGGCTTTGGCCGCATCGATGACCGTGTGGCGGCTTAAGGTTGAATCATTGGTGACTAAGACCAACTGTTCACCCTTATGCTCGTCAGGCACAGCAACAACGACGTGATGGGCATCAGGGCTTGCTTTATGGATATAATTCTCTACGGCTGTCAGTGAGACCATCTCACCCGCTATTTTAGCAAAGCGTTTAGCACGGCCTTTAATCCAGACATAACCGTCACTGTCTACCTCCACAATATCACCAGTATCATGCCACCCCTCTTTCGGAGGCTGTAAAACCCCTGGATTTTTTGGCATAAAATACCCCAGCATAATATTGGGACCCTTTACAAACAGACGCCCTCCCTTCTCAATGCCTGGTACGGCTTCTAAACGATATTCGACACCTGGCACGAACTGCCCAACCGAGCCATGTTTATAAGCCGTTGGTATATTCACCGATAACACCGGTGCGGTCTCAGTGAGCCCATAACCTTCGAAAATCGGTTGATGGAACTTTTGAGCATACAACTCACGGGTTTCAGGTCGAAGTTTCTCAGCACCAGCGACTAAGGCGCTAATACTGTAAAAATCGAAGGGGTCCGCTTTACGGGCATAGCCTGCGAAAAAGGTATCGGTGCCAAAGAGTAAACGTGCATTCGTTTGATAAACCATCTCAGGCACGGCGGAGTAGTGTAATGGCGAAGGATACATAAAGACTTTAGCACCCTTAATAATCGGCCATAACATACCCGCTGTGAGCCCAAAACAGTGAAAAGTAGGCAGTGCACTTAAAATCTGCTGACCAGGTAATAACGACAACATAGAGTGAATCTGTTCAATATTACTGACTAAGTTTTGATGAGAAAGCACCACGCCTTTAGGCACACCCTCGGAGCCGGAAGTAAACAATACCACGGCCTCATTTTGTGGATCTTTATGACAACCTAACAGAGATTTAGGAGAGCTCATTAATCCTATAGTCTTATCCAAAATGCTAATCTGAGCACGAATATCTTCTAAGAAGATAAACTGAATTTGGGGAGAAAGTTTATCTACTAAGGGTTGTAACTCAAAGGCATCAATAAATTTTTTCGAGGTGATAATGCTCTTTAATTCAGCGGTTTGACAGACAGAGCGAATGGCAGTGATCCCAGAGGTAAAGTTAATGAGAGCGGGTACATGCCCATACGCCTGCAATGCAAAAAAAGTGGCTGGCATAGCCGAGACATTAGGTAACATCAAACCAGTACGGGGTTGATCGCCCAGCACGCGGTGTAGCTGTTTACCTAAAATCACCGAGGCTAAGGTTAGTTTTTTCAGGCTCAAAGCTTGTTTATTAATGTCGTCTACGCAGGTCTCTTTATTACGGTAAACAGATCTTGCCTGTAATAGAGCCGAAAAGAGGGTCTGATTTTTAACGCCACCATAGTAAGCGCCATCGCGGAGCATACAGAAAATCTGCTGATTTAAAAACAGATGTTTTGTATGGCCCTTGAGACTTTTGACGGGCTTTATTTTCTGCGCAGGCCGTAGAGTAATAGTGATTTTAGGAAACCAAAACTGTTTCATAAATGCGAATTTGGTGCCATCTAGAGAAGAGAACTTGCTATAAACCGCACCCCCTATATGAACGGGTAGTACCGCCGATCCTGTTTTTTGCGCGACCAGTGCTGTGCCTTGATAAACTTTCATCAAGCTACCAGTTGTGGTGATGCGACCTTCAGGGAAGATCATACACTGTTTGCCTTTTTTGAGCTCTGCAATCATATGCTTGGCCGCATAAGCATTGTGTAAATCAACGGTAAAGAAGCTGCACATACTTAAAATAAAACGCTCATACCATTTTTCAGTATGTGAAGCATTCACCATAAAGGTGGTTTCACCCGGAATAAAAAGATCCAGTAAAGGGCCATCTAAAGTCGACACATGGTTAGAGATAATCAGCAATGGTTGTTCAGTTTGATCCACCGCATAATAGTGTTCTAGACCCTGCACCTCGACACGATAAAAAACCCTGAACAAGCCTTTAGCCATTACCTTAAATAACCACTTCATTGTGACCCTTTTTAGCAAAATTAATGGAGGAATGAGTCAATAATAAACTAATCATGAGACGACCACATCCGTTTTAAACGATTTTGAGTTTGGTTTGCTTAAGCTGTATCCACAGCGCAATCGTGACATTCAATATAGCTAAGCATAATAAGATATTCAATAAACTGAGGGAGAGTGCGAAACCAATCATCACTAAAATGGCGGAGATCAACATCAAAAATGCATTCAGTATATTATTTACTGCAATCATTCTAGCACGGACTTTAGCTAGGGTTTGCGTTTGTAAGAGTGTGTAAAGGGGTACAATATAAGCCCCTCCCAATACGGCAATCAGTAGTAATAAAATCAATAGACTATTGAGCGGCCAAATCTGTATAAATTCATTAAAAGTGAGTAGGCCTGATGAACTGCTATAGAGGAATAAAAACTGCGCACTCTGCTCAACCGTCCAAACCATGGCCACTAATAATATTGATATTAAACCAAGCAAGAGACCATGCCATTTTAGACCCCAGTGATTTTTAAAAAACTGACTGACTAAAATAGAACCCAAAGCAATACCGATTGAGAAGACTGCTAAAAATGCCGTTGCCACGCTTTCATTCGACCATAAGTCATACTTAGCCAAGGTGGGAATCTGACTGAGCATCACCGCCCCAAAAAACCAAAACCAAGAGATTGCCAATACCGCAAAAAAGGAGGTGTGATAATCCTTACACAGTGCAATTAACTGCCAACTACTTTTGAAAATATTACGTTCAATCTTTAGATCTCTGTTCTGTAGTCGAGTGGGTGTGAGCCATAGACTGACAATATAACCAAGCAGTGCAGTCCCTATAATAGCGATTGACATCACCTCCGCTCCATTCGGCATTAATACACCAACCCCACCCAATATCGTTCCTAAGAGAATCGCTATAAAGGTTGAACCACTGAACAGTGCATTGCCCTGCATTAAGCTTTTATCTGCTAATAGTTCAGGCAATACGGAATATTTAATTGGCCCAAAAAAAGCCGATTGTGTACCCATTAAAAACAGCGTCACAAACAACAATTCAAGCTGAAGATTTAACAAGGCGGTGGCGCCTAGCAACATAATAAACACTTCGGCTAATTTGATTCTTTGAATTAGAAACGATTTGGGATAATGATCGGCAAGCTGACCTGCAAGACCAGAAAAGAGAAAAAAGGGCAGAATAAAGAGGCCTGCGGCAAATGTAATTAATAAGCCTGTTTCACCATTAGATTGAGTCAATCTGAAGGTAATCAGCATTACCATAGCATTTTTAAACAAATTATCGTTAAATGCCCCTAAAAACTGAACCCAAAAGAGTGCAAAAAAGGGCTTCCTAAAAAATAGAGAGCGAGAGTGAAACCAGTTGAAAATAAAGTTCATAGGCAGCAGACAATAAAATATAACACTCTAGAGGAGAGTTATATTTTAATGTAGTTCCAACCTGAATTTAAACGTTCAACGACCGTATCAAGCGCTGGCCTATCATGCTTTACTTGTGGCAATAACTGCAAATTTATATCCTTCTCCATTGCCCTCTGCAAAGCTCTTTTACAGGCATACAAGGTCAGGTTGTCAAAACGATTTAATAAGCCTTCAAGTTGCGCTCTATTGGCGTTATTTACATCAAATAGACTCACTCCTTCATAGTTGGTGATAAAGTCGACTTTAATGCCCGGCCCCTTCACTAACAATTTTTCTGTTTTATCCAGTGCGGCCGCTAATTTTTGTGGGTTTGCGGAGTCTAAATGAATTAGATATTTTTGCTCAGCCATTGGTTGCTGGCTAGGAGTCGATAGGAAGGCGTTATTAAAAGGGATATTGACCGAGAAAAATCCTAATAAAACCCCAATAAAAAGTGCCGCAACCGCCGATTTTGGTAGTTTCCAAGCTGGTTTTTTATTATTGGTCAAGGGTTGATAGGGCGGCACATGGACCAATTGATAAGAGTCCTTTACTTGTCTTTTTAATGCACTGATCTGAATAATTTCTTCACAAAGCGTTTCATCAGCTGCCATTGCTTGTTCAATCTCTCTATTTTCTGAAGACGACAGTTCTCCATCGATATAGGCATGAATCTGATATTTTTCAATTAAAACACTCATCAACGTCCCCTCAGTGGAACAACTTTTCTCTGCTCAGAATGAGACTTGCCTAGTAACAATCGAAGTTTTTCCCTGCCTCTTGAAATCCGGCTCATCACCGTACCAATGGGGGTTGACGTGATGTCAGAAATTTCCAGATAAGAAAAGCCCTGAATATCTGATAGGGAAATCGCTTGCCTATGCTCAAAAGAGAGTTTGCTCATTGCATTATGTAAACTATCTTGAGTTTGCGATTGTATTAATTTGCTTTCAGTAGAGGCTTCTGCCAAACAGTGGTCGACTTCGGCTTCATCCGCCCACTCCCAACGACGATTATATCTTAAATTATCAATAAATTTATTATGCATAATTTTACTCAACCAAGCACCAAACTGATCAAAACTGTCTAAGTCACCTTGGTTTTCAAGTGCCTTTAGCATGGTTTCTTGCACTAAATCTTGCGCTAAACATGGTTGATGCGTCCATGCAAAGGCAAGCCGATAGAGACGCTCATAATGGGCTTCAAGTGCCATATTAAAACGTTCTCTTTGCTGTACTGCACAAAAAAACTTCACGACCTTTCTTGTTAACTTCATTTTAATGACTTCTTATTAAAAACTGCTTTGTTGTGGGTTCTGTCCGCATACAAATTACCCCCTTTATCAAAAAATGCAATCATATTAATACTTTATGAAATTAATAAAACTTGTACATAGATAGAAAACTCTATCTCAAATAGATGGAATAAAACTGGCTACCCAAGCGTTTAACCTAAGAGTCATCTCACTTATAACATCAGAGGATAAAAATAAATGTTTAAAAAAACAGCACTAAAATTAATGTGGTTATTTGCAGGTATTACTATTTCAATGTCTACCTTCGCCGCAACTCCTAACGATTCACCCCTACCAGAAACGTTTGCTGAAAATAAAATTATTTTGCAGTTAAGTGATTACAATCCTGCTAAACAAACATTGGTCTTAAATGTCGCTGGAAACCTGCTTAAGCATTACGCGGGTGCAGAGGTCGATATGGAAATCGTTATGTTTGGACCAGGTGTTCGTCTAATGATGAAAGGGAATATTAATGATGAACGTATTCAGACTTTAATGGATGCAGGTGTTCGTTTCGCTGTTTGTGGTAATACTGTGACTAATATGGGTAAGAAACTAGGCCACCTGCCAGAAATCAGAGATGGCGCTATGCATGTTAAAGCGGGTGCAGCACGCATTATACAACTCCAAAAAGCTGGCTGGCAGTTACTAAAGCCATAATAAAACCCTCCCTATAAAAGGCTATTAAAAATGAAAACAGTTCAACAAACTTTTAAATTATTCCTAATGGTACTGGTGACCAGCTTATCGTTCCCAGCAATGGCGGCCAGTGAACGTTATGGTCAACAAAAAGTGGTTTACCACGTCAATTATGACAATGCTAAAAAACAGTCTGGAACCTTAAGAAATATTCAAAACCATATCAATGCTGTTGGCGCTGATAACCTGGATATTCGAGTAGTAATGCATGGCAATGGTCTATCTCTAATACTGAAACCTGAAGCACTCAAAGAAGTTCCTAAGTTTAAGAGTGCTAATGCTAACCAAGTCATGATGCAAAAAATCGACAAATTGAAGCTGCAAGGCGTGAGTTTTAATGTTTGTGCAAATACCGTAAAGGGTCGAAAAGTTGATTTTGATAAACACCTATATGATGCTTCAAAGTCAGATATCGTGCCAAGTGGTGTCGCTGAACTGGCCTATCTACAAGGCCAAGGCTTCAATTACCTTCGTCCTTAATAGTGAAGCTACGTAAAGAAATATTAAATATGAAAATTAAAGAATATTGAGGATACACATGCTAAACAAAAAATATGCATTCAAGAAAACAGCCATTCTACTCGCCTTAGCAGGTGCTTTAGGGTCACAATCAGTCCAAGCGGCCAACTGGCTTATGTTGCAAGGGACTGAAAAAGATCATCAAGCACCCCGCGCTAAGGTTTGGGGTTTTGTACAAGCTGAGTATCAGCAAACAGATAATACATTGCTAAAAGCAGGACCGGGGGCTGGAACCGAAGCCGCTTTTAACCAAATAGGGCCACAACTAAATAGCTCTCAAAGTTTTAATATTCGTCGTGCGCGTATTGGTATCCGTGGCGCTAACTTCCCACTGGATAAGAATGTAAACTATTTTCTAATGGCTGAACTTGGCAACAATGGTATCACAACGGGCGGTAACGCCTCACAAGGTCAATTAACGGATGCGAGTGTTACCTTGAATCATATCCCTGGTGCACGCGTCCGCGTTGGTCTATTTAAGGTTCCAGGGTCTGAAGAATCCTATCAGGGAATTCCAGCTTTTAACTATATAAATTTCACCAGTGCCACAGACCGTCTAATGATTGAACGACCATTTACGAATTCAAGTGGCGATACTAGTCGTAGTGGTCCTGTAGGCGCCGTAAGAGATACCGGTATTCAGGTATTTGAAAGTTTCAAGCAAGGTGAGTGGGAACACTCTTATGCGGTCATGATCGGTAACGGTGGTGGCTTAGCGACGACCAATCAGGATGACGACCTAGACACTTATGCTTATGTCTCCACAGAAAAGATCTTCGGAAACTCAAAAGGCCCTAGGGGTCACGGTATGAAATTCTACGCTTGGATGCACAATGGCAAAAGAACCATTGACGGAACTTCTGGACATAAGCGTAATCGTAGTGGTCTAGGTACAACTTACTTTGATGGCAAGTACCGTTTGGCGGCTGAATATATCCAGGCAGATGGGATGATTTTTGGTGGAACAACAGGTGGACGTACACCGGAAAATGGTGGAACATTTAATGTTCAAGTAGATGAAAAAGCAGCTGGTTACCATATTGATTTAGGCTACCGAGTATTGCCAAATATGGAGTTAAACGTACGTTATGACGCTTTAGACAGCGGGACGGAAGTTGATGCTCATTTACGTGAATTCAGAACAACGACGTTAGGTGGTCAGTACTTCTTTAATAAAAAGACTTCTGTTCGTGCTAACTATGAAATCCGTTCAATCGATGCGCCTAATTCAAATGCGACTGTAAATTCGATAGTTGACAGTATTGATAACCGACTTTCTGCACAAGTTATGATGATTTTCTAAGTTTAAAAATTAAATTACTCTTTTACTGGTTGGAGAAATCGCCAACCATTTGCCCCTAATAACTTCCTACAATATCAGGGGCTTTTTTTAAAAAACTCTAAGATCTACTCTTTAAACCGCAATGCCACAGTGTCTTAATAAGGCATCTATATTCGGCTCACGACCTCTAAATGCTTTAAACAGCACCATAGGATCAATCGATCCACCCGCCGCTAAAATAGTGTTTTTAAACTTTGCGCCAGTTTCAGGGTTCAGAATACCCTCCTCTTCAAACAGACTAAAGGCATCTGCCGACAGCACCTCTGCCCACTTATAGCTAAAGTAGCCCGCCGCATAACCACCCGCAAAGATATGGCTAAAACTGTGCATAAAGCGGCTGTATTCTGGCGGCATAATCACGGCCACTTCCTCACGAATACGTTGTGACAGATCGGCCATCGATTCGACCCTTTCTGGAGTATAAAAAGCGTGCATTTCAAAATCCGTAAGCGAAAATTCAATCTGACGTAACATCATCATTGCCGATTGAAATCCGCGACTTTTCCTTAAGGATTCAAACAACTCATCGGGCAATATTTCTCCTGTGTCAATATGACTGGAAATTAACGCTAAACCCTCTTTTTCCCAACAGAAGTTTTCCATAAACTGTGAAGGCAGTTCAACCGCA
Organism: Pseudomonadota bacterium; assembly: GCA_051746325.1. Taxonomy (GTDB): domain Bacteria; phylum Pseudomonadota; class Gammaproteobacteria; order Thiomicrospirales; family Thiomicrospiraceae; genus Thiomicrorhabdus. The sequence continues at coordinate 10,129 of JBNJEY010000025.1, forward strand.
TCCCAGGGGACACCGCTGATACCTGAAATATCCAACTGTTCCATCTTGGTCATTAAGTGATGAATACCATGTCCAAATTCATGAAACAGAGTTGTCAGTTCATCGTGCGTTAAACAAGCGGCTTGGCCCTCTAATGGCGGTGTAAAGTTACAGACCAAATAGGCAACGGGTTTCTGTAAAGCGCCGTGCGGATGTTGCCAACGGCTGATGGCCGAATCCATCCAAGCACCACCGCGCTTATTTTCACGAGCATACAAATCTAAATAAAACTGGCCAATGACTTTGTCATTGGCATCGATTAACTCAAAAAATCGTACATCAGGGTGCCAGACGGGTACATTTCGTTGGGCTTTAATTTTAATGCCAAACAAAGTCTGGGTAATTTCAAATAATCCTTTTAGAGCTGATTCCACAGGAAAATACGGGCGCAATAGTTCTTGAGATAATGACAAGGTTTTACTTTTAAATTTTTCAGAAGCGAAGGTCACATCCCAAGGCTGAATGTCATCAATTCCTAATTCCGTTTTGGCAAACTCGGTTAAGGTCGCCAACTCCTGCTCCGCTTGCGGTTTTGACTTTGCTGCCAGATCGCGTAAAAAACCCAGTACTTGGTCAGTGCTTTGAGCCATTTTAGTGGCCAAAGAGTAATCGGCATACTGATCAAACCCAAGCAAATTGGCTTTTTTATGGCGTAATGAACGAATTTTTAAGATATTATCGGTGTTATCAAACTCTGTATTGTCTGCTTGATCTGATGAACGCGTGGCAAAAGCACGATAGAGTTCAGCTCTTAATTCACGGCTATCGGCATGGGTCATAACCGCTAAATAGGAGGGAAAATCTAAAGTCACGCACCAGCCTGTTAAATCTCTATTTTCAGCAAGTTGTTTAAGCAAACCTTTAGCCGAATCCGGCAACCCTTTTAGCAAGCTTTCGTCGGTAATATGTTTTGACCAGGCCTGGGTAGATTTTAAAACATTATTGGAAAACTGACTACTTAGCTGTGACAATTGTTGTGAAATCTCCTGATACTCGGACTGTTCCTTAAGTGGCAGTGCTATGCCACTTAGACGGAAATTTCGTAATGCATTTTCAATGACTTTTTTCTGAGCCAGCGAATAATTGATAAACTCTAGACTATCGGCAATCGCATTGAATTTGGCATATAAACCCGCATTCTGACCAACTTCAGTATAGTAAGCCGTCACCTTGGCTAAACACTCTGTATAGGCTTTATGCCACTCATCACTGTTTTTAACGGCATCTAAATGACCAACTGGCCCCCAAACACGTTCAAAACGATTATCAATCACTTCCAAAGGTTCAATGAAATTCTGCCAAGTGGGTATCTCTTTTATAGAGACCAAACGATCTATCTCTGCGCGATTATCGGCCAGTAATTGAGTGATTGCAGGCTGAATATGTTTCACGTGAAACAATTCAAAATTAGGCAGTGATGAAATATTAAGCAAAGGGTTGTCTTGAGTTTGAGATAATTTAGTCATATTAATTTCTTATTTGTACTCTTTTTGAATGGAATATAAATCTAAAATGATTTGGAATTTTCTATAAACATAATTGATTTAGAATATATTTATTATAGCGCAATGGAGCAGAGGATTAATGCAACACTTTCAGTCAGAAATTTTTTTTCAAAGCCAAGAAAGAGGCACTTACAATATCACAGATAAAATTAATAGGCTCGTGATCGAGTCCGGAATTCAATCTGGGCTATGTCATATTTTTATCCAACACACTTCTGCCTCACTGATTATTACCGAAAATTCAGACCCAACGGTGAGACAAGACATTGAATATTGGATGCAAAAAACAGTTTTAGATGGAGATCAAAACTACCGACACAATTACGAAGGGGACGATGATATGAGCGGTCATATTCGTTGCATAATTACCGATACGAGCCAAACGATTCCAGTGACAGGAGGCCGACTTAATTTGGGCACTTGGCAAGGGTTGTTTTTATATGAGCATCGCACTGATCATTTTAATCGTAAATTGGTTGTGACCCTTCAAGGGATTTAAATAAAATTAAGACAATATTTAGATGCAAACTTTAGAGAAAAATAATTTTAGAGCGCTTTATATTCGAAAATCACTAATTTAAGAAGGTTTATGCGGTTTTAACGGTAAAACCTAGTTATGACCCTTGCTAAGCTCCTAAAAAAGGCTTGGGGGGTTGTTTATAAAGGCCATTTTTTTGTAAAAATTTACTTTCTTGTTCGGTTGTGAACCACTGATATTAATTTTGTTCCTCAGAATGGGTTTGTTGTTTGTCTGTTTCATTTTCACTACCAAGTTGCAAACGTGCAATTCGTTTGGATAACGTGTGTAACTGTTTAAAACCATCGATTAACTGCATCTCATAACGAAATACTTTCAAACGATCAGCATCGGATTTAAAACGTTTGACCTGGTGCTTTAATGCCTCTTGAATCAAATGGTCAATGGTTTGCTTTATTGCCAATACGGACAGCGCCGATTCACTGTCTTTGGCATAGATACTGTGCAGGGCCTTTTCCATGGCTTTTCCTACTGCAGTTGTGAGTTGCCCTACCAAATTGAGCATGGTTTCACTGGGCTGAATATTTTCTTGAATCATCTCATGCAAAACTTGCTGTAAATTAGAATGAATGGCTTCTAACATCGATTCTAAATTATTGACCACATTCATCAATTTCATATATTCGCGATGCTCCTCTGTCGTGAGCTCTGATTGCCCTGCTTGGCCGAGATAACTGAGTATCTGCCCTTGGTAAGATCTTAACCGCTGTAGGGTCAAATCTTCACGGGCCAATCGATCAATATTAGGATGAGCAATCATTGAGATCAACCGCTTATAAAAAAGTCCAACTTGTTTTTGGTAGTGTTCTAACTCTAAATTGACCGCTTGCATTGCAAGCGATGGGGTGTCGAGTAGTGCCTTGTCTAAAAATTCGGGTTGAAATTCACCCAAGCTTTTTTCATCTGGTAATATTGGAAAAACTTTGTAAACACTCCATAAAAAAAGCGGGATAAGAGGCAAAAATAAAATCACGGCTGTAAGTTTAAAAAGTGTATTCGCATTGGCAATTTCGCGTGGCGTATTTTCTGCCAATACAGCCATTGTCGGAATAGTGGGGAGATCATGTGCCGAAATATAGAGGGCTAAGCTGCTTAATTCTGGAATAAAAGGGAGCCAAATCAATACGCCTAACACATTAAATTGCACATGAATCATCGCCGTACGCAAGGCCTCTCGAGATTTACCAATAGTGGCCAACATGGCTGTGACAGTCGTGCCAATATCAGCCCCTAAAGAGAGTGCAATCCCAGCAGGTAGCGTTAAAAAACCGTTACTGGCCATCACAATGACAATGGCAATTGTGGCGGAAGAGGACTGCACTAAAGCCGTAAAAACTAAGCCGACTAATATCCCTAAAAAAGGATTTTGCATCTCCCTCATTAGATCTAAAAACGGTTGATAGGTTTTTAAAGGTTCCATCCCATCACTCATGACATTCATACCAAAAAATATCAGTCCTAAGCCCATAATTAAATCACCAATAGCTTTTTTCTTGCGCAACTTAGCAGTAAATTGAATGACAAATCCGGCGGCAACCATTAGTAATGCAAAATGGGTCACCTTAAAAGCGACAATTTGGGCGGTAATGGTCGTGCCTAAATTTGCCCCCATAATAACGCCAGCCGCTTGGCCAACGGTCATTAATCCTGCGGAAACAAAGCCAACCACTAAAACACTGGTGACAGAAGAGGATTGAATAACCGCCGTCACTCCAGCACCGGTAATAGCGCCCATGACTCTATTGGTGGTTAATTTACCCAACATGTTTTTCATTTTATCGCCGGC
>JBNJEY010000026.1:0-13907 GCA_051746325.1 Pseudomonadota bacterium
ATCCCCTCACCCGCAGTCGGTGGCATAGCGTGCTCCAAAGCGGTGATGTAGTCTTCATCATAATGCATCGCTTCATCATCACCAGCATCTTTGGCGGCGACTTGAGACTTAAAGCGCTCTGCTTGGTCTTCTGGGTCATTTAACTCGTTGAAACCGTTCGCCAACTCACGACCACCGATAAACAGTTCAAAACGATCCGCAATAAATGGGTCTTGATCATTACGACGTGCCAATGGAGAAACTTCTGCTGGATATTCGGTAATAAAGGTTGGGGCCATAAGCTTTTCTTCAACCGTCTCTTCAAAGATCTCGGTAATGATTTTACCTAAACCATCGCCCTCTTTAATATGAATTTTTAAGCGCTTAGCCAATTCTTTGGCGGACTCGATCGTCTCTAACTGAGACAATTCAATCCCTTCGTTGTACTGCACAATCGAATCTTTCATGCTTAAACGTGCAAAGGGCTTCCCAAAATCAAATATTTGTCCTTGATAAGGCACTTTCGTCGAACCAACGGCTATTTCGGCTAGCTCTTTGAGCAACTCTTCGGTGTAATCCATGAGCTCATGATAATCTGTATAAGCTGCGTAAAATTCAACCATGGTGAATTCTGGATTGTGACGCGTTGACAACCCTTCATTTCGGAAACTACGATTAATCTCGAAAACACGCTCAAAACCACCAACCACGAGACGCTTAAGGTAAAGTTCAGGCGCGATACGCAGGTAAAGCGGCATATCCAATGCATTGTGATGTGTATTAAAAGGTTTAGCACTTGCGCCCCCTGGAATAACATGCATCATTGGGGTTTCAACTTCCATAAAATCATGCTTAATCAAAAAGTTACGAACATGTTGAACAATTTTAGAACGCAATATAAAGGTTTCGCGTGTTTCTTCGTTAACAATTAAATCGACATAACGCTGACGGTAACGGACCTCTTGATCTTGCAGACCGTGGAATTTATCCGGCAATGGGCGTATTGACTTAGTGATAAGTTCAATATGCTCAACATGAATGGAAAGCTCGCCAGTATTGGTTTTAAAAATAAACCCTTCTGCCCCAACAATATCGCCTAAATCCCATTTTTTAAACTGCGTATTATAGAAATCTGCTGGTAACTCATCACGCGTAACATAGATCTGAATACGCCCAGTAGGATCTTGCAAGGTCGCAAAACTCGCCTTGCCCATAATACGACGTAACATCATGCGCCCTGCGACCTTTACACGAACTGGCTCTGCTTCTGCTAACGCTTCTTTGCTCAGAGCATCATATAAAAGATGTAACTCAGCGGCATTATCCTCACGGCGAAACGTATTTGGGTAGGAGTGCCCGCCTTCTTTTAATGCATGAAGTTTTGCGCGGCGCTCTGCAATGATTTTATTCTCATCAATATCAGGCACGGTATTGTGTGTTTCGGACATGGGATAACTCTCTTAACTTTAATTGGGTAAAACGACCAGGCCTGGTGGTTTTGAAAACGACCAGGCCTGGTAACTTAATAGATTGGAATATAGGCGGTATTTTAAGGCTTTAAGCTGTTAAAAACTAGTTAAACAGTACTTAACTTGGCTAAAGAGGCGCTTTAAAAGGCTCTTAAACACCCGCTTTTAAACTGGCAACAATAAACTGGTCTAAATCACCGTCTAAAACAGCACCTGTATTCCCGGTTTCGACATTGGTTCTTAAATCCTTAATGCGCCCTGAATCTAAGACGTATGAGCGAATTTGACTGCCCCAACCGATATCCGACTTAGAATCCTCTAACTCTTTTTTATCGGCATTACGGCTCAGCATCTCTAACTCATATAACTTAGCGCGCAGCTGTTTCATCGCCTCAGCTTTGTTTTGATGTTGTGATCGACCATTCTGACACTGGGTCACCGTATTAGTCGGCAGATGGGTAATACGCACTGCCGATTCGGTTTTGTTAACATGCTGTCCACCTGCACCACTTGCACGGTAAACGTCAATTCGCAAATCGGCAGGGTTAATATCCACCTCAAAAGTATCATCAATTTCTGGTGAGACAAACACCGATGCAAAGGAGGTATGACGACGATTACTCGAATCAAATGGCGACTTACGCACTAAACGATGTACGCCGGTTTCAGTGCGCAACCAACCAAAGGCATAATCGCCCTGCACATGAACGGTGGCCCCTTTAATGCCCGCCACATCGCCTGCGGTAATTTCAATAATTTCAGCCTTAAAACCGTGGCTGTCCGCCCAACGCAGATACATTCTTAAAATCATATTCGCCCAATCTTGAGCCTCTGTCCCGCCCGAACCTGACTGAATTTCTAAATAAGCATTATTGGGATCCATCTCTCCCGAGAACATGCGTTGGAACTCTAGCTTTTCAAGCTTTTCGCCCAAAGCATCCAAATCGCTAACGACTTCATCGACCATTTCCTGGTCGTTTTCCATCTCTGCCATTTCGAGCAACTCTTTGATCGATTCAGTGCCTGATTCCATCTGATCAATGGTGGATACAATCGTTTCTAACTGGGATTTCTCTTTGCCTAAGGCTTGCGCCTTTTCAGGATCATTCCAAATATTGGGATCCTCTAACTCACGCGAGACTTCATCTAAGCGTTCTGAACGCGCCTCATAGTCAAAGATACCCCCTAAGCACTTGGGTACGTGCCTGGTAATCATCAATACGAGTATAAATAGGATTAAGTTCCATTCTCTTCCACTTCCAAATCACAGTAAAAATATCCAGGCATGATACCAGTATTCGCTCTATCCTGCTGAAATTCTGAGTAATTCTGTTTTTTATAGCGGATTTTTTTGACACTTACATTTTGAGCGAATGTCATTCTATTTTCCTCAAAAGTGATCATTAACTTAAGCTTTAATTTTATCGGCCGATACAAACTGTATAAGAATTTATCTATAAATTGCTTGAAGCTTTATTTAAAGAGATTCCGCAATATTACAAATTGGCGTTAAGATAAACGCATTCGATCATAAAAATACTCGACTGGAAAAGAGGCTCTATTATGGCTATTGAAATTAATAATTTAAGTTCCATCCAAGCCTATCAAAAATCTGCTGGATTCGAGAATGAAAACCCAGACAGTCAAGGTAGACGAGCCTTAGGCCAACCTGTTCAGGCGAATCAAACGAGCCAAACTGATCAAGCAAACCAACCTAACTTACCAGAAAAAGCATCCATGCAAGCAACCCAAATGACCATCCGTACTGAACGTCAAGCCAGTTTGGTTGCACACCTGTTTGGAGATGGTGCCTCCGCTTCTACGGATTCTTTAAAACTGACTTTTCAGGCCGCTATGGAAAAAATCAATGAAGTACTGGGTGCACAATTGGATATTACCGAAGGTGGTTCAGCGCCGATTAGTGAAGAGGCTTTAAAGGCACAAGGAGGGATGGAATATTGGACGCCTGAAAATACTGCGAAACGTATTGTCGATGGTAGTACGTCTTTCTTAACGGGTTTTCAAACCGCAAATCCCGACCTTGAAGGCGAAGCTTTAATGGATCGTTTTATCGAAGTGATTGGTAACGGAATCGCTCAAGGTTTCGATGAGGCTACAGGAGTATTGGGAGATCTCGATGTCCTTAAAGGCGATATTGCCAACAATATCGAATCAACCTTTAAATTAGTACAAGAGGGCTTACAGAACTTTCGTAACCAATATTTAGGCATTACAGAAACGGCTCTGCCTATTACTGAAACTGCTGAAACTGATAGCACAGAGAATGACAACTTATAAAAATCAGATTATTTAGCTTTATCTTAGCGTTAATGACAGACAACAAAAAAGGACCTTTCGGTCCTTTTTTGTTATTAAAGATTCAGCCTCTTTTTAAAGCGACTCGAGCCAATTAATTACTCAATCTCTTCCAACCCAACTTTTGTTAGACCCGTTTCATTTGCATAGTTAGTTAACTCTGCCGTTGAAGTCGCGCCCATTTTGGTCATTAAGTTCTCGCGGTGTTTAGAAACCGTGCGATCACTAATTTCTAACATCTCTGCAATCTCTTTAGTTTTGTAACCTTCCGCAACTAACTTAACAACTTGTTTCTCACGAACCGACAAACGCTTATTGATTAAGCCAGAAGCCTCTTCCAAAATAGGTTGAATTTCAGAATGAATGAATAATTCACCCTTCATGACTTGACGAACGCCCTGAATCAATTCTTTGGGCGAAATTGATTTCATGGCAATACCACTGACACCTAGTTCAAGAACTTCATTCCAAACATTAGTCGTCTCTGCTGCCGTTAAAACAATCACTTTCGTGTCTGCATAACGCTTTTTAATGTGAGTAATGGCATTCAAACCACTTAGTTTAGGCATAGATAAGTCCAAAAGTACAACTTGAGGAGATTTCGTTCTAACCAACTCCAAGCACTCTAAACCATCCTCTGCTTCACCAACAACGACAAAGTCGGGTTCTGCTTGTAAAATAGATTTGAATCCTGCTCTCACTAAAGCATGATCTTCAGCTAGTAAAATACTAATTTTTTCAGACATATAAATCACCCAATTTGAGGAATCTTAAGTAACAACACTTATCGAAGTGTACGCTTTGTTTATTTTTATCCATTATGACTAATCGTTAATGACTTCTCAAGGTATTTCAGGGAAAATTCTAGTTTTTCTAATAGCAGGTCTACTTTTTGTTGTTTAACTTGTAAAATTTTCTCATTTTTAACACTCTCTTCGACCTCTCTCAGTAGGTTCACCATATGATCTAGCTGAAATAGCATGCAATTACCTTTCAGATAATGGGCTTTCGCCGCTAATGCCACGCCGTTATTGGCTTTATTTAAAGAGTTCATTTCAACCAGGCCAGCTCTTATTTCAGATAGAAATGAATCCATTAAAGCATGAAACTGTACGGGGACTTGATCAAACGTATCCCAGCCATTTTCTGCGTCTAGCGGCACCTCGGCCGATGGTTTTGATTGCTCAGATTTTGCTGTTTTCGATTGTTGCGCGGGTATTTTCGTTGAGTTTACAGAGTGGTTTTCTTGTAATAAACCCACAATTTGTGATTGCGTCACAGGTTTTACAAACCATCCATCAAAACCGATAGAGGCCAGAGACTGGCCTTGCGGAATAAAATTAGACTCTTCACCACCGGCCGTTATGGCAAAAACCCCTTTTAACTGTTTTGCCCGTGAAGGGTTTTGTTTGACAAACTGTTGGATTTTTTTACTGACTTCAAGACCATCTAAAAAAGGCATTTGAATATCTAGAAAGACAAAATCAAAAGCTTCTTTTTGGAAAAGATCCCAGGCTTGTTTACCATCCTTTGCCTCAGTAACACTGCAATTCTCTTCTTCTAAATATCCCACTAAAACCATTCGATTTATCTTAGAATCATCCGCTACTAAAATCTTGTAGTGCTTTGTAGAGTTTTTGGCTTTATGTTCTAGCTTTTTCGCAGGAACTATCGGCAGATTAGAGCGCCCTTTATCAACCATAATATTGTCGGCTGGTGGCAGAACCAAATCAACATAAAAAGAGGTTCCGACACCTACATTTGATTTAACGGAGACCTCGCCTCCCATCAACAGAACCAACTTTTTAACGACAAACAGACCCAAACCTGAGCCAATATTAAGACCGCTCCCTCGACTTTTTAACTGCTCGAAAGGTTCAAAAATATGCGCTTGTTGCTCCGCCGAGATGCCCTCTCCTGAATCTGTGACTTTAAACAAAAAGTGATTATCGGCTTCTTCACTGACCTCAATCGATACACCGCCAAACTGAGTGAACTTGAGACTATTAACAATCAAATTTATTAAAATCTGCGAGAGTCGAACACTGTCGCCAACCACTAGGTCGCGTTTTCCCAAATAGACCATTGAGACAATTAAGTTTTTATCAGAGGCGATGGACTTCGTCAATTGCTTTACATTCTCCAACATCTCTTTTAGAGAGAATGTCATTGGATGGAGGGTAATTACGTCATATTCCGTTTGCGAATAGGTCAAGATATCATTCACTAAAAAGATCGATTGCTCAGCTGTAACATGAATCGTCTTTAATGCGGTCAGCGTCTCGTCTTTAACGTGTTGCCCCATTAACTGTTCTTGCAAACGCTCTACGAGACTACTAATCCCAAGTAGTGGCGAGCGTAACTCATGACTTAACATGGCTAGAAAACGGGACTGTTTTTGATAAGAGTCATTAATAAATTTATTCTGTTGGCGTAAGAGATCTTCTCTTTCATGGACTTGCCTGAGGGAGAGACGCCCCTGTGCATCGACCATTTCACGTTCCAGTTCAACCATTTCGGTGATCTCGATACAGATCGCCCAAACATAACGCGCCCCACCACTTTCAAAGACTCTTAGACGGTGCTGAAAGGAGAGTTTTCCCATTAACGTGTCAAAGGAAACAACAAAACGTATATTTGCCGTGGGGTTATCCAATATTTCTTGAATTTTGATGGACATCAGTGGTGTTGTATATTGACCCGTCAAATCATTCAGTTTTCGGATTGGTTTATTAAATAAGGCTTGCAATGCGTCAGACGACTCAAAAAGTTGATTGTCACCTTCAATCAAATAGCGCCACCATAAAGCCTTATCCAACATTTCATTGGCAAAGGCACTCTTATCAAAACTCATTCAAAAGCCTTATTATGTTGTTACTGTATTTTTGAATTAAACAGGCGTAAAATGTGCCCCATTCAATATTATTATTCAAGATCATTTATAGGTTATTAAACCACGAATAACCTTCAATCACTTATATTAAAAGACCCTTCTCATGGCTATATCCGAAAATAATAAAAAACCACAAACCCGAATTGAAAAAGATAGCATGGGGAGCTTAGAAGTTCCAATAGATGCTCTTTATGGCGCTCAAACTCAGCGCGCCATCAATAACTTCCCAATCAGTGGCATTCCAATGCCTAAAGCCTTTATTAAGGCGCTCTGTTACGTTAAATTCGCCTGCTCGAGTAGCAATCATGAACTGGGTCTTTTAAGTGAAGAGAAGGCCGATGCGATCCAAACGGCGGCGAAAGAGATCATTGAGGGGCATTATCTCGAACAGTTCCCGATCGATGTCTTTCAAACCGGTTCGGGCACCAGCACCAATATGAATGCCAATGAGGTGCTCGCCTCTCTCGCCAAACAGCTGACAGGACTGGAGATTCATCCCAACGATGATATCAATATGAGCCAAAGTTCAAACGATGTTATTCCAACAGCCATTCATGTTGGTGCAGCCATCGCTTTAGAAGAGGCCTTACTGCCCGCTCTAGAGCACTTAGCCGCCACCATTGAAGATCGTGAAAAAGAGCTGGGCGACGTTATTAAAACAGGTCGTACCCACTTAATGGATGCGATGCCAGTCAAAATGAGCCAAGAGCTCTCAAGCTGGCGCGTTCAAATCACCGATAACATTAGCCGCTTAAAAGAGACCCAGAAACGCATTCAGAAATTGCCTCAAGGTGGTACTGCAGTCGGTACCGGAATTAACGCGGACCCCGAGTTTGGTCGGCTAGTGTCGGCCAATCTAGCGGCCATTACGGCGATTGAATTTGAACCGATGGAAAATCTATTTGTCGGTTTAAGCTCTCAAGATACGGCATTAGAATTGAGTGGTCAATTAAATGTTCTGGCGGCAAGTTTAATGAAAATATCCAATGATTTACGTTGGATGAACTCAGGGCCTTTAGCCGGCCTGGGTGAAATTCAACTGCCCGCACTGCAACCTGGTAGCTCAATTATGCCCGGTAAGGTAAACCCTGTCATTCCAGAGGCCGTCGCGATGGTTTCTGCCCAAATTATGGGAAACCATACTGCCATTACGGTGGGTGCTCAGTCTGGCACTTTTCAGTTAAATGTCATGCTGCCAATGATCGCCCTGAATCTTCTACAAAGCATAGAGATTGCCACTAATGCCTCTGTGCAACTGGCCGATTTGGCGATTAAAGGGTTCACGGTTAATCGGGCAAATCTACAAAAAAACCTAGATGTAAACCCTATTTTAGTGACGGCCTTAAATACCGTTGTTGGCTATGAAAAAGGTGCGGCGATTGCTAAAGAGGCTTATCGTTCTGGAAAGCCTGTCTTAGAGGTTGCGTTGGAGATGACCGATTTGGATGAAGCCACTTTAAAACAATACTTAAATCCTGCATTATTGACAGAAGGTGGCAATCCTAAAATTTAAATCGCCCTATTTTATAAATCCTTTGCACAAGTCAGAGGGCAATCAGCTAAAGCTTTACTGGTTCACAGAGAAAACGCCGTTAATCTATGTCTTTTAACTAGATTTTGCCTATCGTAAGTGCCCTTAAGGTACAATGAATTTTAGTAAATGTTTAACGATTTACATCCCCTTAAGGGACATCTGTCCGGTTACCATCTGGGCAAAAGCTTCTGAAACAGAAAAGAAGTGTCAAAATAAACAGATCAAAAAACTAAAGGAATCAATATGGCTGTCATCAACTTAAAAACGGATCAATTTGAAGAAACCATTAAGAATAATGAAATCGTTATTTTAGATTTTTGGGCAGAATGGTGTGCTCCCTGTAAGCAATTCGGCCCAGTCTTTGAAGAAATTTCTGAAAAGTATCCTGACATTGCCTTCTGCAAAGTAAACGTAGAAGAAGAACAAGAGTTAGCAGGTATGTTCCAAGTCCGTTCAATTCCGACCCTCACTTTTATGCGTCAAGGCATTGTCGTTTTCTCAAACCCAGGTGCGATTCCCGGCAGTGCATTAGAAGACGGTATTAAGCAATTAGTTGAATTAGATATGGAGCAAGTTCATAAAGACTTAGCAGCCGAACAAGCTAAACAAGAATCTGAATCTGAATCTAAAGCTTAATTCACTTAAGCTAAAGTTCTACTGGCCCTACAAAGCAATGACTACGTTTTGTAGGGCCACACCCTTCCCAAGCGATCTTTACCAAACACCTCTAACACATTGCGCAGAAAACCAGCCTACAAAGCCCTTAGTTGCGGATAATAAAACCAAAATAGGCTAACATAGCAACCGTTCATAAAAGTCGCTACAAGACACCTCTAATACACAAAAGGAAAACAGCATGCTCGTAACCCATTCAGGTAGATTCCACGCCGATGAAGTCTTTGCAATCGCCATGATCTTAATGATTGAAGAGCGAGAAGTCACGCGCACCAGAGATGACGAAATCATTCAAAAAGCCGACATAGTATTGGATGTAGGCGCTGAATATAACCCAGAAACATTGCGCTTCGACCACCATCAAAATAGCTTTACCAGAGCCAGGGAAGATGGCACACCATACGCAACGGCAGGACTGGTCTGGGAACATTTTGGTGAACGAATTTTGGCTAAAAAAGGCCTAAAAGGCGACTATGAAAAACAGTTTGCATTGCAGTGGGTCGACAACAAACTCATCCGTGATATAGATGCTGTTGATAATGGTATGTTCACAGAAGACCCACGCCCATCGGTCTCAATGTTAGTCGGCATGATGAATGCATCTTCCTCTGAGGAGACTGAGCAACAAGAGGCGGCCTTTAACGAAGCAGTCAGCTTCACAACGGCTATCTTAAATAACTTTATTAAAGCCGCAATTAAAGAGGCCGAGGTAGTGATTGAACTTGAAGCCTACGCCAAAAATGTTGAAGCAGGCATTCTCACGCTAGAAAAGAACCTGCCTTTCAAAGATTTCATTCGTTCACATCCAGAAATCACCCGTGTCGTCTACCCGAGAAGTTCGGAGCAATTTGGTGTTTTCTGTAATGGCATCATTAACCACTTGCCAGAAAGGTTCCGTGGCTTAAGAAGCGAAGAGTTAAATGCCATTAGCGGATTAAGCGACACCATCTTCTGTCATAAATCTGGATTTATGGCCGTCTGTGTGAGCTTAGAAAGCGCCCTCTTTATTGCGAAAAGCCATTAAATTTAGCTTTTCTAAGTGATAATAGACTGTTTTAAACGGTTGGATTAAGTCAAATAGAAACCGACCAGGCCTGGTCGGTTTTAGAGCACACCTTTAAACTTAGCTTAATCAAATAGATCAAAATAATTAAAATCAATCTATACGTTTAGCAAATAAGCCACGAGCAATAACCCTTTGATTGAATTATAGATATAAACAATATGATAGAAGATGCTTTAAATAGACTACCGGAGATTCTAACCAGAGATTTGCAACGCAATCTCTGCGTCTGCAATGAGGTACTTAGAATTGATGTTATTAAAGCCATTCATAAAGGCGCGGATACGCTCGAAAAAGTGCGCGAAAAAACCTATGCCTCCGATGGTAATGGGTGTTGTAAGCGTCAAGTACAACGTCTCCTAGATTGCTTAGCCAAGCCTCAAGATGAGAGCATTTCTCCCGAAAATAAAAGCCCCTCTAAACAATAAAACAGCCACGTCTTAAACTTTTGGTGCAAATTCAACATCACACTAAAGCGGTTATCCAGCCCTCTGATCCGATAAACGCCCACCCTTTCAGACTACTTATTCAGAAACTCGGCCGACTCTTTATCTACCAGCTCCTTAACGTCAATTCCCCAGATTGCATTGGTCCCTTTTATCAAAAGCAATAAAAAGATAATAGGCAGAATAAGCGTCTTAAATAAAAAGATGCTCATAACAGTAATAATGCTAGCAACAGAATCTTCTAAACGCTCTTTGATTGCTGTGACATCCGCCTTACTGGTCATATTGGAAAACTTGTCGCCAAGCACATTAAATTTTTGACTGACCGATTCAGCAAAACCGTTTGGCTTGCCCTGTAGGCTGTTCTCGAGACTAAGAATTTCTTCTTGAGCTTGCTGTATGACATTAATATTATGATTAAACTCTGAATCCAGCCCAGAGAGTCTCGATTTAATATTAGATATTTGAGATCTCAATGCCACTTCCACATCTGAACTAAAAGGGTTGAGTCGTTCAGAAAGATCTTGTTCGTCTTGAAGCTGGTTAAGCTTGGTTTCTAATTCGATCAACTTCTGCTGTGCTTGACTAATTGAAGAGCCGATTACCTGATTAGCCTCCCCCGCTACCTTGATCTCTTTCTGGTAACGATCCTTTAAGAGTAACAGCTCTGTTTTCTCAGTCTCGGTTAACGGTTTATTATCAGCATTACTCTCTACTTCCTGACTTAATTGATCTAATGAAGCGACGTCCTGCTCAATTTTGTCTTGAATAAACGCCCGATCAACCACCCCATTCAATAACACAACCAAGACCAGCATAAAGCGAATAAAAAATAGAAAAACAAACGTCTTAGCAAGTACATTAATATATTTAGTTTGCTGATAGAAAAAGCTCAAAATCAATGTAATGCCTGACAAGGTTATAACCACCTTAAAGAAAACGTCCGAAACAATCTCTATCAGCAGTTTTTGAATCACTAACGAACCAATAGACATCTTCATCAGTGAAGAGTATTGCTCCACTAGATCGTTCATAGGGTCCAAAACCTCACCGACACTCACTGCAACACCTCCTAGCATTTGTATCGAAATAGTGGTGGATTGCAACATTGAAATCAGAGCATTTAGACCTCTGGCGACCCCAAAAGCGACGGTAGATTGAACAATTGCTTCATCAATATAATCTTGAGATAGAGCATCTAAAACGCCCATCCAAGATAATATAATGAATATAACCACCAAAAACGTAATTGATAATCGAGCTGAATTATTTTGAAAATCAAACGCCTTAATAAAGGTATCCATGAACTTTTTTCCTTAACGTCTATTGTCTAATTTTGTTCTGGTCAAGCCAAAGCGGACACGTTATCTTTACACAGAGTTCATACTCTACGGACGACATATCCCCGTTTGCAGTATACATCTATTCAAGGTTGTAATAACGCATATAAGCCGTTGTAAACATCCCGTTTTTAGTGGTACTGTAATTAGAGTTTTCTCTGCGCTAAGCTAGTCCGTTCGAGAACAGATTCGGAGAGATTAAAACCAGTGTTGTAGCTCAATGTGAGAACAATTTCGTAGCAACCATCTACTATCAAGACTGTTCTGTTTCATGGCACTGATTCCTTTCATCAGGCATTACAACCACCCCATGCCATTGGCCACGCCGAAGCCCAAGAGGAGCACACCGGCACCGATCTTCGCTGCCTGCTCCCAGTTTCGACGCGACTCGCGACCCAACTTCATGCCGATCCAGGTGAACAGCACCGAGAAACACGCAATGGTCGTCGC
Organism: Pseudomonadota bacterium; assembly: GCA_051746325.1. GTDB lineage: Bacteria > Pseudomonadota > Gammaproteobacteria > Thiomicrospirales > Thiomicrospiraceae > Thiomicrorhabdus. The sequence goes on from JBNJEY010000026.1 coordinate 12,166, forward strand.
CACTGCCAGCGGATCTGCGTGGCCTAGACCGAGACTGAAACCGACCACAACGTTATCGACGCTCAAGGCCAAGGCGAGAAAAAATAGCCCGCGCCACTGCGTGACATGCTTTGCCAGCTTCTCGTCCTGACTACGGTTGCGAACCCCGCCGATCACGGTCAGGAGGCCCAGGATGATCAGTAGTGCGGTACCGACGGCGTTCGTGTGCAAGCCAATCGCACGCGCTGTCGTCGCACCCAACCAGATGCCTAGCAACGGCATCACGAACTCGAACACGCCGAATACCAACATCACGCGAAAGCGACGCGTGGCCTGCCCCAGGGCGCCGAGCGCCAACGCCACGGCAAGATTATTGGAGCCGATGACAACACCTAGGATGAGAAAGTCGATGAGTGTCACGACCAATCCTGTGGGGCGAAATGCGGCCTAATTTTAGCCATCATATGCATGAGCCTGAGTTAGATGAACCGGTCCTGAAGACTTGGCCGGTGAAGAATGGAGAGCACGTAGAATTCAGAAGCTAAGTTGGTGTTGAAGTTGGTGTTGTATGTCGTCATATTTTGCAGTGCACGCTAAAGCTAAGCCGCGCCGCTTTTCGGCGTCGGTTGAAGTATTTATTAGGGTTTTTACTGAACAATGACATCGTATGAATACTAGTCGTCTATTAAAACATGGCCAAAGTAAGCAAAAACACCTATCATTATCCCCGTAAATAATTGTGCGTGCACCAGATATGAGAACTTTTTTAACTCTTTTGGTGTATATCGCCAGCTGATAAACATGCCAAATAATCCCTGCCAAATTATTAAGACTAATACCGCAGGGAAAAATAGTATATGCATTGGAATACCCATTAGTACAATGTGCAAAAGTATAATCGCTATAGCACTAACGCCAAAATAGATATGGGTTCTATCTAAGAAGTGTATTAATTTATTAAATAGATTCGGGTCAATGGGCGGGGAATACTCTGGAAGTATTCTTTTGGCAATGGGACCTTTACCAAGCAGTAATTTTATTAAGGTTCGGAAATAAATAAACAAAAGCAGCCACAAGCCGATCTCTCCAAAACTTTCACCCACTTCTGATAAAAATGTTTCGCTCTCCTCTACTGGTGCGTAAAAGAAAAGGGCATAGAGATAATAACCGATTGAGATTATAGAAATGGCGGCCGTAAAAACAAGGATTCTTTTGAGTCCTTTAGATAATCGTTTCATATACTAATATCCCTTACGACCAAGCTACGCGGTCTTCCTGTACGACTTTACCAACTTCTTCACCTGCCTCATTTACAATTGTGTAGTGATGAATATCTGTTTGAGTCATCGTGCCTTTACCTCTATATCTTTCCTGTATCAATTCTTTGCTAGGGTTAAGTCTGATTTTAGTACTCATAAAAACCTTTGTAGTACATAACGGCTTGTTCACCCGCCGGGAATCCAATGCAGGAAGTTTTTTACCGCATTCAACTCGATATGACCTATCGAAAAAGGGCCGCCCGAGCTTCCCGGTCGAGTGTGCAATAAGTGGTTATAACTACTCTTTAAAAATCAATCCTCTGGAAGCTTTGGGAGTGTATTAAGGGCCTTTACAAACCTTTCCAGATTAAACGATTCCTTCTTTTTAAGAACATCAAATATCTCTGAGGTGACAACACAAGCAAGAAGTCTTTTTGCTTCATTTTCAGGGTAGCCCTGAGCGGTTAAACGCTCTAAAGTCTTCCAGGTTTCTGGAGGATCGTT
>JBNJEY010000027.1:0-13456 GCA_051746325.1 Pseudomonadota bacterium
AGTGCAGTAGAACGAGGTTTTATCGCCTTCGGGTCAAAATCAAGTTGCTCCACAAACTCTTTAACCAATGGGCTTGGTGACCATAGGTTTTTGGACTCTTTTCCTAAAACGACCAGGCCTGGTAACTGTTTTGACCAATTTAACATAGCCTCTGAACTTTCAATGACGAGAGAACCGTTAACCTCATAGCCTTTGCCATCCAAAAACAGAGTAGCGGCTTCAATCTCCTCTTTATCACCGATCAAAAATAACTTGGCAGGCAGTGCCGGCAACTCATTTAAACTCTCAGGCAGTGCCTGCCAAGTTAGCCAAGTTGAATTTTGCAGATGCCCCGCTTGGTATTCCGAGGCAGAGCGTAAATCTAAAATACCATCCGCTTGCTGAAAGCGCATTAAGAGGTTTTCTCGATAAAAGCCTGCTTAGTCGCATTTATTTCGGCGTTTAAAGTATCTAGAGCATCTCGTTCTTGCTGCTCTTTTGCCAGATGTAAATTGAAAACCCGCTTAGCTTTTAGCATCTGTTTTTTATCAGACCATTCGCCAACAGCAAAACATTCACCTTTATTATACAAACGCACGAGCTCACCTTCTGGCTTAGGAGAGTCTAGCATTTGACCATGCTGAATCAGATCCACTTCCTGATGCGTTAAATCAATGCGTTGCAGGTGGGTTAATGCAATATCAATCGGATGAATAGAGGCCAACTGCTGGCGTTCAATCTCTTCAAAGGTCAACATCTCATCGCCCTTTAAATCACCCGTTTGGGTGCGATGTAGGGCAATCAGATGGCCTACTGTGCCGATTGCTAGGGCTATATCTTCCCCTAAGGTTCTGACGTAAGTACCCTTAGTACATAACACATCAAATACAATCTCATTTTCGGTAAAAGAGATAAGAGTCAACTTTTTTATAGTAATGGGACGCGCTGGACGTGTAATCTCAATACCTTGACGGGCGTAGAAATATAGGGGTTTACCCTGATGTTTTAAGGCGGAATACATTGGCGGAACCTGTTCAATAGCGCCTTTAAATTGCGCAAAAACAGAATCGATCAATTCAGTGGTTAATGGCGGGACAGCAAGCTCTTTAATGATTTCGCCCTCTGTATCACCAGTATCACTTTGCTGTCCAAGCTTTAGGGTCGCTGTATAACGCTTATCTGACTCTAACAGAAGTCCAGAAACTTTTGTCGCCTCGCCCAAGCAAATTGGCAACAATCCCGTTGCAAAGGGGTCCAAAGCCCCTGTATGACCGCCTTTCTTGGCTCTAAAGATACGCATAACGCGCTGCAGAATACCATTTGAAGAAACGCCAACGGGCTTATTGAGTAAAATAATACCGTCGATTTGTTTTTTAGGTGGGTGTTTGAACTGAGCCATTTACGAATTGAGTGCCTTTTTAATCAGCTCTTCCATATGTTGTGCATGCTCTGGAATACTGTCATAAAAAAATCGAATATCAGGCACAATACGTAAACGCAATCTTTTACCCAACTCACTCCTAAAGAACCCTTTGGCTTTTTCTAGAGCCTCTAAAGTCTCTTTTACCTCTGGATCTGCCTCATTAAAGCCTATCAAGGCAAAATGGATGCGCACGATACTGAGATCTTTGCTGATTTTGCAATCGGTAATATTGACTCTTTGAAAGCGAGGATCTTTCACTTCACGCACCAATAACTGCGATAAAGTTCGTCTGATTTCTTGTGCGACCTTGGTAGGACGACTCACTGCTTGATTACTCATTTTTAATTCTCTTTTAAATACAAAATGCCCCAAATGGGGCATTTTTGATGCCAGTCGACTAAAAGTTACCAGGCTTGGTAGCTTTTAGTCGACTGGTAGCGGAGATAGTTAAGCTAAAGTACGCTTAACCTCAACACGTTCGAAACACTCAATCTGATCACCGACCTTAACGTCATTGTAATCTTTAACACCGATACCACACTCCATACCTTTGCTAACTTCTGGAACATCATCTTTAAAGCGACGTAGCGACTCTAAATGACCTTCATAGATAACCACATTGTCACGTAGTACACGGATTGGATTGTTACGTTTAACAGTCCCTTCTGTCACCATACAACCGGCGATTAAACCAATTTTCGGTGCTTTAAAGACTTCACGAACATCTGCAATACCCACAATATTCTCGTGAATTTCAGGGGCTAATTTACCTTCAACCACACGCTTTACGTCATCAACGATTTCGTAAATAATGCTGTAGTATTTTAGTCCAATTCCTTCGCTCTCAATAATGCGCTTAGAGGCCACATCTGCACGAACATTAAAACCAAAGATAAGTGCATCTGAAGCAATGGCCAAATTGGCATCGGTTTCAGTGATTCCACCGACACCCGATGAGATAACATTAACTTTAATTTCATCATTTGACAATTTAACAAGTGCATCAGTAATGGCCTGGATAGAACCCTGTACATCCGCTTTAAGAATGATATTAACGTGTTGCACCTCTCCTTCAGCCATCTTATTGAACATATTTTCCAACTTAGATTTTTGCTGACGAGCAATTTTCAACTCTTTGAACTTACCTTGACGGAAGGTGGCCGCTTCACGCGCTTTACGCTCGCTTTCAACGGTAATCATCTCGTCACCGGCTACTGGCACGCCAGAAAGCCCTAGTAGTTCGACGGGAATAGAAGGCCCTGCTTCCGTTACGGTTTGACCCGCATCGTTTATTAAAGCACGAACACGTCCATACTCCATTCCACAAAGAACGATATCTCCTTTTTTCAAAGTACCTGATTGAACCAGAACGGTCGCAACGCTACCGCGTCCTTTATCAAGACGGGATTCAACAACGACGCCTTTAGCAGGCCCTTCAATTGGCGCTTCAAGCTCAAGCATTTCTGACTGTAGTGCGATCGCATCTAACAGATCATCAATCCCCATTCCCGTTTTAGCAGAGACTGGCACAAACTGTACATCGCCGCCCCATGCATCAGGAACAACCTCTTCAGCTACTAACTCTTGCATGACGCGATCCATATTGGCCGCTTCTTTATCCATCTTATTGACAGCAATCACCATACCCACACCAGAAGCTTTAGCATGTTGAATCGCTTCACGCGTTTGAGGCATCACACCATCATCCGCCGCAACCACAATAACAACCACATCGGTTATTTTAGCGCCACGAGCACGCATTGCTGTAAAGGCCGCGTGACCTGGAGTATCGATAAAGGTAACACCACCCTTATCCGTGTCTACATGATAAGCACCGATATGCTGGGTAATCCCACCGGCTTCACCGTGAGCCACTTTTTCTTTACGGATGTAATCCAGTAAAGAGGTCTTACCATGATCGACGTGACCCATAATGGTCACAACCGGAGAACGCGTTACCGTTGCACCATGATACTCTTGGTTTACAACTTCATCTTCAACCGTCACTTCATTATAAGCGAATGCTTTATGACCCATCTCTTCTACAATCAACATCGCTGTTTCTTGATCTAAGATTTGATTGATGGTCGCCATAGTCCCCAATTCCATCATCATGAATTTAATGACTTCACCAGTTTTAATTGACATTTTTTCAGCCAAGGCAGATAAAGAGATGCTTTCTGGAACTTGAACTTCTTTAACAATCACTTCAGTCGGCTGTTGGAAACCATGCTCGTTATCCATCTGCAATGGTGTACGAGAGGCTTTACGCCCACCTTTACGGCCACCGCGTTGTGGACGACGATTACCGGCTCCACCTGGCCCACCTGATCCACCACCGCGTCTTTTGTTAGCGACAGCGGCCTTTTTAACCGGTGTTTTCGGACCATCTACGCCATCATTCACTTTACGTGTTTCGTGATGCTTCTGGTCTTTGGCCTTTTTAGCCGCTTTAGAGTGGTCCTCTTTTGCAGCTAAAGGTGCTTCGCTAACAACGACCGGTCTTGATGGCATTCTAACTGGCTGAGGACTGGCATCTGCCTTAGGCGCTGGCGCTGGCTCTTTAGCTTGACTCTCGACGACCTTACTCTCTACAGGTGCTTCAACTTTCGCTTCAACAACGGCTTCAACAACGGCTTCAACTGGCGCGATGACTTCTTCAGAAACCGCCTCTTCTGCAGAGTCTTCTTTTTTAACATAAGTACGTTTTTTACGAACTTCAACTTTCACATTACGCTTATCGCGTCCTGAACCTGCAGAGAGGTTCATCGTTTGAGTACGACGTAGAGTCACCTTTTGAGGTGCATCGCCTTCTTCACCATGCAAACTTTTCAGATAGGTTAAAAGCTGAGCTTTTTCGTTATCATTGATTGAATCGCCGGCTTTTTTACCTTTAATCCCTGAAGCGTCTATCTGTGTTAATAATTTATCTACAGAAAGGTCGAGTTTTTCCGAAAATTCTTTTATTGATACATCTTTCATTGAGTCTCTCCCTTTTATTCTTCGAACCATGGAGCGCGTGCTTTAAGAATTAATTCTCCAGCCGTTGCTTCATCTAGTTCTAGGAATTCAAGCACTTCATCAGTGCTTAATTCTGCTAAATCTTCTTGTGTAATGATCCCGTTACTGGCTAACTGCTTCGCCATCTCTTCGGTCATGCCTTCTAAACTAAGAAGGTCTTGGGCAGGTTCTGCTAATGCGATCTTCTCTTCATCAGCAATCGCCTTAGTAAGCAATGCATCTTTTGCACGCTGTTTAAGTTCGGCGACTATATCTTCATCAAAACCATCAATCTGCAGCATTTCATCCGCGGGAACATAAGCGATCTCTTCAAGTGTCGCAAAACCTTCGCCGACTAATACATCCGCCATCTCTTCATCAATATCTAATGCATTAACAAAAAATTCAATCTGATCTTTAGATTCAACATCATGCTTCTCATTCATCTCTGTTTGAGTCATGACATTCAACTCCCAACCCGTCAATTCACTAGCTAAACGGATGTTTTGGCCGTTTTTACCAATGGCTTGAGAAAGCTGTTCGTCATCCACTGAGAGATCCATGGTGTGCTTATCTTCATCGACCATAATCGACAATACTTCAGCAGGTGCCATTGCGTTAATAACATACTGCGCATCATTAGGATCCCAAAGGATAATATCAATACGCTCACCCGCTAGCTCGTTGGTGACGGACTGTACTCGTGAACCACGCATACCGACACAAGCACCAATCGGATCTAATCGCGGATCATTTGCACGAACAGAGACTTTAGCGCGAAAGCCTACATCACGGGCCGCGCCCATAATATCAATCAGATCGTCGCCAATTTCAGGCACCTCGATTTTGAATAACTCTGTCAACATCTCTTTACAAGCACGGGACATAATCAACTGCGGCCCACGAGGGCGGAAACTCACCTCTTGCAAGTAAGCGCGAACACGATCTCCCATACGGAAGTTTTCACGTGCAATCAACTGATTACGTGGAATCACTGCATCCACGTTATCACCTAAATCTAAAATAACATCGCCACGTTCTACACGCTTAACCTGACCCGTGATAATTTCACCAATCCGTTTAGAATAGACCTCTACAACCTTCTTACGCTCAGCTTCACGAACTTTTTGAATGATAACCTGCTTGGCCGTTTGCGCACCAATACGCCCAAATTCAATGGATTCCATTGGCTCTTCAATAAAATCACCAACTTTGGCATTGGGATCTTCATCAATGGCATCCATTTCACGAATGTACCAACCCACATTATCTTCAATCGCGGTGGCATCATCAATCACTTCCCAGCGACGGAAAGTTGCATAATCACCGGTAATGCGGTTGATTTCAACGCGCACATCAATCTCATCGTCATTACTTCTACGCGTTGCGGTCGCTAAAGCGGTTTCGATTGCGTCAAAAATAATTTCTTTATCAACGCCCTTTTCATTCGCCATAATTTCTACGACGGCTAAAACTTCTTTACTCATCTGTCAACGTCCTAATATTTCTATAAACTGATTTTTATAAACGATTGCTAATCGAATTCGAATGAACGAATCCGATTAAAATTCTGCGACCACATTGGCCTTATCAATAATGTCATAGGTGATTTCATATAATTCACCATCTATCTCAATTCCAATCATAGTGTCGTTTACCAACACTAAAGGGCCTTTAAATTTTCTGCGACCTAGCACACCGACGGCGGTTCTGACTTGAATTGGCTTATTAAGATAAAGTTCATATTGTTTTGGTTTAAATAGTAAGCGGTCCATTCCAGGAGAAGAGACCTCTAGCATATACGCGCTACTGATTGGGTCTTCAACATCCATAATGGCACTGATCTGGCGACTGACTGCAGCACACTCATCTACCGTAATGCCCATATCTGGCTTTTCGATAAAGACTCTTAAAATCGAATGACGACCGGCTGGCAGGTATTCAAAACCCCACAGCTCAAAGCCCATTGATTCAATCGTAGGCTTTAACAAGTTTTCTAATTTTTCTTCTAAATTCAAAAGATTACTTCCACTACATTTCCAGAGAACATTCTCTGGATTCAAATAACAAAAAACCCCGTAAAGACGGGGTTTTTTTAAAATTTGAGCCGGGGGTCCGTTCGTACAGAACTCCGCTCAATAATTTTTTTAAAAAAGCTACAGGGATTATAGCTAAAATTCACATTTTGTCAAGTCTATGTCCCTTTATTTATTCTAGCAACCCCCCTTTCTCTAAATTCTATCTTGTTGTAATTTAACAAAAATTAACGCGGCCATCAACGCATCACTGAACGCATCGTGCTGGCCCAGATTGGGAATGTCTAAATTTTTAAGAATAGTATCAAACGAAAGGTCTATATTAGGCTCAATACACGAGCGTTTATATTTTTGCATTGCGTATTCATAATACATTCCTGAAACTTCAATCTGAGGATTCGGTAGCCCTATGCCTAAACGAGGTTTAATCACCCTATTGACCATCGCAACATCAAACTCAAGGTAATACCCAACCAGTGTCGCGCCACGGATAAACTCTAAAAACAATTTAATCGCCTCAAACTCATCAAAATAAAGATCTTCACTATTTTCGACATCCATATTTCGAATCTGGTGAACTTCTATACTTTCTGCAGAGATATCATCACCTTGCTTGATGACAAGGTTTAAACTTTGACTTGTCTGAACTTCATTTTCAATAATCTTTATCGCACTAAGCGTAATAATTCTGTCTTTTTTCCTATTCAAACCCGTTGTTTCACAATCAAAAGAGACAAATACACCAGGCTCGACATCAAATAAATACTGATAATAAGGATCTTTTAGCTGGCGCTTGAGTTTATTTAACTGAGAGCCTTTTAACCAGGCCTTTATATTCGAAAGCATTACAACAACCCATCAAGTGCAAAGTGATGATTAATACGTTTTTTAAAACCATCTACCACACCAAAACTTTGCTTAAGCAACCCCTGTTGCATATGACTAAGCTCCGACAAACGAATTTTATTATCAGGTACCTCACACCCCTCAGCTAACTGATGAAGCATGGACTCTAATCGCAAAGTATTTAAAAAGTTGAGCGTTTCTCCAAGTTCAATACCGAACTCTTTATCAAATATACCTGCATCCATTAGCGCCTTGATACGCCAATGAGTATTGGTTTTTGAAATACCAGCTTCCAACGCATAACAACGTACACCATGAACAATACTAAATATACCGCCTTTTTTAATATCAATCACTTCATGACCCGCTTCAGAGTCTACAACCAACCCACCCAAAAAACCGATAGGTGTTTTAAACCTTAATACTGACACAGCAAAATGGCGTAGGAAATTTGAATGCCGCTCTTTTTCATTTTCCAGAACTTGTTTAAGCTTAGTTAGCCATTCTTCTTGGCCAAATACCGTTTCAGCATCAAACAGAATAGCCGCATGCATAAAGTTTTCCTCAGAAGGGTTTTCAAACCACTCAGTTACTTTTTTCATGAAATTGGTTTGGCTCATACGCCAACTCGTATTTGAAAGCATGATATCCCCTGGACATGGAGGGAATCCCATCTCTTGCAAAGTCGCAATAAATGTATGTGCAAATTGTTTTAGCTCACTGAGTTCATCATCCGCTAGCTCATCTGAGTAAATAAGTGCATTATCCTGATCAGTGCGAATTACTTGCTCAGAACGACCTTCACTACCCATTACAAAGATACATACCTTATCCGTTAAGTGAGTCGGCAATAGAAATTCCACAAGCTTATAAATCATTTTACGATGCAGTTCGTTAACGAGTTTGGCAATATAGTGGGTTTTGATTCCTTTACGATTAAGGTTACCAATCAATCCATCAATCTGCTCACCAAGCACAACTAAATCAGAAACACTCTGTGCTTGCTCAACTTTCAACAAGACCAGGCCTGACTGATTAGCAAACAAACTCATCAGATCTTTCTGATGCAAAAAACCTCTATAACCCTGATCACCTCTGACAACTAAGCGGTCAATCTGAAAACGGGTCATTTTCAGTAACGCATTAAACAGATAGTCAAATTCATGAACTGTTTGAACAGGCTTGTTAGCTAATTCACCAAGCGTTAGAGAGGCTAAGCCCGGTTCATTCTTTGCAAGAACCTTTAAAATATCCGTAGAAGTCACTATGCCTATTTCAGAGTCTTTAAACTCAACGATACAAGCATCCGTTCGATGCTCTACCATTAATTGAGCGGCGTGATGCAGTGTAGAGTCTTTATCTAGGGAAGTATAAGGTTGTAAAGGAGCAGAACAAACTGTATCCATCATCACTTCTGTCGAGGTCGCTGATTGAACCGCCTCATGAATACGGTTTAATTTTTCAACAATAGAGGAATTAAAAAAATGAGCAAAATCTTGATTTTGTTCAAAGGCATTTAAAAAGAGTTTAGCTGGTAGCTTATAAGCAATAGCCTCCTCTTGTACTTCATAATAGGCAAGACGTCCAGATTCACCCAAAATTTCAACATCCCCAAAAAAACCACGAACACTATACCGTGATGTAACCTTTTCATCCTGAATTTCGGCAACCTTGCCTTTTATCAGAATATAAAGATAATTCTTGTCTACCGCCTCTTCAAATTTAATCAACGTCTTATAGGGCAGATAAACCACATCCATACTATCGGCAAGTTTATTTAAAAGAGGTTTATCTAGTTGATTAAATGGAGGAATTTGTGCGAGAAAATCTCGTTGCTGTGTGATTGCCATGTATTTTAGAACCGATTAAATGTATTAATACAATCATACCTTGAAAAACCAACATTTTGATAGCGAAGATTTACAAAAAACAACCCAAAGCATAAAAGTTCAGACAATAAAAAAGGGGCTACTAGCCCCTTTTTTATTGCGTAAAATAATTAAATTATTTTGCGTGAGCTTTCGCCATAAACTCTTCAACATTACCATTGTCACTAGTCATCTTACTGATAACCACTGTAACCAAGATAGCAACTGGAACAGAGTAAAGCGCTGGGTTTACTAATACATCTAAACCTAACATTGTTTTAAGCCCGAAGAACTTAGAGAATGTGAAAAGTAGCGATAGAACTAAACCTGTTGCCATGCCCCATACAACTGCTTGGCTTGTTAGACCTTTCCACCAAACCGCAAATACAAGCGCAGGAGCAAAAGTTGAAGCTGCAATACCAAAACACATACCTACAAGCATTGCTACGTTTTGTTCTTTCAACCATACAGACATTCCAATTGCTACAAGCGCAAGGAAGAAAGCGCCAACCTTAGCAAACTTAAGTTCTTGCTCATCTGTTGAGTCTGGGTTAATAACACCTTTATAAAGGTCGTGTGCTAGAGAAGATGTTGCAGAGATCAATAGACCTGCTGAAGTACTTAACATAGCTGCCATCGCACCTGCAGCAATCACCCCCATTAGGATTTGACCACCAAGCATGTCACCAAGCATAGGCATAGTCATGTTCTTAGCTTTACCTATTTCACCGTTTGCAATCATTTGCAATAGTTCAGGATATAAAGCGTACATAGCAATCAAACCTACAAAGAAGATAGCTGTGTAGAACACTGCTAGACCCCAGATAGTGATTTGAGCTGACTTACGAGCCTCAGAGGCGTTTGCTACAGTGTAGAACTTGATTAAGATATGAGGTAGACCCAATACACCAAAGAACAAAGCAATTACTAGAGAAGCTTGGTTAGCGAAATCACGAAGACCAACACCTGGAGTCACTGCAGATGGAGCGTCAGTCATAATTGCACGTACCGCATCAACTGCTGCACCTGGACTAGATGCTGCCGCTGCCGCTGCAACTGCTTCCGCATTACCTGCAGCTAATGTCGCAGGCACCATAGTCTCAGCAGCTTCGATTACACCCGCTGGGTTACCATCGAATAGGTGAATAACACCGAAGACAAGCAGAAACAACATCGCGCCGAAAAGGATTGTACCTTGGATAGCTTGGTTATAAGAAGTCCCTTTCATACCACCAATGATTACAAATAACGCCATCAAAGAACCAGTAACCAATACTGTTGGTAGGTAATCCCAACCAAGAAGCAGACCAAACAGATGACCAGCACCTACAATCTGTGGAACCAGATACATGATACAAAGCACAAGCGTAGATAGCATGGCAACCGTACGTATTTGTTTGGCGTTTCCAGCGAAACGTGCATTCAATACATCTGCAACAGTGAACTTACCAACGTTCTTAAGTGGACTAGAGATTGCAATCAATACAACAATCCAAGCGGCAAAGAAACCGATAGCAAGCCACCAGCCATCAACACCCATAAGAGCAACCGCACCAGCCACACCCAAGAAACTTGCCGCAGAAGCATAGTCACCTAGCATCGCTAGGCCGTTAACGCGCGGTGAAATTCCACCACCAGCAACATAGTAATTCGCAGTAGAAGTTGTTGAACCACGGTGATAAAAACTAATCCAAATCGAAAGCGAAATACCAAGGCCAACGATAATTAGAGCAACAAGGTTTTCCATTATTCGTTCTCCTCAGAATCCATTTTTTTAAGATACAGTCGAGTAATAATTACACCACTAATGATGACTAATAACCCACCCCAAATTGCTAGCGGCATGCCTGCCACCGGTGTGGCAGCGATATCTTTGAAAGTTGCACTGACCATCAGTGCAACCCCAAAGTACATCACCGTGTAAACAGCCAATAAAACAGCTGAAAACTTCTCTTTACTATTCACAGGTCCTCTCCTCGTTGAGATTGTTTTTTTATTTTTTCGGCAAAAATGCCATAAAGCGCTTACATTATCCGTATATCAGCCACCCGCTAAAAATAAGTTTTTTTTATCACCATATAAGTTTTTATCAAACCAAACCTATCCAAACAAAAACAAATTACCTTTATCCTTAATTATCAATTAATTAAGGATAAACCTCTTAATTCAACCGCGTAAATATATGCTTTTTAACGTTCAAAAACATTATTTTTGCTGTTGAAACTGCTCCAAAATACTGGCATCTTCGAGCGTTGAAGTGTCCTGAGTAATTTCTTCGCCTTTCGCAATCGTTTTCAATAAACGTCTCATTATCTTACCCGAACGTGTTTTCGGTAAATTTGTTCCAAAACGGATTTCATCAGGCTTGGCGATTGGGCCAATCTCCTTAGCGACCCAATTACGTAATTCTAGAATTAATGCTTCACGTTCACTGCCTTCCGGAATATCGACATTCAAGACCACAAATGCAGAAACGGCTTCACCCTTAATATCATGAGGACGTCCTACAATCGCCGCTTCTGCCACCGACGGATGAGAGACCAAAGCAGACTCTATCTCCATCGTTCCTAAGCGATGCCCAGAGACATTCAAGACATCATCAATCCGGCCTAAGATCCAGAAATAACCATCTTGGTCTTTATGAGCACTGTCGCCCACCACATAGTAGTTATTGCCCTCTAGTGGAAAATAGGTCTCTTTATAACGCTGGTCATCGTTCCAAACCGTACGAATCATCGAAGGCCATGGTTTTTTAATAACCAATAGACCACCATCACCTGCGCCCAGTTCATTGCCTTCTTCATCTAAAATTGCGGCCTCAATCCCGGGTAACGCTTTGGTACAAGAACCTGGTTTAAGCGGTGTGATTGGGAAAGGCGCAATCATGTGGGCACCGGTCTCTGTCTGCCACCAAGTATCAATAATCGGGCAGCGACTGCCGCCAATCACTTCGTAATACCACATCCAAGCTTCTGGATTAATCGGCTCACCGACTGTCCCTAAAATGCGTAATTTAGACAAGTCATATTGGTTCGGCAAGTCCGCTCCAAACTTCATTAAAGCGCGAATCGCCGTGGGCGCCGTATAGAAAACGGTGACGCTGTGATCTTGACAGAGCTGCCAAAAACGTCCAGAGTCAGGGTACGTTGGTACTCCTTCAAACATTAACATGGTGGCTCCGACCGATAAAGGGCCGTAAGCGACATAAGTGTGTCCAGTAATCCAGCCGACATCTGCAGTACACCAGAAGACATCACTGTCTTTCAAATCAAACATCCACTCATGAGTGATATGTGCATTTAAAAGATAGCCGCCTGTACTGTGCTGCACGCCCTTAGGTCGGCCAGTAGAACCTGACGTATAAAGCAAAAACAGAGGATGCTCTGACTCAACCATAACGGGATCATGATAGTTACTCATACCTGCTTCGGCCTCAAACCAATCAATATCACGCCCTTCTTTCATTATGACGTCATCATCTGTACGAGGATAGACAATGACTTTCTTTATGCTATCGCACCCTTTTGAAAGCGCTTCATCAACCGCAGCTTTAAGAGGAATTGTCTTGCCGCCACGACGACTGCCATTAGTGGTAATGACGAGTTTAGCGCCCGCATCTTCTATACGATCTTTAAGCGCTTCTGCTGAGAAACCACCAAACACAACCGAGTGAATTGCGCCAATACGAGCACACGCTTGCATCGCAATCACCGCTTGTGGAATCATTGGCATATAGATAATAACGCGGTCGCCTTTCTTGATCCCTTGTGCCGTTAGCGTATTGGCAAAACGACAAACGTGGTCATGTAACTCTTTATAGGTATAACGCTCTATATCACCTCGGTCACCTTCAAAGATAATCGCCAACTTATCGCTCTTTGTTTCCAGATGTCGATCAATGCAGTTATAAGAAACGTTTAATTCACCATCTGTAAACCACTGGTAATGCGGCGCGTTTGAGTCGTCTAAACCGACTGTAAAAGGTTTTGACCAAGAAAGCTTTTCACGCGCTAAATCAGACCAAAATCCAACATTATCTTTTGCCGCTGCGGCATACATTTCATCCAACTTATCTTGCGTAATTGCAACACTGGCAAGTGTTTCTGCCGAAGGTTCAAAGACACGGGTTTCAGTTAGGATAGATTCAATTTTAGACATGGAAACACTCTCTGTGATTTTTCAGGAATTAAGAATGGATGGCCGCATTGATGGCCGCGCCATTTCATATTATATTATTTTAGAAGTTTACCTTGCCGCCCCCAAAATTTAAAGGACTCAGCGCAAAGTTTACAATAATAAAATCG
>JBNJEY010000028.1:0-13251 GCA_051746325.1 Pseudomonadota bacterium
CGAACACAAGCCGTTAAGCGTTTAGCCAACTGTTGTAATAACAGGTCGCCATAGTGATGACCTAAAGTATCATTTAAGGTTTTAAAGTTATCTAGGTCGATAAAGATTATCGCAAAATAAAAGTTATCATGTTCACTGGTCGCCATGATTTGCGTTAAATGATCTTTTAATAAGCGACGATTCGCTAACTGCGTTAATGGGTCATAAAAAGCAAGCTTGAGAATTTTATTTTCATTTTCTTTATGTAGCGTGATATCTGTAAAAGTGGATAGATAGTGGCTGATCTGACCCTGTTCAGAGGTGATGGTTTTAATCGATTGGCCAACCGGATAAATTTCACCTGACTTACGACGATTCCATACCTCTCCCTGCCAAAAACCTTCTTTTTGAATCGTTTTCCAAATATGGTTATAAAACTGCGTAGAGTGATGGCCCGACTTGAACATTCTAGGGGTGTTGCCAATCACCTCACTGGGCTGATAGCCTGTAATGTCTGAAAATGCCTGATTTACTCGAATGATTTTTTCATCTGGCGTGGTAATCAAAATGGCTTGCTCTGTATTAAAGGCAACGGCTGCAATGGCTAATGAAGTGGCTTGCTCTTCAAGCATCTGTTGGTGTGATTTTAGTCGGCTATTGGTTGAAAGCAGATTAATGCTGAGTAGCATGATAATGATGACTACCAATGAAATTCCAATAATTTCTAATGAGTATTGAGTCCAAATATCTTGAAAAGTAAATTTTGGAGTTGCCTCGTATGGATAGGCTCTTAAAGAGCGTAATACTTCTCTTATGGGTTCATAATCTGCTGGAATACTAAAGCCGTGGATGCCTATTTTTTGGGTGGTTAGGCTCTCGTGTTCAAGTGTTAATAGTAAACCCGCAATTTGACCTGCCATAATTGTATTTGTGTGCGGCAGAGCAGCAAAAGGCCATTCAGGATAGAGTCGAGTGGACAACATAAAAGGAAATAATTCGAAAGGGGGGTTAATGACTTGCAATTGATTAAATCTCAAGGGGAATTTTTTACGTAAAGATTCTAAAACCCCTGTGCGAACAAATGCCGCATCGGCCTGTTTGTTTAATAGAGCGGTAATGGCTGTATCGTGTGGCATGCCGGTTTCTAAAAACTGTAGATCCTTGTTAACCTTAATGTCTGCTTGTTGCAGCTCGTAGGCTTGCATCATATAACCACCAAAAGATTCAAAGCTGGGTGTGGCGATATGTTTACCCTTTAAATCGGTGAGTTTCTGAATGGATGAGTTGTTTTTGTGAACGATAATTGCGCCACCAAAACCAAATAGTGGGGTGCCATTTGATTGATTAATTAAACTGGCCAATGGGGCCGATAGTCCATATCTATGGGTGAGCTGTACATAATTGGCCGAATTAGTGAGCAAGAAATCAATCGTTTTATTTTCAATGGCGTTTTGCATTTCAGGGTATGAATACACCTCTAAACTCAGTTGGACTTTGGGTAAAGATTGATTGAGGTAATCTACTAAGGGTTGCCACTTGAGTTTGGTCGAGGCTTTTGGCCTGAAAGAGAGAACCCCTATTGTGAGGTGCAAGTTTTCTTGCTGAACGTGTAAGTGGCTTGCGTTTTGTGATTTGGACTCGAAATCAAAATCAACATTTGCATTGGTCTGAGAGACAAAACCTAGAAAAATAAAAAAAGTAAATGACAGCCATAAAGTTGCGAGCAATCGGTGTATTTTTGTCATCTCTGTGTTCATCTAATGTTGTTTTGGTGGCGCATTGTAGCATACCCATATTTGGTTGATGGTAATGGTTGTTTAAGGTTTGGGGGGTACTGAACAATGGGTTTAGTCACGGCTTAATAAGGAGGGGGTGGAAAATGGCTTAAAGAGAGTTTAAAGGCCTTTTTGCAAGCGCCTATTGCTTAATATGCGAATTCAAGAGATATTCAATAAGATAATCTGAAAAGAACGACCAGGCCTGGTCGTTTTTTCTTAATTCACATTTCAGCACATATGTGCTGAAACATGAACTTATGCAGAGGGCACATCTTCGCCCGATTCCAGCTTCTTTTCAAAGTCCGAAATAATTTGGCTGGTCTTCAGTAAGCTGTCTGGATTTAGGCTTAATGAATCAACGCCTAGCGCCACAAAAAATTTTGCCATTTCAGGATAGTCCGAAGGTGCTTGCCCGCAAACTCCACTGTGCAAACCATTTCTTTTGGCACCTTCAATGGCCCATTGAATCATCTTTTTAACGCCGTTATCGCGTTCATCGTAATTATAAGCGACCAGCTCCGAATCTCGGTCGACACCCAGTATCAATTGGGTTAAATCATTGGTGCCAATAGAGATGCCGTCAAAGTAGGGCGCAAAGTTATCTATCTCCAAGACATTATTAGGAATTTCGCACATCATATAGAGTTTTAACTCATCTTCGCCGCGGCGAAGACCATATTTAGCGAGCGTATTAATGACTTGTTCCGCCTCGGCAACACGCCTTACGAAGGGCACCATAATAATTAAATTGGTTAAGCCCATCTGTTCTCGGACTCTTTTAATCGCGAGGCACTCCAACTCGAAAGCGGGCTCAAATAGTTTTGAGTTGTAACGCGAAGCCCCACGAAGACCAATCATTGGATTTTCTTCTTTAGGCTCAAATTGCTGACCCCCTAGCAGACTGGCGTATTCATTAGATTTGAAATCAGAGAGGCGAATGACCACCGGTTTCGGGTAAAACGCGGCGGTAATAGTGCCTATGCCTTCAGAGAGTTTTTGGATAAAGAAATCCGTTCCAGATTTATGGTTTTTAATCCGTTCCAGAATCTCGCTTTTCTGAGTAGAATCTTTGACACTTTCAGGATTGAGTAAAGCCAGAGGGTGCACCTGAATGGATTGATTGATAATAAATTCCATTCGGGCCAAGCCCACCCCTTGATTGGGTAGAAAGCTGGTTTGAAAGGCCAGATCGGGATTGCCTAAATTGAGCATCATTTGGGTTTTAGGTGATGCTTGTTGACTCAGGTCGGTTTCAATGACTTCAAAAGGAATTTCTCCAGAATAAACGCGACCAATCTCCCCCTGCGCACAAGAGACAGTAACGTAGGGATTGTCCTGTAAAACCTCTGTGGCATCTGAACAGCCGACAATGGCTGGAATGCCGAGCTCACGTGCAATAATGGCCGCATGGCAAGTTCGCCCACCGCGATTGGTGATAATCGCGGAGGCGAGCTTCATAATGGGTTCCCAGTCTGGCGTAGTGATATCAGAGACAAGCACTTCGCCTGCTTTAAATTGATGAATATTCTTGACGTTTTCAATGACGTGAACTTGGCCTTGGGCCACCTTTTGACCAACTGAGCGGCCTTCAGCTAATATTTCAGCGTCTTCAGGAATCTCAATTTTATAGGTTTTAAGGGTGGTGTGGCTGGCCTGGGAGGTAACGGTTTCTGGTCTGGCTTGTACAATATAGAGTTTGCCATCTATCCCATCTTTGGCCCATTCAATGTCCATGGGTTTATCATGGCCTGCATGTTCCGAGTAATATTTTTCAATACGAATAGCATAGTCCGCTAAGAGTAAGGCCTCTTCATCGGTAATAGAGTACTGTGACTGCTCTTTGAGTGGCGTGGGTATATTTAAAACAGGGTCTTTGGTGGTGTCCTTCTCGTAGATCATTTTGATCTTTTTACCCCCTAAGTGGTGCTTGAGAATACAACGGTAACCTAAGTCAAAAGTGGGTTTGTGTATGTAAAATTCATCGGGCTCAACCGCGCCTTGTACAACATTTTCCCCTAAACCATAAGCGGAGGTAATAAAAACGGCATCCTTAAACCCTGTTTCCGTATCGATTGAGAACATAACACCTGAAGCAGCTAGATCGGAGCGTACCATTTTCTGTACCCCAATGGATAGGCCGACACTAAAGTGATCAAAACCATGATCAATTCGATAGTGAATCGCTCGATCAGTAAACAGGCTGGCAAAGCAACGCTTACAGGCATTTAACAGGGCTTGTTCACCAGTAACATTGAGATAGGTGTCTTGTTGACCTGCAAAACTTGCGGTCGGTAAATCCTCTGCTGTTGCAGAACTACGGATGGCCAAGGTAATTTTATCGGGAAACTCGGCTTCCAGTAAGGCATAAGCCTGAAGGATCTCTTTTTCGAGCTGCTTTGGAAAGGGGGCGTTAAAAATAAGCTCGCGGGCTTGCTTGCCCCGACTGGCTAAATCAGCCATATCGCTTTCCTTTAAGGTGTCAATGATTTGGTGCAGTGTATCTGATAAGTTATTTTCACTGAGTAACGCGTGATAGGCTTGGGCGGTTATTGCAAACCCATTGGGCACCAAGATCTCTTGTGTCATGAGTGCCTGGTACATTTCACCAAGCGAGGCATTTTTGCCGCCGACAATCGGAATATCGTCTATACCGACTTCATTAAAAAACTTTATATACTCAAAGCGTTCAGAAGATGTATTCATATTATAGATTCCTTTTTGGTACGCTTTTTTGGCAGGCAATGGATAATGGATCGCCCATAACTTAAACCCATTCAATATTCAGTCTAAACGGGTCGTTAAAACTTGTCTATCAATACCCTGATAAACCGACAGTCGGTTTAACTACCTGACCAATTTAAGAGTGATCTTTGACTGTGTCAATCATGTTTTATGTAAAAGATGATTTAGAATAACGAATAATAAATAACGAATAGTGATTGTGATTAAACTGTTGCTGTTTTTGGTTTGACCAGGCCTGGTCAAATTATTTTTAATTTTATTGGAGCCTTATTTTGTATGTCTGTTTGTAGAGGTTTTAAGCCGATTATTCCAGAATCGCCTAAAATAATGATTTTAGGCACGATGCCCAGTGTGGTCTCACTTGATCAGGAATTTTATTATTCGCACCCGCGTAATGCCTTTTGGCCCATTATGGCCTCACTGGTTTCAAGAAGTCTGGGATCTATCGATGACAAGCGGCAGGCTTGCGAGGAGAGAGGCATTCTTTTGTGGGATGTGCTGCAAAGTTGCCAGCGAAGAGGCAGTTTGGACAGTGCCATAGAGCAACCTCTTGCCAATGATTTTGAATCCTTGTTGCAAGTGTTTCCAGCATTAAAAATCATCGCGTTTAATGGTCAGGCGGCAGAAAAACTGTTTAAAAAAGAGGTGATTAAAAAACAAATCCTACCGAAAGAGTTGGTCTTTATCACCTTGCCATCCACCAGTCCGGCCTATGCCGCCATTACTTTTGAAGATAAGCGGTTGTTATGGCAAGAAAAATTATCCAATCTATTGTAGAATACCCGGCTAGATTTTATAACCCGTTCATCCACTCATTATTAGGAGATTTTGCCTTGAAAGCAGACAATCTTAACCAGACGGCAACGTCAGAACTATTATCGCCTGCGGGCACGCTTAAAAACATGGAATATGCCTTTGCTTATGGTGCCGATGCCGTCTATGCAGGGCAACCGCGTTATAGCTTGCGTGTACGTAATAATGAGTTTGATGAAGAGAATTTAAAAATAGGCATCGACCGCGCTCATCAACTGGGTAAAAAGTTCTATGTTGTGAGCAATATCGCCGCACATAACTCTAAAGTAAACACCTATATGAAAGACATAGGGCCGGTGATTGCCATGAAACCGGATGCCTTGATTATGTCCGATCCTGGATTGATTGCCATGGTGCATGAGCAGTATCCAGAGCAGGAGATTCATCTCTCTGTGCAGTCGAATGCGGTGAACTGGGCGACGGTTAAGTTTTGGTACAATAATGGGGTTCGCCGTGTGGTACTTTCACGCGAACTGTCGATGCAAGAGATTCGCGAAATTCATGAAAAGGTTCCAGAAATGGAGCTAGAAGTGTTTGTACATGGTGCCTTATGTATCGCTTATTCAGGTCGTTGTTTATTGTCGGGCTATATCAATAAACGCGATGCGAACCAGGGCACGTGCACTAATGCATGCCGTTGGAACTACAATACCTACGAAGCCAAAGAAGATGTGACTGGCGATGCCGTCGGCGTTCCCAGAATTGAAGTTACTAATATTGATAATATCACTGATTTGACCATTGAGACCAATGTGCCTCAAGTCGATGCTTATGTTAACCCTGATGTTGAGCAAGCTGTCGAAAGTCACGCGCCAACACTCGGCCAAGGTGAAACCACTGAAAAAATGATGCTACTTGAAGAAGAGGGGCGCCCAGGCGAGTTTATGCCAGCTTTTGAAGACGAGCATGGTACCTATATTATGAACTCAAAAGATTTGCGCGCGGTTGAGTTAATCCCTGAGATGGTCTCTATCGGTGTTCATTCTTTAAAAATTGAGGGGCGTACCAAGTCTCACTACTATGTCGCGCGAACCGCTCAAGTTTATCGTAAAGCGATTGATGATGCCTTAGCCGGTAAACCTTTTGATACCAGCTTAATGACGGATTTAGAGAGTTTGGCCAGTCGAGGTTATACCGAAGGGTTTTTACGTCGCCACGTGCATTCTGAATACCAGAACTATGAATATGGTGTCTCTAAGTCGGATCGTCAGCGTTTTGTGGGAGAGGTGACTTGTGTCGGTGAAAAAGAGGGCGAAAGCTATCTAGAAATCGATGTTAAAAACAAATTCTGCGTTGGCGATTCGCTAGAATTAATGAGCCCGGTGGGTAACGTTTCTATGGTCTTGCCAAGTTTACGTAACCACCATGATGAGCCAGTCGAATGTGCTTTAGGATCTGGTTGGGTTGTGCGTATTCCTAATCCATTTAAAGATGTCTCTGAAGAGATTCTTAAGTTCTGTTTGGTGATGCGTAATGAGTCTTGGGGGGGCGATGTCAAACGGGACTCTGCCGCGCGTAAAGTCAAAAAGGAACAAGACGCGAAAGACCTGGTTAACCGCGCATCTGCCAAGGTCTCTAGGTAGTTTTTTATGGCTTTAAAGATTATTAAAAGTTGTATCAACTGTGATATGTGTGAACCAGAATGCCCGAATAAAGCGATCTATTTGGGCGATAAAATCTATGAAATAGATCCTGATTTATGCACCGAATGTGTTGGCTTCTATGATAAACCAACCTGTATCAGTGTTTGTCCAATTGATTGTATTATTACCGACCCTGATCGCGTGGAAGATAAAGAGACCCTTTATCAGAAGTTCGAGCAGTTGGTTCGAGAGGATAAGATTTAAGGAGACCATTAGATAGCCTCTGAATAGAAGCTATCTAATGGTACTTTCGATCTGATTTAGAATCTGGTTCATCGTGCGTCAGGTTTTAATTTTTTTTGCCCCGAAAGTGTTTATTCCTTAAAAACCATCGTTCTATTTCGACCTTGATGTTTCGCTTGATAAAGTGCCATATCAGCACGATAAATCACCTCCTCCAAAACATCGTCACAACGAACATCGGTAACCCCTAAACTCGCTGTAATTTTAAACCCTTCTGTAAACTCGATTTCGTTGATGGTATAGCGTATTTTTTCGGCAATAATCACTGCTTGTGTTTTATCTACAGTCGGAAGTAATAAGATAAACTCTTCACCACCCCAACGGCAGACTATGTCAATATTGCGTACCGATAACGGTAGGATCTGCGCAATCTCTCTAAGGACGTCATCCCCCACATTGTGGCCATATTGATCATTTATTTTTTTAAAATAATCAATATCCAGCATAATTAACGACATGGCACGATTACGTTGCCCCATAGCAATAAACTCAGTCGAGTAGAGCTCTATAAATTTGTAACGATTGTAGAGGTTAGTTAAAGGGTCAAATGCCGCGAGATGCTTATAACGGTTCGCTTGATCTGATAATAGACCATTTAATCGATATAGCTCAGCTTGGTGCTGTTTCATTAAAGCCGACCAGCTATTATAGGCGAGCGAAATTAACTCTTTTTGCATAATCATTCCGACCATTTTATGTTCGGAATTAATGACGACCAGTCGCTTAAAAGGTTTGGATTTAATAAATTCCAAGGCCTGTTTAATAGAAAAACTCGCTTCAATCGCTTTAACAGGCTGGGTCATATAGTCTGAAATAGGTTTGAAAACGGTTTTTGTATCTCGATATAAAGCCAATACATCTTTAATGGTGAATATACCAATGGGTTTTCCATCTTGAATAATAATTGCACAATCCTTTTGGGCGACCTTCATCTTATG
This sequence comes from Pseudomonadota bacterium, assembly GCA_051746325.1. Classification (GTDB taxonomy): domain Bacteria; phylum Pseudomonadota; class Gammaproteobacteria; order Thiomicrospirales; family Thiomicrospiraceae; genus Thiomicrorhabdus. Next base: position 8,137 of record JBNJEY010000028.1, read on the forward strand.
CAGTACCAGATTAGTAGGTTCGTCAGGCTTGACCCAAATGTCATTTTTTTGGCTTTTGACAACCTCACCAATGGAGTAGTTCTCAATTAATATTTCAGGATCAGTGCAATCAATAATATCGCTGTGGCTCACTAAGCCGACCATCGTTCCTTTAGTATCAACGGTGGCAATATATTCAACTGATTCTTGTAAGTAGGAGATCGCTTCTAATAGATTTTTCTCCTGGTCTATTTTAGGCAAGCGGTGAAGTACCGCTTGGGAAACGGGCAGGTTTAAGTCTAGTTCGGTATGGTTTAAAGTTAAAATATCTTGTGCTAATAAGATGTAATAGAAGTGACCGTCTTCTACAATAAGGCTACGATGTTTAGACTCTATCATGCGTTGAATGGCTTGACCAATGGTGTGTTCCATAGGAATTTTAGTTAAATCTGTGGAGGCAATTTCTTTGATGTACGGGAAAAACATTGATACCTACTTTGTGATGTTTAATGAGAACTTAGCGCTTATCTTTTAATTATACGCGATTTTTAAAGCGGCTATTTTGGGCTTTTACACCGCTAAGACGCTTTACCTTGGCAAGAGTAGAATGTATGATGTTTATTACTTATTTAATGACTTAAGAGGTCTTAAGATGCCACAAAAATTAGAACTGATTAGCTTTAAACTTTGTCCATTTGTACAGCGTGCAGTGATTGTGTTAAAGAAAAAGAATATTGATTTTGATATCACCTATATTGACCTGGCCAGTCCGCCAGAGTGGTTCAAAACGATTTCACCTTTAGGTCAGGTGCCTGTTTTAAAAGTAGGGGACGAGGTCTTGTTTGAATCGTCGGTGATTCAGGAGTATGTTGATGAAATCACCCCTCCGAGTTTACAGCCTGAAGATCCTCTATTAAAAGCTAAAAATCGTGCTTGGATTAGCTTTGGCAATGATATCTTATTTGCAATGCAACCGATGGTGACCTCTAAAGAGGAGTCTGTTTCTAACGAAAAGAGAGCGATTGTATTACAAAAATTAGGGCAACTAGAGGCGGTGCATTCAGGCCAGACCTATTTCAATGGTGAAACATTCAATATGATTGACGCAGCTTATGCACCGATGTTGATGCGTTTGAATTTTATCAAACAGCATACGGGCATTGATCTTTTGGAAAACACCCCAAAATTGGCAAAATGGGCTGAAAATCTATTAGCACTAGATTTCGTGCAAGCCTCTGTCGTCCCAGAGTTACCGAAAATGTACAAGGGGATGATTAAGAAGATGGATGGTTTCTTTGCGACGAAATTACTCGACTAGACGAGTCAACGGAGAACCATGAATTTACACCATTTTAGCTTAAAACCGACTCCACTTCTTTTAGCGATCGGCTTAGCGTCAGGTTTAGTATTGAGTCCAGTCGTTTATTCAGCGACAAACCAACCTCCAAAACTTTCTCTGAAAAGCTCTCCTAACAGTGTTTTAAATTCTTCTGAGACGATTCCTTTTGCCCAGTTAGCGGCCTTAAGACAAGCAGATTATCAGTGGATTGGAGAGCGAATTTATCAAAATGAATGTGCTGGCAACCCTAAATATTTAACCTATTGGGGAGAGGGGGAGGACTTTCCCTCTTTTGGAATAGGGCACTTTATCTGGCACCCCAAGCGCCTAAAAAGTGATGTTAAGCCAAAGTTTACCGAAACTTTTCCGGCTATGGTGCAATTTGTCTCTAAAACTCAGCGACCGCCTGATTGGTTAGCAGAGCTGTCTACTCAAACTGAATTCATAGCACCTTGGTCTTCTAAAAAAACATTTGACCAGGCCTGGTCACTTAATGAGTTGCAACAGCTTCGGGAGTGGCTGTTAGCCACTCAACCTCAACAAGCCCAGTTTATTGTATTAACGTTTCAAAAACGCTGGTTAAGTGAAACTCAAACCCTTACGTTACAACAACAAGCACACCTTCAGCACCGCTTAAATAAAATGATGGGCTTTAAAAAAGGCCTGTTTGCGGTGGTTGATTATTTCAACTTCAAAGGAATTGGTGCCAATCAAAAAGAGCGCTACCAGGGGGAATCTTGGGGATTGGCTTCGGTGTTGACGGCGATGGAAGTTTCACAAGCAACTTCACAAGGTGAGTATTTAGAGCAGTTTGTAATAGCGGCTAAAAAACGCCTCCAGTTACGAGTCAAGTTAGCGCCAGTGGAGCGCAATGAAGCTCGTTGGCTAAAAGGTTGGGAAGTTCGCCTAGATCAATATCTATAGATAGAGCGAATGAACGGATAAGAATGGTTAAAGAGTGCTAAAAACGATGCGATTAAGCATAAAAAAAAAGGCCATCAATCTAAATTGATGGCCTTTTTTATTAAGCTAATTTAAGTAGAGTATCAGTCTTGTGTTAGAAGTCGGACCACTCATCACTATCATGAAGCCCAGTTGTTTTAGGGGTTTCTGGCGTTGGTTTTACCCCACTAGGTTGAGTTATAGTCGCTTTGGTGGAGTGTATTGGTTTAGCGACTACAGGTCTGTGAGAACGATCTAATTCTGGACGAATCGGTGATGAAGTAACCGCCGTTACTGTCTGATTGGTTCTAAAGAATGCCATATTGTTACTTAATGCTGTTGCTTGTTGATTCATATTTTCAGCGACAGTAGAGGTTCTTTCTACGAGCGCTGCATTTTGTTGGGTCGTGGCATCAATGTCACTGATTGCTAGGTGAACTTGATGCACCCCTTCAGCCTGCTCTGTAGAGGCTGATGTGATGTGATGGATCATTTGAGTGACTTGGTCAATCGACGAGGTGATTTCATTAATCGCAGCACCAGATTCACTCGCAAGCTGTGTTCCTTGATCAATTCGTTGCACGCTGGAGTCAATCAGTTTTTTAATGTCCTTAGCGGCATCGGCTGATTTCTGAGCCAGGTTTCGAACTTCTCCCGCGACTACGGCAAATCCACGTCCATGCTCACCTGCGCGAGCGGCTTCAACAGCTGCATTCAATGCCAGTAGATTGGTCTGGAAGGCAATACCATCAATCAAACTGACAATATTTGCAATTTGATGACTTGAGGTTTGAATGCTGTCCATGGCTTCAATGGTGCGCTTCATGACGCTACCCGCTTGTACCGCTTCTGTTTGCACCTTTTCAACGACGACTGAAGCTTGTTGCGCATTTTGAGTGTTGTTTTGTACCGCTGAATTCATCTCTTCCATAGTGGCAGAGGTTTCCTCAATCGCGGCCGCTTGTTGTTGTACCTGAGCACTTAGGTGAGTTGCATCTTTAGACAAACCAAGCGCTTCTGATTGAACAATCGTTGCAGACTCTATGGCCTGAGAAACGGTGAATGCCAACTTTTCAATGGATTGGTTAATGACATTTTTCAGTTGTAATAGGTCGCCTTGATACTCGTTAGAAATCGTTTTCGTTAAATCCCCCTCGCTCTGGGCGGTAACCACATCAGTGATGTCGGTAATGGCCTTGTCTAAAGCAATCATCGAATCGTTGATACGCTGCTTAAGGGTGTTTAACTCTCCTTGTGCTTCAATCTCTACCCGTGTCTGGAAGACACCTTGTTGCATATCCATCATGACCTGGTTAATTTCAGTAATGACGTGGTTAGTTTCAGTCATTGCCTGTTGCGCATCGATAAGCATTGTTGCATAGCGCCCAGAGGCATTATTGCTCTGAATCTCAATATCATAAACACCTTCTTTCATGGCTTTCATGACCTTAGCCAGTTCATCCATGACGCTAGCGATATTGTCTGTACTTTGGTTGATACCTGATTTTAGAAGCTCTAAATCGCCTTGATAGTCACCTGTAATGCGCTGGCTGAAGTCACCTTCAGAAATGGCTTTAACAGTCCCGTTGGCTTCTTGTAACGCTAAGCCAATTTGCGTTAATAACTCATTAATCGCTTTAGCGGTTTGACCGACTTCATCGTTTGAATTGACCTCCATACGCAAAGAGAAATTACCGGTATTAAGAATGGTAGAGGTGATTTTCTGTACCTTTTGTAACGGAGTAATAACCATTTTACTCATTACGATAACGATAATAATAATTAATAACAGAATCCCGCTGAGAATACCACCAAGAGAGATCCACGCAGTATTCATGGCCAGTTCTATAGGGCCATCGTGAACGTCTTTATCAAGAATGAATAGATGACGTCCCATGATTTTCTGCTCTTCATCATAGGCTGGGATATCAATAAATACTTTGTCTTGATAGGCATAAATCTTATTGCTTTCACCATCCACGGGTTGGAATCCAGATTTAGCAAACTCAACGACCTCTTTTGGAAACCATCTGTTATTTGCTAATAAGTAATTTTTATCAAAGGGTATATTGCTCTCAATAATCGGCATATTGCCATATTTAGTGGCAACATAACGTTTATCAATCAATAAAACCCACTCGCCATCTTCCTGTTTGGCAAAGTTTTTGCGAACTGAAGCCAATCCTTGAATCATGGTAACCATGCCCATGAATTCGCCTTCATCTATCACTGGTGAAATACCAATAACGGAGACACCTCGTGCACCCAAAGCCAGTGAGCCAGAAGACATCTTGTCTTTCATAGCATTTCTAATCAATGGGCTGTTTGCAAGGTTTTGACCGTAACTATCAAGATCCCATGATTTAATCAATGCACGACCGTCTGCTGTAATTAATTGAGTGGCAATGTTTTTATAATCGGTCTGATTGCGGTAGCTGTCTTTAATACCTGCAAAAATAGGTAAAAGTTCTTCTCGTTCTTCTACCACTAGAGCCGACGCAACCTCCTTTTGTATAGAGATTGCTGTAGAGCCGATAATACTACCCTGTATTTTTAAATCGATTTGCGACTCAATGTAAGTGGTTAAATCTTTAATCATTTTACTCTCTATTGTGCCTTTTACCGGCGCAACAGAGGTTTGATAGATAAGACCTCCGACAATGATTGAAACAAGCAAACCAATGAGTGTGGTAATAGACACTACTTTGGCTCTTAATGATAAATTGGCAAACATTTGGCATTCCTCTTTGAATTACAAGCAGACTGTGGTTATAGGCCGTTTCTATGAACTTTTCTATGAACCTTTATTTTAGGGGGTATAGTATACTTTGTGGTGAGTCCTGGTGATAAGGATT
>JBNJEY010000029.1:0-13110 GCA_051746325.1 Pseudomonadota bacterium
ATAAAGCCAAAGTGGTACTTCGTGGACAAGAGATTGTTTTAGGTGTGCCGCATCACGGTCACGAGTTGGCTGATAAAACAGAAATTAGTAAGCTAAAACATTTCTTAGAGTCAGTCGAATTGACGCCAGAAAAGAGTTAGACGTTTATTGAAAATCTTACAAAAAAGGCCCGAATTTCGGGCCTTTTTTGTGGATGATTTTTTGTCGATCAGCAGAGTGTTAGGCCCGTTTTCTATTGATCCACCAACCAAAAAATGTCCCGGTGAAAAACATAATTAAAGAGTAGGTGACAGCAGGAATCATCATCACCTCATTGCCAATTAAAGAGCCGGCGACCACTAATGCTAAAGTGCCATTTTGAATCCCCACTTCAAAGCCAATCGAAACCGCTTGCGGATGTGAGAGCTTGGCCAGTTTAGCCAGTTGGTACCCCACAAACAAAACCACGACATTCAAAATAAAAGTCGCGAGGCCTGCCTGTGCAAAAAAGCCGAAGACATTGTCGGCATTTTGGAGCACAATCAAACCGATAATCACTATTAAGAGAAAGAGTGAGAACCACTTTAGTTTGTTTTCGATATTTTTAGCGGCATCTGGCCAGCGAGACGAAACAAATAGGCCTGCTGCCACCGGAATTAGGGTAATGGCCAATAATTGCATAATAGTTTTAAGGATGGGTAGGTTAAATTCGCTTGTCACGCCCATAAAATAACTCATGCTCAAGGCTGCAACCAATGGAATCGTAAAAGGGGTAATCAGACTTACAAGTGCCGTTAAACTAATCGAAAGCGAAACATCCCCCTTAGAGAGGTAGGTAAATAGATTTGAGGTCGCGCCACCTGGGGCGAGGGCAATAATCATTAATCCCACAGCAATTTCAGGCGGTAGATTTAATAAGATGGCGATTGCAAAGGCAATTAAAGGCAGTAAGAGCATTTGACCAATCAAACCTATGGCCATGGCTTTAGGGGCTTTTAAAACCGCTTTAAAGTCATTTAAACGCAGTGACAGTCCCATGCCGAACATGATTAAAAAAAGGGCAACAGGGAGGATGACTTGGGTCAGTAGATCAGATGACATATATTAATTCCATTTAATGAGATTGTTGCGTGAGATTGTAGGGGATTTGGGATAGAAAACAAATCAAATATTTGAATCTATGCTCTGCTAATAATGAGATAATTTTCTAAACTGACCAGGCCTGGTTAGCTGTAAAATAGCGCCTTAACAATTTAACTTCAAATTAGTAGTCCTATGCAACCTAAACCAACACCCAATTATATTGCCGGTTATTCAGAAGGCCTGACGGAGCAAGTTCACAGCTTAATTACTCAAGGTCGGTTTGGCGAGATACTCTTAAAAAAATATCCGCAAGCGCACTCTATCCGTACCGATAAAGCGCTCTATGATTATGTTATGCAGCTTAAGAACCTCTATCTGCGCAAGGCTCCACAATTCAATAAGGTGGTGTTTGACAGTAAGTTGCATCTAACGCATAAGGCGCTGGGAACACATACTTCTAAATCCACCCAGCATGGTTCAAAACTCAAGGCAAAGAAAGAGATGCACGTGGCTTCAGTCTTTAAAGAGATGCCGATCGAGTTTTTGCGGATGATTGTCGTCCATGAACTCGCCCATATCAAAGAGCATGAGCATAACAAGGCCTTCTATCAAATGTGTTTACATATGGAACCCGATTATCACCAATTGGAATTTGATCTAAGGGCTTACCTGACCTATTTAGAGATAACTGACCAGCCCCTCTGGTCTGCGACCGGCTAACCCAGTCGCAGGAGATAACACTCAATTGCCGCATGAATTTGACCAGGCCTGGTAGGTTTCATGGATTTCAGAATGAACTTCAACTGGCGTTCCCTAGCCCGGTACTCAGGGTAATCGTCTATAATAACGCTCAAATTCAGTCGCTTAAAAGTGTTCAAAAGCACTTAAAAGCGCTAAAAATCAGAAGGATACTTGATATGTTAATGCTTGTTTCTCCAGCCAAGTCATTGGATGAAAAAACGCCGGTACAAACGCCATTGCACACCCAGGGAGTGTTGCTTGAAGAAGCAGCCCAATTGATTGCAGCGTTGCAACTCATTGGCCCAGAAGAGATTGGTCAGTTGATGCATATCAGTGAGAAACTCTCTGAATTGAACTATGAGCGTTTTCAGGCGTGGCAGATGCCGTTTCCGCCAGAACAAGCCAAACAAGCGGCGTGGCTGTTTAAAGGAGATGTTTATCAAGGGTTGGACGCTTATACTCTTTCTCAACAACAGATTGACTATCTGCAAGCCCATTTGCGTATCTTATCGGGTCTATACGGTTTGCTTAAACCGTGTGATGATATATTGCCGTACCGTTTAGAGATGGGCTGCAAATTTGCGAATCAAAAGGGCAAAGATCTATACACTTTTTGGGGGGCTAAAATCACCGAATTACTTAACGCTGAGCTGGCACAACAGAAGAGTAAAACCATCGTGAATTTGGCCTCAGCAGAGTATTTTAAAGTCGTGCAGCCTAAGTTGTTAAAGGCTCGCATTATCACCCCAATTTTCAAAGAGTGGAAGAATGGTCAATATAAAATTATCAGTTTTTATGCAAAGCGTGCACGCGGACTGATGGCACGTTATGCTGCGGATAATCAGCTTGAAAATGCCGAGGCGTTAAAGTTTTTTGATATCGATGGTTATCGCTTTGATGCCGAATTATCCAGTGAAACCGATTGGGTCTTCACGCGTAAAGTTGGAGAGTAGATTTTAAATCAGCGGTTTTCAGTTATTGAATGGTCGGCTTCTCTTGCGCAAACAAGGCATCTACGTCTTCTTTATTTAAGCGCATATGAAAGTTACACATATCATTGTGAATAAGGATTTCACCCTGTTCTGCTAATAGCTTGCGGACCTCTTCTTCGCCGAGTGATTTGAGCATATCGGTGATCCGCTTCTTGTCTTTAGGGCATTCATAAGTGATGGTCTGAGGCTCAAACAGTTCGACGGTCTCCTCGTGGAAGAGTCTGTGTAATAGGGTTTCAGCGTCGAGTTGGGTCAACTCCTTATCGGTCACGGTGGTCGTGAGGCTATGGATACGATTCCAGCCATCGGCATCAAGCTTATCGGACTCGGGCATCTTTTGAATCAGTACACCCCCTAGAGCCTCATCGGTTGCCGCTAACCAGATTTTGGAGGGCAGTTGATCTGACTGGCTCAAGAAGTTTTCAAAGGTCGCTTCGATTGTCTCACCCGTGCGATCGACATAGGATTGAAAATGGTGCTGAGTTTGAGTGTTTTCTAATGTCACGAGAATTTGACCGTCGCCTAGCAGTTCATCTAATGTGGCTTGCCCCTGGATGGTTTCATTGGTTTTGGCGACACCGCGGATTTTAAGATCGTGGGTGACCTCGACAACTAAGAGAGTAATGGGGCCACTGCCTTGAACTTGTAAAGTGATTTTCCCGGTGTGTTTCATGCCATTGGCCATAATCACTGAAAAAGCCGTTAACTTGCCGAGTAACTGGCGAATGGCTTCAGGATAGTGGCGATCTTTTAACATCAGTTGCCAAGCTTCATTGAGCTGAATAACTTGGCCGCGGATATTAAGTTCTTTAAATAAAAACCGTTGAATTGTATTGTTGCTCATTGTTGTTTCCACAGATAAGGGATGGGGTAAATATTAGGGTTGCGATTGAACAGGATTGGTTATTTAGCCTGTGCCTGTAAATCGGCATGGTATGACGAACGTACCATCGGGCCTGATGCGACATTGGTAAAGCCCATCTCATAACCCGCCTCTTCGACCTGTTTAAACTCATCTGGCGTCCAGTATCTTTTGACGCTTAAGTGAAAGTCACTGGGTTGTAAATATTGCCCGACCGTCAGCATTTCAACATTATGCGCCCGTAAATCATGCATGACCTCCAATATCTCTGGCAGTGTCTCTCCCAAGCCGACCATCAGGCCTGACTTGGTGGTTGAGCTTGGATTCATCGCTTTAAAACGTTTTAATAGGTCGAGAGAGGCTTGATAATCCGCACCAGGACGCGCCTCTTCATATAAGCGAGGAACAGTTTCCAAATTATGGTTGAGGACATCTGGAATCGCTTGGCTTAGGATTTCCAACGCAACGGTTAAACGGCCTCTAAAATCCGGCACCAAGGTTTCAATTTTGGTCTCAGGAGCTTCTGTACGAATCGCAGCAATACAATTTATAAAATGTTGTGCACCACCATCGCGTAAATCATCGCGATCGACTGAGGTGATAACCACATAATTAAGTTTCATCGCCTTAACTGTTTTCGCCAAATGCTCTGGTTCCTCTTGGTTCAGTGATTTTGGACGACCATGGGTGACATCACAAAAAGGGCATTTACGCGTACAGATGTCGCCCATAATCATAAAGGTCGCTGTGCCGTGACCAAAACACTCCCCTAAGTTAGGGCAGGAGGCCTCTTCGCAAACACTGTGTAAACCTTGCTCACGTAGGATGTTTTTCAACTCTTTTACACGATGAATGTCCTTGGCTTTCGGTAGCTTGGCTTTAATCCAACTGGGCTTTTTAAGCTTTTCGGCCGTAGGGTCCGGGCGATGTTTTAAGGACTTTGTTTTATATTGGCCTTTAGGCATGGCTTCATTACGGGCTTTTATATTACCGATTGAATCGAGGCTGATTTCTTGAATTTGGGGAGAATTTGGCATAATTTGGGGTCGCAGACGGCTATTTTAGAGTTTTTAATTGCCTGTAGTATAAAGGATAACTCTTTCTATTTCAGGTTTTAGAGTGGAAAGTCTGTCAGCCGATTTTTTAAAATTTTAGCAAGCCCTTCACCTGATTGTTGTAGGTTTGGGGTGTTGGTCAGCGGTAATAAATCAGAGAGTTGAGTCATGAGCATCCCAGTTAAACCACACGGATTAATCAGTTTAAACGGGGACAGATCCATATCGACATTTAAAGCTAAGCCGTGATAACTGCACTGCTTGCGAATTTTAAGGCCTAATGAGGCGATTTTTTGTTGATTCACATATACGCCTGGGGCATCCGCTCGCGCAACGGCCGTAATCCCGAGTTGGTGCAGGTATTCAATAATAGAGTCTTCAATCAGCGTGACTAACGCGCGTACACCCAATTTGGCTCTTTTTAGATCAAACAGGACATAAATCAGTAGCTGGCCAGGCGCATGGTAGGTGATTTGCCCGCCACGATCAGTTTGTACCAGGGGTATATTGTGCAGGGTTTGTAGAAGGTGTTCGGCTTTACCGTTGAGTCCTTGGGTTAATACCGCAGGGTGTTCAACAATCCATAACTCATCGGGGGTCGTCTCTGTGCGCTGTTCGGTAAAATCCCGCATGGCTTGCCAAGTAGATTCATAAGAGTGCAAACCAAGGGTTTTTATTGTAATCGACATAATATAGAAAGTTTACAGAGTCATTAAGACTTCAGGGTGCTTTTTTAAGTCGCCATAGACACCGTGAACTTGTTGAATGCAGGTGGCGTAAAAAGTGATATTGACGGAGATAAATTTTTTGCCTTTAGAGTCGGTGATATGGATGTTTTCACGAGGTGTTTCAGGCGCATGTTTAATGGTGACCTGGTAAACCAGTTCGATAAAACTTTCACAGTTTTTACCCATAGCTTTTAACCTGAAATCACAGGGGAATTCAATCAGGCTTTCATTGTCGGGGAGGTGTAGATCAGTCGTCATCTTTTTTCTCGATTAGTAGAAACGTCTTCAATTATTAAGGTTGTTGTGCCTGTTCAGCTATAACGGCTAATTTGTGTTCTTGGTAAAAACCGCGCATTTTCTGCCAGAGCGCACCCGGTTTGCCAGTGCCAACGGCTAAGTCATTTAGACGTGTGACCGGTAGGGCCTCTTTAGTTGAACTAGAGAGCCAAATTTCATCAGCCGACTCTAAATCAGCTAAGGTGATTGCCTCTTCTAATATCGGGATATTATTCGCAATCGCAATTCGTTTAATCACCAAGCGGGTTATACCAGACAATAAACTAGGGCCATTTGGCGGGGTGATTAAAGTACCCTCTTTAACGATAAAGCAATTACTGGCCGTACCTTCGCTAATGAATCCCTCTCTTGACACTAAAATGGCGTCATCGACATTACGCGCTTTAGCCGCCAGTTTCATCATAATATTAGGCAGTAGGGTAATTGCTTTTATATCACAATTTAACCAGCGAATATCCTCAAGGGTTATCGCAGTTATGCCGTGCTCCATAATGGGGTCACTTACGGGTTTTAACGGATTGGTATAAGCATACAAAGTCGGCGTTAAACTCGGGGCTGGCAGATGGTCGCGTTGCATTTGAATGCCACGCGTCACTTGTAAGTAGATATATTGATCTGCCCAAGGGTGCTTTTCAATCAAAGTATTGAGCAGATTTAACCACTCACTGTCTGTTAATGGATTCGGAATAGCCGTGGACTGCAGGCTGTTTTTAAGACGTTGTAGATGTTCATCAAACGCAAACAGATGACGATTATAAACAGGAATTACCTCATAGACACCATCACCAAACAAAAAACCACGATCTTGGGTCGAAATTTGTGACTCTATCATAGGCAGGTACTGACCATTTAAATAGACAATTTGTTCGGTGCTAGTGGAGGTCATGGTCGTGCTTATTCCTAATAAGAGGGTTAGTCTAAAAAGCTAAATAAACTGTTAAAAAAACGTTTAATTTGATCCATTAGCTTTTTAATGAAAGAGCCTTCTTCAACGTCTGATAATGCAATTAATGGGCGTTCTACAACCACCAAATCGTTCAGTGTTATATGGATATTGCCTAATGCTTGACCTTTAGTAAGAGGTGCGACAATTTCAGGTTGTACTGAACTCTCAATTGTGATGTTTTTATACTGTCCGCGAGGAATGGTGATGTAAAGGTCTTTTTGCGTGCCAAGGCCAATCAGGTCACGATTACCTTCCCAAACGATGGCATCATTTAGGCGCTGCTGTGCGCTATAGAGTTTATGCGTCTCGAAAAATCTAAAACCGTAATTAAGCAGTTTCTGAGTCTCTTGAACACGAATATTAGAGCTTTTTGTATCTAAGACAATACTGATTAAACGCATCTCTTCGCGTTTAGCTGAAGCCACTAGACAGTATCCCGCGCTATCAGTATGCCCGGTTTTAAGGCCATCAACAGTCGAATCTTGCCACAATAACTTATTACGGTTGTATTGTGTAATACCATTGAAAGTGAACTTTTTCTCTGAGTACCATTTGTACTCTTCAGGGAATTTAGTGATTAGGCTTTTGGTTAAAATCGCTAAATCATGTGCCGTGGTGTAGTGATCTTTATGTGGCATACCCGTCGAATTGACAAAATTGGTGTTATTCATGCCTAAGGATTTGGCGTATTTATTCATTAACTGTGCAAAGACTTCTTCGCTTCCGGCAACGAACTCTGCCAAGGCGACACTTGCATCATTCCCGGATTGAATGACCATCCCTTTAACCAAGTCACGCACTTTTACTTTTTTACCAACCTCAATAAACATTTTAGAACCCGGCATTTTCCATGCCTTTTGACTGATGGTGACTTCTTCATCCATACTCATATTGCCATTATTGAGTTCATTAATAACGATATAACCGGTCATTATTTTAGTCAAACTAGCAGGTTCAATGCGTCGGTCAGCATTTTTATTGGCAAGTACATATCCACTATTAAAATCAATTAATAGATAGGCTTCACTTGCGATAGACGGCGCAGAGGGTACAACGTGTGGGATTGCCACCTTGGGTGTCGGCAGTGCCCCAGCGGATGCAACCTGGAAAAGACTACCGCACATAAGTGCAAAAATTCCGAAAGTGTTTTTTATCGTAAGCATGTGGGGCAGATTCTCCAGGTGTAAATCAAAAATACAAAAAATGTAAAAAATATTAAATTAAATATTGCGTCATAAAAAAATATGGATCGATAATGTACCATAATTTGGCGAAAAGCTAAACCATTCCTTAATGGCTAAAAATGGTCCGAAGTCGATAGATTGATAAATTGAAGTGTGACGTAAGTAATTAATCTGACAGTAGTTTTTTATGGGTATGGATAGACATGAGAATACCAAAGCTAATCATCAGAGTGACCAGTGAGCTACCGCCATAACTGATGAGCGGCAGAGGTAGGCCTACCACGGGTAATAGTCCGCTGACCATCCCTATATTGACAAAAATATAGACAAATAGAGTCATGGTTAAGCTAGCGGCGATCAGGCGGGTGAAGTTGTCCTGGGCTTGGGATGCGATATAAAGTCCCCGGGCAATGACTAGGCTGTAAAGAGTCAGTAGCAGTAGAACACCAATCAAACCAAACTCTTCTGAGAATACAGCGAAGATAAAGTCAGTCGTGCTTTCAGGCAAGAAGTCGAGGTGGGCTTGTGTGCTCTCCATAAACCCCTTGCCATCCACTCCCCCCGAACCAATAGCTATTTTAGACTGGATAATGTGATAACCACTGCCGAGAGGGTCGGATTCTGGGTTTAAGAATGTCATGACTCGCTGTTTTTGGTAGGCGTGCATAAAGTGCCATGCAACAGGTGCACTCAACAGGGTTGCGGTGATGGATGCCAAAATGACCTTCCAAGGCAAGCCGGCAAAAAATAGGACAAATAATCCACTCATCGCGATCAATAGTGAAGTGCCTAAGTCCGGTTGTACTACAATTAAGCCTGCAGTAAAGCCAATTAAAATCGTGCCGAAAATAAGGCGACCTATACTGGGTGGGAATCGGCTGTGCGCAAACAGCCATGCAAGAGTAATGGGTAACACGAGTTTCATTAACTCAGAGGGTTGGAAGCGAACGGGCCCTAAGTCTAACCAACGTTGTGCTCCTTTACCAACGTCACCAAAGAGGAGTACGCCGATGAGCATAAGAATACCGATTAAAAATATCCAGGGTATAAATAGATAAAAAATATTCGGGGGAATTTGGGCAAAAACCAACATAAGAGCTAATGCAAAACCAACGCGGATAAGATGGCGAGTGGCGACGGCTTGGTCGCCACCAGAGGCGCTGTAGACAATGGCTACACCGGTCGCGAGTAAAATTAAAATACCAAGCAACAGCCAGCCATCGATATGCAAGGTTTGCAAAAGGCCTTTATTGTTGCGGTATACACGTTGGGGTTGAGCGATATCAATTTTCATAAAATTACTTTAATAGAGTGACTATTTTTCTAAGCTCTGAAGTTGTGCTTCCAGGTACTTGCTGATTATTTTGACAGCCATGGGGGCGGCAACTGCACTGCCACTGCCACCATTCTCAACAATGACTGAAACGGCAATGGTCGGGTTATCGACGGGTGCGAAGCCAATAAAGAGGGAGTGATCGCGGAGCCTTTCTCGAATAGTATCGGCATCATAATCCCCCGAATCTAAACTGTAAACTTGCGACGTACCGGTTTTTCCAGCCATTTTAAAGGGCAGATTTGCACCATGACGACGGGCAGTGCCTCTACTACCGTGCATGACATTTTTCATGCCTAAAATAGCCTTTTCCCAGTGTTCGATCTCCTTAATCTCAATCTGTTGTAAATCTTCAGGATGCGAACTTCTTAAAAAGTGCGGTTTAATGATTTGTCCACGGTTGGCTAAAATCGCCGTGGCTCTGGCTAATTGTAGAGGCGTTGCCAGATTATAACCCTGACCAATTGAAGCGATAACGGTCTCTCCACGATACCAGGGTTTGCCCTTAGTCGCCATTTTCCATGCTTGAGAGGGAAGTATGCCTGTAGACTCGCCATGGATATCGATACCCGATTGAGCGCCAAAGCCAAAAGGTGCCATGGCATCATGAATGGCATCAATCCCCATATCCAAGCTGAGTTTATAAAAGTAAGTGTCGCAGGATTGCTCTATGGCATCATTCATATCCATCCATCCGTGCCCGCTGCGTTTCCAATCTCGATAGCGGTGTTTTTTATAAAGTAGGTAGCCTGGGTCATATATTTTCTTACTCGGAGTGATGTAGTTTTCTTCGATCGCTCCCAGTGCCACAAAAGGTTTAATGGTTGAGCCAGGGGGGTATTGGCCATTAATCACTCGATTGATTAAGGGTCGGTCAGGATCGTTAAGTAAACGATTGTATGAGGTTTGGTCGATTCCATCCACAAATAAATTTGGGTCAAATGTTGGCATGCTCGCAAACGTGAGTAGCTCGCCATTTCGAGGGTCGATTGCGACAATAGCACCGCGTTTGTCTTCAAGCAGGGATTCAGCGAACTCTTGTAGCTCAATATCCAATGTTAGGTGGATGTCTTGACCGGGTGTGGCAGGCAGCGTTTTCAGTTCACGCAGAACGCTGCCTCGCGCATTGGTTTCAATTTGCTGGATACCAGGTGTGCCGTGCAAAGTGGATTCATAGAATCGTTCAATGCCTGACTTACCTATAATATTGGTTCCCCGGTAGGATTTTTTATCGAGTGTTAGCAGATCTTTAGTATTGATTCTACCGACATAGCCTAAAGCATGAACCCCAGTTGAACCATAAGGATAGGTTCGTTTAAGTCTTGCTGTTAGAGTTGCGCCAGGATGTTTATGGTTAATGACAGAGAATTGTGCAGCCTGCTCTTCTGATAAAGAAAACGGCATGGTATAGCTTATAGAACGATTTTTCTGTTTGAACTGTGTAAAGAATTTCTGGATTCTTTCAGAATCAACATCGTTTAGAATATTAATCGTGGCCGCTTGAGTGGCATCAATGTTCTCCATTTTTTCGCGAATGAATTGCAAAGTGTAAACCGGCTCGTTACCCGCCAATAAGTTGTGGTTACGATCATAGATTTTACCGCGGGTTGGCGTGAGTGTTTCAATTGAAATACGGTTGCCTTCAGCCAGACCTTGGTAGCGGTCATACTCAATCCATTGGAGTTGAACCATGCGGCTAATCAAAAAGCTAAAGAGCAGTAATACGAAAGCCAGAGTGACATAGAGGCGAAAACGAAACTGCCTTTTCTGTTGAAAGAGTTCCGAATCGCTGTTGAATTCTAAGTGCTCAGTCATGGTGAATAGTGAGAGGGCTGATCTGTTGCATTAAAGAGGAACACATCTCTTATCCTTGTACGACATTTGTTGTGATTCGTCTAAAGAGAATCGAGAGCAGTGGCCAGATAAGGATTGCGATGACTGGCATGCTCCAGAATTGAATTGTGTCATTTTGATCGAGAACGGGGCTAAAGATGATGTAATTAAAGAGTTGATAAAGCATCATATAGATCCCGATTGAAAAAGCCTGGCGCCAGACGGGGTGGGCATTAAATCTTAAGCGGTGACGCAACATTATAAATACAAGTACACAAAAGATAAGCGCGTGAGCGCCTAAGGTAGTTTGGTAGAGGCTGTCCACCAGTAGCCCTAAAACAAACGCTGAAAATAGGTGGGTTTTATCAAGGAAATGCACACACCAGTAGAGTAGTACCATAAGGGTCATGGGCGGAATAATGACCATTGCATTATCCAGTAATACCGCAATGTCGAACGCCAAGGCGGTAATGTAGGAGAAGATAATCAACCAGCGTGCTTGAGAGCTACTCGTTTTCATAAATTTACTCGTCATTTGCAATCTCTTGAGGCTTGATTGGTAGGGGCTCTTTAGAAATAATCAGGACTTTACGGGACCGATGCAACTGCGCAAGAGGTTGCGCAGTCACTTCTAAATAAGGATTGTTGTCTAATCCATCTACTTGCGTGACAGTGGCCACCGGATAGCCAGCAGGAAACACTCCTCCTAGGCCAGAGCTTTCCAATATATCGCCTTTTCGGACGATGCTGTTTTTAGGGATAAAGCTGAGCTTAGTCATATCGTGGCCAGTACCGCGTAAGATACCGCGTTGTCCTGTGCGTTGAATCCGCACTGGAATTTGATGTTCAGGGTCGGTAATGAGTAATACGCGAGATGACGTGGGCATAGTGGCCGTAATTTGCCCCATAATGCCTTCTGAATCGATCACTGTTTGCTGTTCAGAGATACCATTTAGATACCCTCTATTAACGGTCAAGAACTGAGAGAGAGGGTTGTTACTGTAATAGGTAATGGTGGCAATCTGTACCGATTGATTGGTTATTTTGCCCGTAGTGCCTAATAAAGACTCTAGGCGGTCAACTTCTAATTCGAGATTGGTAAATTGTTGTTGCTTGGCTTTTAATAAGAGAATTTCAGTTTTCAACTTCTGGTTTTCATTTTTCAGTTGATTAATTGATGTGAAGTCTGTTGAGGTCCATTGGTAGATTTGTTTCGGAAAGCTAGCAATTTGCTCAAGAGGAGTGATCGTTGTCAATAGGGCACTGCGAAAGTTCCCCATTAAGTGGCCATAATGATCTGCAGCCATCAATACAATTGCGGCTATAAATGCAATAACGAAATGCATGCCTTCTTGCTGTGATGAGGTGGTATGCAGGCTAATGGGAAGGGCTCCTAGAAAAAACTCGGGTCAGTGCGGTGAAGTCGTCTAAACCGTTTTGAATTTTGGGTGTTCATTTACAAAGTGGAATTCAATAATGATCTTTTAAAAAATATAGAGCGATGGTTAAATCAGAGAAACGCCCTGAATCGGGCGTAGCTACTTAACGTTAAAGGAGTGTATTCTTTTAAATATATGGATTATTCAAAAGAGAACAGATCAATGCCTTTTTCATCCATCATTTCAAGTGCACGTCCACCACCACGCGCAACGCACGTGAGAGGGTCATCTGCAATAATGACAGGAATACCAGTCTCTTCTGATAATAGTGTGCTTAAATTACGTAATAAAGCGCCCCCACCCGTTAAGACGATTCCATGCTCTGCGATGTCGGCACCCAGTTCTGGCGGTGTGTTCTCTAAAGCAGTTCTAACAGCGCTTACAATGGCCGAAAGAGGTTCTTGCAAAGCTTCAAGTATTTCATTGCTGTTTAAGGTAAAACGACGAGGAACGGCCTCAGCGATATTGCTACCATGTACTTCCATGGTGTCAGGAATCACGTCGTGGTAAGCCGTACCGATGGTTTTTTTGATTTTTTCAGCCGTGGTTTCACCAATAATCATGCCGTAGTTGCGACGCACATATTTAATAATGGCATCATCAAAACGATCACCACCGACTTTAACTGAATCCGCCCA
>JBNJEY010000030.1:0-12742 GCA_051746325.1 Pseudomonadota bacterium
CTTTCTGTCCCAACTCGTAATGGCATGGGCTCGATGAGACCGTCTTTATTGTATTGCGCCCAGACCAGTTTCTGTAAAAAATCACGCCTATGCAATGACAATAAACCAGTTTTTCCATTGTCTAGAACCGCGCCGACCCGCATCTTATTCATTTGTGAAACTAGCTGGAAACTATCCCAACCATAGGCCTCAAACAGAGTGTTGAGTTTATCTGGATTGAGTGTCGCTGGATAGGTTAAAAACTTGACGCCTTCTAAATCGAGATAAGGGCGGTTTTCTTGGAGAATTTTTGGCGAAAGATGGGTTGAGCTATAGACCGGAACCTGAAGTTCAAAGAACGCAAACTGCGGTTTAAATACAGCAATCCTATTACGGTCATCGAGTATGACAATGGCATCAAAGTCCTGGCGAGTTCTTGGGTAAAACGCCAGCTTTTGTCTGGTCGCCCAACGGAGAGTGTCATAACGGCTTTGACTGGCCTCAATATTAAGCAGCGACGCTAAGGCATCTCGCAATTTTGGTTTTTCATCGGGATAGATGCTTATAGTGGCAGAGCGTAATGGTTTGTTTTGCCAGGCCTGCTGTAGGGCATTTGCGGTGGATAATTCGGTGCGTCCATCGTTGGTCAATATGCCAATGTGGCGATAGTCGTGCTGTTTGAATAAGGCGATCATTTGTGAGACTTCGTCCGCTGACTTAAAGCTGAACTGGTAAAATGCTGCGGCCTCAATTTTATTGAGTGCAAGGATATTTGGATCTGCTAAATGAACGAGTTGCTCAAGCGCTTCTTTACGCAAAGGGCCAATGACAAAGTCTGCGCCTTCCTGTTTGGCAAGTTGATAAACAGCCTCGACCTGGTCGAGTTGAAAGCTATCATAAAATTTAAGCGTGGTCGATTGATCGGATGCCAAAAATGCTTTTAGCAGGCCTGTTTGAATTTGCTTACTGACCTGCTCGTATTTGCCTTGAAAGGGCAGTAATACGGCAATTTGTTTCACTGCGGCTAAACCGGACAATCTCTGTTGCAGTTCTGGCAGTAAATGGTTCTGATAGATAGCGACTCTATCGTTGCTTGCCGTACGAAGGGCTGAAATATGTTGCAGTGACTCTTCAATTTGCTGGGCTGGGCCATTTAAAATAGAGAGTAATCGGGCCCAAGCCTGGACGCCCGAATCCTTATGTTGACGAAGCGATTCAATCGTTGCCGAGTCCACATATTTAAGTTGATCCCAAACCGCTTGTTCAATCTGGGCCTGGCGCTCATTATCACTCTGCTGCCAAAGGTGATTGCTCAGTTGAATATAAGTCGTCCAATCTTGCATCTCTGCCAAAAGCTTAATCTGAAGTTCTAGTTCGGCTAGGCTAAAAGATTGCAGCTCTTCTGCGAGCAAACTTTCTTTGGCATCCATTTCGATGACTTGTGCCGAGACCTTAAGGTCAGGTGCTTTTTTAATCGGCTTTACTGGCTGGTCTGAGCAGGCAGAAAGAGCGATCAAACTGGCAAAAATAAGGCTGTTAATCAGATAAAAGGGAATAGTTTTTTTCATATTTAGATAGAGTTAAGCGTTATTAATGTAAGTTGAATTATATAGTAACCTTAGGCAATGGGTTGTATCATCCTCTTTTTATTTTGTTATTTTTTTATTTTTTCCAAAAAGGCTTTTTATGACGCACTCTACCACTCCCGTTTCAGGAGTTACTGGCACAATGTATATTGTGGCGACACCGATTGGAAATCTAAAAGATATTACGCTTAGAGCGGTTGAAATACTAGAGTCTGTTGACTGGGTTGCTGCAGAAGATACGCGCCACACCCGACCGCTATTGCAGAACTTAGGTATTAATCAAACACTCATCAGTTTGCACCAACATAATGAAAAAAGCCGCAGTGAGCAATTACTGGAAAAACTTAGCAATGGTGAAAATGGTGCGCTGGTGTCAGATGCGGGCACGCCTTTAATTAATGATCCTGGATACTGCTTGGTGAAGTTATTACGCCAAAACGGAATTGATGTGGTTCCGATTCCTGGTCCTAGTGCGGTCATTACCGCTTTATCTGCTGCGGGTTTACCGACAGATCGCTTTAGTTATGAAGGTTTTTTGCCGGCAAAGTCAACTAAACGGCAGGCGGTGTTGGCGACGCTGGTTGAAGATGTTCGTACGTTAGTTTTTTATGAATCACCGCATCGGGTCGTTGCTAGTCTAGCGGATTTTCAGAGTGTTTTTGGCGCTGAGCGCGAGATGGTGGTGGCCAGGGAGTTGACGAAGAAGTTTGAACAGTTTGTCTCTGGTACGATTGCCGAGGTCGTTGAATATTTCACCGAAAACTCGGATAAGGTTCGCGGTGAATTTGTCTTTATGTTGGCGGGCGCAGATGAGAAAGAGGCGGTTGAACTGTCGACAATGGACGATTTGATTATAACCTTGTTAAAACAAAATCTGCCCGTTAAACAGATCTCTGTCATTGTCGCGGACTATGCCGGCATTAAGAAAAAGCCCATCTATAACCGAGTGCTAGAATTAAAAAAGAGTGAGCTCTTAAAGTAGACCCGCGGCTTTTAATGCTTTAATGGAATAGATATCATAGCGAGTATTGGGACTGAAAATCTCTGCAGAAGGTATTAGCAGTGGGTTCTCAAGTTGAATAATAGGCGCGTTTTTAGGGCGTTTAACCACGACACGATAATGAGCCGTTTGCAGTGCGGCTTGCAATAGGTTTTCACTGTCTCTGTCAGGGCCAACCAAGTCTTGCAAGGCTTTCATCTCTTTTTTAGTCGCGGCACTCTTTTTCTTTTCAGGATACATTGGATCCATATAGACCACGTCCACGATGGGTTTTTGCGACAAAAGATACTCGGTAGAATCGGCTTGCACTAAACTCATATTCATTATAATGGCAAGCAGTTCTGGGTCGGAGGCTTCAGGTGATGGATTTTGCAAATGCTCTTGAGCGCGTTTTAAACCATCTTCTAACAGAGCGGCGACTGCAATAGAGCGTTCAACCATCTTTACCCTAAAACCTTGCGAGGCGATGACAAAGCTGTCCCCAGCCATACCAGCCGTCGCATCTAAAATAGTCGGCAGACCTTCCTTAAGCTTCCCCATAGCACGCACCAATGGTTGACCTTTCCCGCCACCAAAATGACGACGATGGGCTTTTTTACCCGAGACAAAATCAATAAAGACGGGGCCACTCTCCTTGTAAAACAGAGCCAACTTGGGAGTGGGGTCCATTTTAACGAAGTGCCAGCCTAACGTCATTTCGGCAGATTGTTGCAGATCGATTGGTAAATTAAATCGCTCACTTAAAAGTTGTGCGGTTCCAACTTCCATTAAATGGCTTATAGCAAGACTAGCAATCGCAGGTGAACAAGGTGTATTGGTTTCTGACATAGTTTGAATCATATAATATTAATTTGAATAGTGACTATCTTAAAGTAATTGTCTATTGTGAGTCTTTAAATTGTATTTCTTTAAGCGCCATGACTTACTATAATAAGATGTGCTGGTCGTTAACGGTTGTCGCGTTTTTATTTGGGTAATTAAAAGCGGGCGGAATTGAGAATATAGAGTGGTCAATGTGGAATTAATCGAGTGAAATTTATAAAGGCGCAAGTGAGATGATGGGGTACAAACGGTGTAATTGGAGAGTGGTATTGAGAGTGGGTTCGACCCTAATGCTTTGCCTCGCTTTGCCTATTCAAACACAAGCCGAGCAACCTCTGTCGCTCTCCATAATCGGTCCTCAACTGAGTTATTTTAACCAGTTGGATCAAGCAGGGATTTTGCTGCTTAATGAGCAAGCCACTGTCTTGCACTCTAAATCCGCACGATACAATTTTATTCCCGCCTCTACCACCAAACTTTTAACCGCTTTATTGGCGTTACGCCATTGGGGAGCGGATTACCGTTTTAAAACAGCCTTCTCGCTGGTAGAAGATAAGACGTTATCAAGCTCTCGTGCAAATGAATCGATTGCCCCTACCTTGCTTGTAAAGGGCTATGGCGATCCTTTTTTAGTTTCTGAAGAGCTGATTTTAATCGCCAAAAACCTGGCAAAACGTCTAAACCAGCGTGGTATTCATACATTATCTGGTATCCAATTGGATACCTCATATTTTGCGACCCATCTCAATCTACCGGGTGCAGGCGACAGTGATAATCCATACGATGCGATTCCTTCCGCTTTAGCCGCCAATTTTAATACGGTCTATATTCGCAAAACCTCCTCAGGATTTGAGTCCGCAGAGCCACAAACGCCGATGACCTTAACGGCCTTGCAAATCGCGCAGAAGATTACGCACTTTGAAAAATCGCCTGAAGGTCCTGTTAAGCGCGTGAATTTAGGGGCGGACGAACAGTTGGGGCAACGTTACTTTGCAGAGCTACTGAGTGCTTTTCTGAGCAATGAGGGGATCATCGTTGGTTCACAGCTCAGTTGGCAAACTCAGTCCGAAAGGGAGGGGTTAACAAGGCAGAGTAAAAGCCAGTTGAGATCACCTTCGGAGCCGTTATATTTGCATGAAAATAGCCGGATTTTAGAAGATGTCGTGCGTCCGATGATGTTGTATTCCACCAATTTTGTGGCGAATCAACTGGCATTAAGTTTAAGTGCAGAACAGATTGCCGGTTCTGCCGACGAGCATTCAGTCGCCCAAATGTATCAGCAGAGCTTAGGGGGTCTTTTTGGCTGGAGTGACTTTTATATTGAAGAGGGTGCCGGGCTTTCGAGAAACAATCGCCTGTCACCAAGGCAGTTGATAGATGTATTAAATGCCTTTAAACCTTGGCGACAGCTTTTGCCTGAAATTGAACAAAATGTGTTTGCTAAATCCGGTACATTATTGGGGGTGAGTACCTTGGCCGGTTATATTTATAAGCAATCCGAATGGTATCCGTTTGCGTTTATGATTAATCAAAAAGTACCCTATTATTATCGCAATCAACTGGCGAAAGAGCTGAGCGAACGTTATTAGTTTTGACTCGATTGGTGAGCAGTGATTGACCACAAAGATGCGAAGAAATGAAGGTTTAAAATGAAAAACAGCACTGTTTTCTTTTGTAGGTTATTACTATAAATTGCGAAAAAAACACAAGGCAGTCGCCTTTTAGAGAAGTTTCGAGTAATATATGCACCCTAAAGTGGGTTGGACAACCGCGGGGGTGTTTACACCTCGGAGGAAAGTCCGGGCACCATAGAGCAGGATTCCAGTTAACGGCTGGGCGGTGAGAGCCGACGGACAGTGCAGCAGAAAATATACCGCCGATGACTCGCTTGCGAGAACAGGTAAGGTTGAAATGGTGCGGTAAGAGCGCACCGCGCACTTGGTAACAGGTGTGGCAGTGAAAACCCAATCCGGTGCAAGACCAAATAGGGAAACGCCGTGGCTAAGCTTGCCTTAGTCACAACCTGCTGCTCGCAGGAGTTTCCGGGTAGGTTGCTTGAGGCTGGCAGTGATGTCAGTCCAGATGAATGGTTGTCGCTTGCAAGAGTACAGAACCCGGCTTATAGACCCACTTTTCCTTTTTCCTTTTTTGATTGAATCTTTCAATTATCTTTAGCGTTAACTTCCTAGAAAATCTATTTATTGATGTTTTCCTGAGCGACTCCTTTTTGCAGTTGCACATGGGTAGAGTTCTAATTTTTGCTTTAGGGTAAAAATTCCCACCTTATTTTTGTTTTGACCGAAAAAAAATAAAAAATCCCCACTTTGTGTTTAAAAGTTTTTAAGGATGTTTCTACCCTCAATATAGTGTGGTTACAGTTTATTGAGAAACACTATATTGTGTTTGATATTAGGTAACTCTAATATGTAATTTTACTTAATAAAATACAGTATCTTGATGAGCTCTATTAAGAAAAAGTTTCCATTCTACTCTTATCCTATTGATTTTTAAGGCGTTAAAGTTTATTCGGCCGTTTGCCTCTCGTTGTCAAAAGAGTCCTAAGTGGTTGTCTTGTAATGGAAATCTTCTTTTTCCAAGGTTGACAGTGGGGCCTAATGGTCATATAGTGGCAGTAAGTGGTAAAAAGTGGCGAAAAGTGGGAAAACATCATGCTTTTTTTTAGAGGAATCAATTCGGTCAATATCGATATTAAGGGACGCATGGCCGTGCCTAAAAAATATCGCGAAGCGATTTCTGAAGCCAGCGACAATCAACTGATTGCCACCATTGATTTACACAGCCCCTGTATATTGATTTACACCTTAGATGAGTGGGAAGTGATTGAGCGCAAATTAATGGCCTTACCGAACGTTAATCCGCAAAACCGCTTGTACCAGCGTCTATTGTTAGGACATGCAACCGAGATGGAGATTGATTCTCAGGGGCGCATTTTACTGCCAAGCCTGCTTAGAGAGCACGCAAAATTAGATAAGCCCGCTATTTTATTGGGTCAAGGCAATAAGTTTGAACTCTGGTCACAAGAAGCTTGGGATGCGAGTTGTCCTGAAATGTTAGAAACCGCAATGACGAATGAGATTTCTGAGTCATTAGCCAGTTTAAGTTTATAAAAAGAAGAGTAAAGATTAATGTCGGAATCAGAATTTAATCATTACTCCGTTTTGCTGAAAGAGTCATTGGATGGTTTAAATATTAAACCTGACGGCTTTTATATCGACGCTACTTTTGGTCGCGGAGGTCATAGTCGTGCGATTCTAGAGCGACTTGGGCCGAATGGTCATCTGTTGGCGATTGACCAGGATCCTGAAGCGATTGCTTATGCTAATGAACAGATCAAAGATCCTCGTTTTGAAATTCAATACGGTAGCTTTGAAAATATTACGGCTTACTGTGAAGCGCGTGGCTTAGTTGGCAAAATTGATGGTCTGCTGCTTGATTTAGGGGTTTCATCTCCACAGTTGGATGATGCCGAGCGTGGTTTTAGTTTTATGCGTGAAGGTCCTTTGGATATGCGCATGAATCCAGAAGTCGGTTTGAGTGCAAAAGAGTGGTTAGAGCAGGTCGATGAAAAGACGCTTAAATTAGTTTTACAAAATTATGGTGAAGAACGTTTCTCAGGACGAATTGCTCGAGTGATAAAAGAAGAGTCTGCAAAAGGCGCCTTAAACACCACTTTGGATTTGGCTGAGTTGGTTAAGAAAATCTCACCCAAAGTAGACAAAAATAAACACCCCGCTACCCGTACTTTTCAGGCCATTAGAATTGCTGTCAATCGGGAGTTGGATGTTTTAAAGAATGTATTAGAAGCTTCAATGGAAGTGTTAGCGCCTGAAGGTCGTCTGTCAGTCATTAGCTTTCACTCTTTGGAAGACAGAATTGCAAAAGTCTTTATTCGTGACCAATCAAAAATAAAAGATTTGTTTCCGGATTCCCCTATTTTGATTGAAGTGGTGGAGCCGATATTAAGAAGAGTAGGCAAGCCTATTTTTCCGAGTAAAGAAGAGTGCCAAGTGAATCCAAGATCGCGTAGTGCGGTTCTGAGAGTTGCTGAAAAAATTTAGAAGTTTTAAATCTTTGATCTTAAGAGTTTAAAAGATTTATATTATTTTATCATGTTGATTAAGGGGAATCGTCGTCATGAAATTTGTTGGAAAAGAAACTACACCATTAAGAGTGCCAGGAATGCCAGTTATTAAAGTCATCGGTTTAGGCGGTGGTGGCGGTAACGCAGTTGATTATATGGTTGGCTCTGATGTGAAGGGCGTTGAGTTTATCTGTGCGAATACAGATGCTCAAGCGCTAGCGAATTCTTCTGTTGCAACGTGTATTCAGATTGGAGCAGGTGGTTTAGGTGCGGGGGCCGATCCTGAGCGCGGTCGCCAAGCAGCTAAAGATGATATCGAGAAAATAAAAGAACAGTTGAAAGGCACCGATATGGTCTTTATCACGGCTGGTATGGGCGGTGGTACGGGGACTGGCTCTGCACCAGTGGTTGCACAAGCGGCTCGTGAGATGGGTATCTTAACGGTAGGTGTTGTCAGTAAACCTTTTAGTTTCGAGCGTCGTAACAAGACGGCTGATGCCGGAATTGAAGAGTTAGCGCAGCATGTCGACTCTTTAATTACAGTCCCCAATGATAAATTACTAAAAGTACTGGGGCGTGATTTTGTTCTGGCAAAAGCATTCGATTATGCCAATGAAATTTTGCATGGTGCGGTTCAGGGGATTTCTGAATTAGTGACTCGTCCTGGGATGATTAACGTCGATTTTGAAGACTTGCGAACCGTTATGGGTGAGCGTGGAATGGCAATGATGGGTGTGGGTCACGCAACTGGCGAAGAGCGTGCGATTAAAGCGGCTCAGAAGGCTATTGCCAATCCTCTGCTAGAAGATATTTCTGTATCGGGTGCGCGTGGTTTATTGGTTAATATTACTAGCGGCTTAGATTTCACATTAGGGGAGTTTAACGAAGTCGGTGACGTCATCGATGCTGTCGCAGCGCCAGATGCTCGTGTCATTATCGGAACCTCTGTTGATGAAAGTATGACCGATGAAATTCGTGTAACAGTGGTTGCTACGGGGTTATCAGAAATAGCTTCGGGAAAGCCCGAATTGGTTAAGCCAAACCTACAAGCGGTACAAGCCAATAAAACTGAACAGAGTGCGGCTACGGAAACTCAACCCGAGCCAAAACTTCAAGCAGCCGCATCTGCCGCTGAGATGAAACAGGATGAGTTAATTACCTCTGAACCAGAGGTCGTTCGACCTAAAATGGTCGTGAACGGTGGTTCTGTTGGCACTATGTCTAATTCTAGTTATTTAGATATTCCAGCCTTCTTACGCCGTCAAGCTGATTAATCTTGTGGCTAAGGGTTGGTGTCTGTTTGCTAAGTCTTGACCCAAAAGCTACTCTGCCTATGGAGATGTTACCCCCCGTTTTTAGCTTCTCCAGGCTATATTGAGTGTTATTCTAAATGTTAAGTAGATTCCCCAAGCCCACCCACTTAAATGCATTTAAGTGGCGTGGGCTTTTTCTGTTTATGCTCATCGTGCTTGTGTTGGCAAGTCTGATTGGAGTGGTGCGCGTGCAGCATGAAATTAGACATTTAGAAACACAGTATTACCTGTCATTAAAAGAGGCCTTAACGGCACATGAAGAGTGGGGGCGCTTACAGTTGGAAAAAAAATATCTGACTGCGCCAGCCCGAGTCGAGCAAGTAGCGCGAACGAAACTCAATATGACCTCCGATAAGTCTAACTTTCAAATACTTTACCTCTATAAAAAAGCGCCCGAATTGGCGGAGATTGGCCATGAATAGTCCAAAAATAATCAGAAGAGACCGTATTGTTTTCTTTCTGATTGCACTCGGGTTTATGGGTATTATTGGACGCGCCTTTTATGTCCAGGTGATTAAGACGGATTTTTTGCAATCAGAAGGTGACAAGCGGCAAATAAGAACTATTGAAATCCCGGCCTCTCGCGGCAATATATTTGATCGAAATGGCGAGTTATTGGCCTTAAGCACACCGATGGCGGCCCTTTGGGTCGATTCTCAGGTGATGATCCGTCATGAACAAAAATATCTTAAATTCTTGTCGTTATTGAATTTAACAGACAGTCAGCTTAACCAATATATAAGTTCCAATAGACACAAACAGTTGAGTTTTATTCAACAGGTCTCCGATAAAAGCATTATTGATAAAATCGCTGAATTAGAACTGCCTGGTACTTATACCAAGTATGTGGATATTGATTTTGAGAATGATGGACGAGTCATTCAGGTGGATAAACTGTTGCCGTCGGTTTGGGTTGATAAGCGTCTAATTGACCGTTATCGGTATAGCTATGCGCGTTTAGCACAGCTCTTAAATATGAAAACCCGTGACTTGGCGCATAAAATTCGTGCCAAACCTAAGCGCCGTTTTGTCTATATAGAACGATCAATGGAGCCTAAAATTGCCAAAAAAATAGAGGCGATGCATCTGACAGGGGTCTATATCCAAGGTGAGTACAAACGTTATTATCCTGCGGGTGAAAGTAGCGCTCATTTGGTCGGTTTTACAAATATTGATGATCAAGGGCTAGAGGGTGTTGAACTGGCTTATAACGATTGGTTGCGTGGTACGCCTGGCAAAAAACAGGTGGTAAAGGATCGAGCCGGCCATGTTGTGGATTTTTTTAAAGACATTGTGGCGTCCCAACCCGGTAAATCGATTACCTTGAGCATTGATCAAAATATTCAATACTTTGCTTATCGCGCCTTAAAAGAGGTGATGGTAAAACATCAAGCCACTTCGGCCAGTTCCGTGATTCTGGATGCCAAAACGGGTGAAGTTCTTTCAATGGTCAGTTTACCCGGCTATAATCCGAACGACTCACGCCAACGTGGCGGAATTGCAATTCGTAACCGTGTTGTGACGGATCTATTAGAACCAGGGTCGACTGTAAAACCGTTTGTTATTGCAAAGGCATTAGATCTGGGTTTGATTGATTTAGACTCTCAAATAGACACCTCACCGGGTTCAATTCGCGTGCAGGGCGAACGTATTAGTGATACACACGATAACGGCATACTGACCCCAATGGGGATTATTCAGAAATCGAGTAATGTTGGAGTGTCTAAGGTGGCTTTAAAGTTAAGCACTGAGCAACAGCATGATTTTTGGTCGCAACTCGGTTTTGGGCGAGACAGTGGATTGTTTTTGCCCGGTGAAGCGATGGGGTACTTAAAGCCCGCAGCAGATTGGCAGGATCTAGATCAAGTGTCTAGTTCATATGGTTATAGCTTTAATATTAATCTGCTGAGCCTAGCTCACTCCTATCTACTGTTTACCAACCAAGGCAAGATAATGCCGCTGAGTGTTATCAAATTAGAACAAGCACCGGAGGGTGTGCCATTAGTAAAAGCGCAAGTGGCAACCGAAGTACTCAAAATGATGGAGTCAGCTGTCTCAAACAAGGGAACGGCACCCAAAGCACAGATACCTGGCTACCGCGTTGCAGGTAAAACCGGTACGGTTCATAAAACGAAAAGAGGAGGGTACGAAGAGAACTCCTATCTGGCTCTGTTTGCAGGGATAGTTCCCGTCTCGGATCCAGAGTTTATTATGGTCGTCTCGGTTAATGAACCCAGTCGTGGCGTCTATTATGGCGGTTTAGTGGCAGCCCCTATATTTAGAAAGGTGATGCAGGAAGCGCTACGATTAAGAAATATCGCACCGGATAAAATGGTCGACGAGAATGATCAACGTGGGTCGAAATGAAAAGCATGAAACACAGAACAACAAACAAAACCGTAGGCCAAATAGCCGTTTTTTTTGAGCAAAGTCAACTGACGGGTCTGCCACTGATAGGTACTCAGCAGCGCGTGGTAAATCACATCTCGTTAGATTCACGCCAACTCTGCGAAGGTGATGGGTTTATTGCTTTGCAGGGCGGGAGTCGACATGGTTTGGATTATTTACAGGCGCTGCTTGCAAAACAACCAGGCCTGGTTATCTCTGATAGAGCACTCAATCCATTAGAGCAAGCGATTATTGCTCGCTATAATGCGGGTACAAAACAGTTATGCACTGTTTTAGTGGTTGATCATTTAGCCGAAAAAATTGCTGACTTAGCGCACTGGTTTTATGACCAGCCAAGTGAACATATTAAGGTTGTGGGCATTACCGGTACCAATGGAAAAACCTCCACCGCCTTCTATACGGCGCAGTTATTATCTGGACTTAAGCAAAAAGTGGCCTTGATTGGTACCTTGGGCAATGGAATCTTTGGTGCATTGCAAAGAACCCAGAACACCACGCCAGATGTGGTTAGCATTCATCGACTGTTAGCCCAGTTTATTGAGCTAGATGCACAATGGGTCTTAATGGAAGTCTCATCGCATGCATTAGAGTTAGGGCGCATTAAACAAGTTCTGTTTGAAACAGTTGCTTTGACACAGATCACCCGCGACCACATGGATTTTCATGGCACGGTTGAACATTATCAAACGGCCAAACAAAAATTATTTACGGATTATCGCTCGAAACATCAGGTACTCAATCTTAATGATGAGATTGGACAAAGCCTGGCAAAATCAGCGCAATTGAGTGGCCTGTTTGGTTATGAGCGAAGCGCACAGCTTGAGCAAATGGAGGGCGATATGACGCAAGCACTCCCGCCTGCACAATTGCAGTGTACTGAGTTGTTATTAGCGCCCAACGGCATGCGCTTAAGCTTAAAATATCAAGGCGAACGGCTTATTGTCAAAGTACCTCTTTTAGGGGCTTTTAATGCCGAAAATGTACTCTGTGCTTGCTCGATAATCTTGTCCTGTGAATCTCTTAATGCCGATATGCAGACCATTAAAGCGTTATTAGAAACGTTACAATCCGTCGAAGGTCGAATGCAGCAAGTCACTCAGTCGCCAAGCGTGATTGTCGATTTTGCACACACCCCTGATGCCCTTCAGCAAGTCCTTGTTGCTGTAAAGCAGCACTTGTTGACGGGGAGTGAAACCCTTGGTCAAAAGAGTACGTCAGTTCAAGAAGATCAACCATCGCAAATTAGTAAGCCTGGTAAATTATGGGTGGTTTTTGGTTGTGGCGGAGATAGAGACCAGGGTAAAAGAGCTCTAATGGGCGATATCGCAGAAACCATTGCAGATAAAGTCATGGTGACGGACGATAATCCTCGCTTTGAAAACCCTCAGCAGATAAGGCAGCAAATCTTCAATGGATTTAAGCAACCCCAATCGGCCTTACAACAAGCAGATCGTAAGCTGGCAATTGAGGCCGTATTGGCAAGTGCCAAGCCAGAGGATATTGTGGTCATTGCTGGTAAAGGACATGAATG
>JBNJEY010000031.1:0-12319 GCA_051746325.1 Pseudomonadota bacterium
TGAGCATTGTTTTCATTGGAGAGTGACCGATCTATGTCAGAGTGTCGATGGTGAATTAGTCGGTGCTTTAGAGGCGAATCAACAGGTCTATTTTACTAGCATCAGCACCGATAGTCGTACCCTTAAAGCAGGGGCTTTGTATATCGCCATTAAAGGCGAAAATTTTGATGGTCATCAATTTATTAAACAAGCCATTCAACAGGGTGCGGTGGCTGTGCTATTGTCTGAAATAGAGGGTGTAGACCTTTTGCCTGTGCCTGGCGTATTGGTCGACGACACGCGAATTGCTTTCGGTTTGTTCGCCAGGTGGCATCGCCTACAAATGCCCTTGAAAAAGTTAATTGGTGTGACTGGCAGTAATGGCAAGACCACCACTAAAACATTGTTGCTAGAGATTTTTCAACAGGTCGGAAAAACTCTAGCAACTGAAGGGAATTTGAATAATGATTTTGGCTTGCCAATCACCCTGTTAAACCTGCGTCCTGAGCATGAATTCGCGATTATTGAAATGGGCGCTAATCACCCTCACGAGATTGCATATCTAACGCAATTAGCACTGCCAGATATTGCCCTAATAAATAATGCATCCGCTGCACACTTGGAGGGGTTTGGCAGTTTACAGGGCGTAATAGAGACCAAGGGGGAAATTTTTCAAGGGCTAAATCAACGGCATAATTATTTGGACCAAGCTCTGGATAAACCCACTCAGAGTGCGATTAATCAGAGTACGAAACAAGGTGTTGCTGTTATCAATTGCGACTCGCCAGGTTATACCGATTGGCAGGCGATGGCCGCCAATTTAGCCATTGAGAAGGTCGTGACTTTTGGTGCCGATTCAGAGTCAAGTAAGAGTGCAGATGTACGGGTGAGCCATTTTAAAGTAACGGATTCAGGTATCTGTTTTGACCTGCACATCTCAAAACGGTTAGACCCGGCGCATAAAGTCGTGCATAAAACGGTTAAAATGCCAGTTTTAGGCCAACATAATGCACTCAATGCAGCGGCGTGTGTGGCGGTGGCATTGAGTGCCGGATTGAGTTGGTCACAAATCCAACCAGGCCTGGTGGGGTTTAGCGGTGTGCCAGGGAGATTACAAAAACAGGCGATCACAACCGGTTGGTTGATTGATGACAGTTATAATGCCAATCCAGCTTCTGTCAAAGCTGGCATTGATGCGCTCACGACGCTACCAGGTGTGACCATTTTATGTCTAGGCGCGATGGCCGAGCTTGGTGACACGGCTTTAGCCGCACATCAAGAGATTGCACACTATGCCAAACAAAAAGGGGTAGATTTCTTATTGAGTTACGGTCAGGCAACACAGCAGATGCCCTCCGAATTTGGTGAACAAGCCAGCTACTTTGATAGCCATAAAAAACTTACGGCTGCGTTAAGTAAAATTTTGCAGCAACAAGCGCAACAGAATCAGACTGCCAATGTTTTGGTAAAAGGCTCTCGAAGCGCACAGATGGAGCAGGTGACACGTGCTGTAATGGACACGTTTGCCAGGTAGATATGATGGGTAAATACGTGCAAGCAAAGAGTCATAAAAAACATAATTATAAGGTTTGTCAGCAAACCAATCGACGCAGTTATAAAGGATTAAAGGGATGTTGATCTATCTAACAGAGTATCTACAGCAATACATTTCAGGGTTTGGTGTGTTTAGTTATATTACGATGCGCACCATTATGAGTGTATTGACGGCCTTGATTCTCTCCTTTATGGTCGGCCCCGCCATGATTCGTTGGCTAACCCGTCTGAAAGTCGGTCAGTCGATTCGTCAAGATGGCCCCCAAACGCATCTCATTAAAGCGGGAACACCGACCATGGGCGGCACGATGATTCTGTTTTCAGTCGCGATGGCCGTCGTCATGTGGGGGGATTTGACCAATCACTATCTGTTAATTATCACCCTTTCTATGCTCGGTTTTGGGGTCATTGGCTTTATCGATGATTATCTTAAAGTCGTCTATAAAGACCCTGAAGGTATGCGTTCACGCACCAAATTTTTATGGCAGTCAATTATCGGTTTCGCCACCGCCTATGCGATGTTCCGTTTGGCAACTGTGCCTGCAGAAACAGAACTGTTAATTCCCTATATGAAGGACACCGTCATTCACTTGGGTGGCTGGACAATCTTATTAAGCTATCTGGTTATTGTCGGTACCTCTAATGCGGTCAATTTAACCGACGGATTAGATGGCTTGGCCATTATGCCGACTGTTATGATTTCGGGTGCATTAGGGGTGTTTGCCTATCTTTCAGGGCATATCTATTTTTCGAACTACTTGAATATTCCTTATATTCCAGGGGTGGGGGAATTAACCATTCTTGCCGGAGCGTTGGTTGGCGCAGGGCTTGGCTTCTTATGGTTCAATGCCCATCCGGCACAAGTCTTTATGGGCGATGTCGGTTCCTTAGCCATTGGCGCGACCTTAGGCGGCATGGCCATTGCCGTTAAACAAGAGTTGGTCTTCTTTATTATGGGTGGCATTTTTGTCGCTGAAACGGTGTCAGTAATTTTGCAGGTGGGCTCTTATAAGCTCAGAAAGAAACGTGTTTTTCTAATGGCACCGCTACACCATCATTTTGAGCAGAAAGGGTGGCATGAATCCCAAGTCATTGTGCGCTTTTGGGTTATTACCATTATTTTAGTATTGATTGGTTTGGCAAGTTTAAAACTTCGATAAGAGCTCGGAAAGAGTTGGGCGAGGGTGTAAGAGCGTTCGCCTAACGTATTATTGAACAATTTAAGGATTCAAACAGATGTATTTAGTAGCGGGTTTAGGCATAACTGGACAGTCAGTGTTACGCTATTTTGAAGCTCAGGGCGAGGATTGCCTAGCATTTGATACGCGGGAAGGTTTGGATATTGACTCTTTACAAACCCGCTTTCCGAAGATTGAATTTGCTTTGGGTGCCATTCCTCTGCCTTGGTACCATCAATTTGAAACACTAGTATTGAGTCCAGGCATCTCGAAACGAGAACCTTGGGTGGTGGCACTGCAAAAACTCGGTAAAGAGGTCATCGGTGATATTGAGTTGTTTGCTCGTGCAGTCGGCGTACCCGTCATTGCAATTACCGGTTCAAATGGAAAAAGTACCGTGACGACCATGACTGGACTGGCTCTGCAATCTGCCGGTTATCAAGTCGCCATCGGTGGCAATATCGGCGAACCGATATTAGATCTGTTGATGGATGAAAATGAATACGATGTTTATGTTCTTGAATTATCGAGCTTTCAGCTAGAAACCACCTACTCTTTAAATACCATTGCAGCCACCGTTCTAAATATTTCAGAAGACCATATGGATCGGTATGCGGATTTGGAAGGCTATATTCAAGCCAAAACCAAAGTCTTTGCAAACTCCGAACGGGCAATACTGCCCGAAACTTTCAGCGATTCTGGGCTGATTCATCATGCCTTAATCAGTCATTTCGGTCTCAGTGAAGGTTTTATAAAGTCCGATGCAGATTACGGTGTGATTTATGTCGACTCACCGCAAGGTGACCAGGCCTGGTTAGGTTATGGTAAAACGCCTATTATCGCGGTGTCGGATATGAAATTGAAAGGCCGGCATTATCAGCTTAATGCCTTGGCGATGATGTCACTATGTCAGTCGTTTAATGTTTCTGCAGAGCACTTTACGCATCTGATTAAAACCTTTAACGGGTTGCCACACAGGACCCAATTAGTGGGTTGTTATGAAGGAGTTACCTGGATTAATGATTCTAAAGGCACCAATGTGGGGGCCACCCTAATGGCGATTGAAAGTATCGGAGGACAGAAACCAGGCCAATTAATTTTGATTGCTGGCGGTGTAGGTAAGGATGCAAACTTTGCCGATCTGCGACCTGCAATTGAAGGTATTTGCCGACATACCATTCTTTTTGGTCGAGATCAGGCGATGATTGAAGACGCTCTTAAAGGGTTGCCGCTGACGCGAGTGCTGGATTTAGAGCAAGCGGTCAATCTGGCAAAATCCCTAGCTGTAGCAGAGGAGTGTGTTCTATTTTCGCCGGCCTGTGCCAGTTTCGATCAATTTGAAAACTACGTTCAGCGCGGTGAAATCTACACTCAATTAGTTATTGAGAGCTATAAGGACTCTTCGGCCGATCATAATGTAGCGGCCTCATGCTAAAAGAGTGGCAAGCAAACAGTAAAGAGTGGCCATTGGATTATTGGCTTCTGAGTCTAGTCGTCACCTTAATGGTCATTGGTTTGACCATGGTCGCATCTAGTTCGGTCGCCATTAGTGAGCAACGTTATGGCGCGCCTGATCACTATTTTATGCGCCAACTTTTTTCCATGGGGCTGGGTGCTATCGCCGCTTATATTGTTTTTCAAATCCCGCTCTCTTTTTGGGAGAAACACCGCGGTAAAATATTCCTTTTTGCCCTGTTATTACTGGTTGCCGTATTAATCTTTGGCCGAGAAATCAATGGCAGTAAACGTTGGTTGCCTCTGGTCATTATTAACTTCCAGCCTTCAGAGTTTATGAAGCTGGCGATTGTTGTCTTTATGGCGGGTTATTTAGACCGGCATGCATTGGCCGTTAAAGAGAGTTTTCAAGCGGTCATTCGTTTAGCGTTACCATTTGGCCTAATGGCCATTTTATTACTATTAGAGCCCGATTACGGCAGTACGTTTGTTATTGCGATTATGATTACCGGAATGCTCTTAATCGCAGGTGCACCTTGGCGTTACTTTGTCTTAACTGTCTTTCCAATCGTGATTATCTTAGTGGTATTGGTGATGACATCTGAATATCGAATGGCACGCGTTAGCAGTTTTCTCGACCCCTGGCAGGATCCGTTTGGTACTGGTTATCAATTAACGCAGGCATTGATTGCTTCTGGTAGCGGTGAATTATTTGGTACCGGACTTGGTGGCAGTATTCAAAAGTTACTTTATCTACCCGATGCACACACCGATTTTCTATTTTCAATCTATGGTGAAGAGTTTGGTTTTATCGGCGTAGTGTTTTTAGTCTTTCTCTATTTAGCGATTTTGCATCGTCTGTTCAGTATTGGCCGTAAAGCCATAGAGGCGAATCACTTCTTTGGCGGTATGGTGGCTTATGGCATTGGTATTTGGATAATTCTCCAAGCGGGCATTAATATGGGCGTGAATCTTGGTGCTTTTCCGACCAAAGGATTGACCCTGCCTTTTATGAGCTACGGAGGCAGTAGTGTTCTGCTACTGTGTATCGCTTTGGCGGTGGTTTTTCGGGTTGATTATGAGAGCCGTTTTTATCCAAGAGAGAAGACGGTCAAGGATAACGACAGCGATTCCAATTCAGATGATGGTACACAGCAGTAGGCTTAAAGCCTATTCTCTCTTGTTAGAGGGTTTAATGATCTCTATTCAATTAAAAAACAGCTAATAGATGCGCTTCGAAAACAAGGATAAAGTTCAATGAGTAAAGTACTGATTATGGCCGGTGGCACTGGCGGGCATGTTTTCCCAGGCATCGCACTGGCAGAAGTTTTAAAGGAACAAGGTATAGAGGTTGTTTGGCTTGGTACACAGGGTGGTATGGAGGCTGAATGGGTTAAAAAAGCCAATATCCCGCTCCACACGATTAAGATTAAAGGTTTAAGAGGAAATGGCTTGGCGGGTTGGTTAAAAGCACCTGTCAATGTCAGTAGAGCTTGGTCGCAAGCCAGGAAAATCATGCAACAAGAACAACCCGATTTAGTGCTCGGTATGGGAGGGTTTGTTTGTGGCCCTGGTGGTTTGGCCGCCAAGACACTGAATATTGCGCTTGTTTTACATGAGCAAAACG
This sequence comes from Pseudomonadota bacterium, assembly GCA_051746325.1. Taxonomy (GTDB): domain Bacteria; phylum Pseudomonadota; class Gammaproteobacteria; order Thiomicrospirales; family Thiomicrospiraceae; genus Thiomicrorhabdus. Next base: position 5,794 of record JBNJEY010000031.1, read on the forward strand.
CCATTCCAGGATTAACCAATAAGCTGTTAACCCCCTTTGCTACATTAGTCATTACCGCTTTTGCGCAGGAAAAACTCAAAGGTAAAAACGTACTGACCTTAGGCAACCCAGTGCGTGCGGGTTTAGAGTCCTTACCAGAAGTCGAAAACACACAACCCTGTCATCTTTTAGTCTTAGGCGGCAGTCGAGGCGCTTTAGCGTTAAATGAGACAGTCCCAAAAGCCTTGGCACTCATGGCCGAAAATGATCGACCTATTATTACCCATCAAGCCGGCGGTAAGACACTTGAGAGAGCGAATGAAGCGTATCAGGCAACAGGTATGCGTGCCAATGTGGTTCCCTTTATCGACGATATGCTTAAAGCCTATGCCAAGGCCGACATGGTGTTGTGCCGTTCTGGTGCTTTGACGGTTAGTGAATTAATGGCCTCGGCGCGTCCTGCTATTATGGTGCCCTATCCTCATGCGGTAGATGACCATCAAACAGCCAATGCGCTGGCCTTAGTGAAAATAGGTGGCGGTGAGGTTCTGCAACAGAAAGATTTAACGCCTGAGTCTCTAGCTGCGCGATTACATACTTGGTGTCAGGATTCAGGAAAAAGAGCCTTAGCGTCGCACAGTATCCGTATGCATGCTGAAACGCAGGCGAGCGAAAAAATTGTCGAGCAGTTAGTTAAAATTATTCAGGCTAAAAGTCGATCAAAATAAGCTTTAAGGAACGTTAGATGAAAGGTTTAAAGGGCAAAAGGGTACTGATTACTGGTGCTTCAAGTGGGATTGGTGCAGGCATGGCAAAAGTTCTGGCGCGCGAAGGGTGTCATTTGGTTTTACATTACAATCGCAATCAAACGGGGATTAAACAGACCCTTAAAATAGTTGAAAGCCTTGGATTAGAATCGGGTTCAAAAGCCACTGTCATACAGTCTGATTTTAGAGAACTTACCGGTTTGTCTGAATTTTTCGACCAGGCCTGGTCGGTTTTTTCGGGCTTAGATGGTCTAGTCAATAATGCCGGTATCGTCTCTAAAGTCACGGCTTTGCAAGATCCCTTAGGTAAACAGTTCTCAGAAACCTTAAAGGTCAATCTGCATGTGCCTTATCAACTAAGTTGCGCTTTTGCGCAGGCCTGTATTGATGCGAAACAAGCTGGGACCATTGTCAATAATAGTAGTATTCACGGTCAAGCGAGTTGTGAACTGTTCTCAGCCTATGCCGCCTCAAAGGCAGGTTTGGATGCCATTAGTAAAGTCCAAGCGGTTGAGTGGGGGCCCTATCAGATTCGAGTGAATGTTTTAGCGCCTGGTGTGGTACCAGTAGAGCGCACCGAAGCGATTTTATTTGAACCGGAGATGGCCGAGAAATGGCAAGCTACCCTACCTGCAGGTCGTTATGGCACCGTAGAAGAGATGGGGGAAGCCACCGCTTATCTATTATCCGATGCCACAGCCTGGATGACGGGTAGCATTCTGACCATTGACGGCGGACTTATCGCCCGTGGAAACTATCCCGTTCGGTAAATAGCCCCCTAACGATTTCTAATCTTTATTAGTGAGTGCTTTTTAAAAAAAACGGCCTCTTGGCTTAATTTTAAAATTATCGAAATCAGTCTTTTAAGGATTTAAATAAAGGTTAATGAACCACTCATTAACCTTGTTTCAGCCCAATCACTAGCCTTTAAAAGTCACTCGCCGGAGCTGTTGAATTTTAACTAATGAGACGGGTGGCATTTATATTGCTTTAGCGTGCTTAACTGTCAAAAACATAACAAGTTGATCCTTATGAAAAAGTTTTTAAGCAAATTAACCATTAAACAAAAGATTCGTTTTGGCTTTGGTGTTATTTGGATTGTATTAGCCATTATTACCATTCAGGCCGCTGTGAACCTGGCTTTGGTGCGTTCTGATGTGGCGACCATTGTCAATGAGAAACAGCCAATTGCCATTGAGGCGACTGAGATTACCTTTCTGTTAGAGAGAAGCATGAACTCCCTTAGCATGTACATTCTGACAGGGGATGCAAAGTTAATTGAACGTTATGATTCTGAGATGGCCGTTGTGCAGCAGAAGATAAAGGATGCAAAGCTAGGGGCTGAAAATGGCATCACGGAAGCGCAGGTCAAAAATTACCAGCATCTAGAAGAGGGGCTGCAAAAATTGCCAGTTTTGGTCGAGCAACTTAAAGCCTTGCAAACAAATCGTGCCAATAAGTTTCCGGCGTTTGCCTATGTTAATAAAAATATGCGCCACCTTGCCGTAGAGATACAACAGACCATTGGCGCAATGGTCAACTCTGAAATAGACAACCTCTCTAGCGACAGAAAGAATTTAGTGGCCGATGTTTTACAGTTGCAAAAAAGTTGGCTAAATGTGACCAGTAGCCTACGTGGTTATGTTGCCTTTAGAAATGACTCTATGGCAGAAATGACCGAATCTTACCTAGATTTACTGGAACAATTGAACAATAAAATCGCGCAGCAGACAGACGTTGAATTAACCTTCGAAGAGGAGTACGGGGTTGAGAAGGTAAAAGCCCTTTATGAGGCTTACCGTGAGCACTATATGGTTCTGAAGGGAATCCATCAAGGTGAAAAGTGGCGTATGGATACTTGGTTGATGCAGACGCAGGTGGCACCGATTTTTACCGAGTTACAGCAACAGTTAGTGAGCGCATCAGATAAAGCGTTATCTGAAATGACGCATGAAAGTGAAGATCTACTAAGCAGTAGCTTAAATAACATTATTATTCTCCTGGCATTATCATTTACAGGACAATTAATAGGCATGCTCGTCTCACGTCGAGTAACGGATTCAGTGGTTAAGCCAGTTCAAGAAATCGCCAGTGCTATGAAAGATATTTCTATGGGGGAGGGGGATTTAACACGCCGTTTACCCGTCAATAGTCAAGATGAGATCGGAGCACTTGCGGGGTACTTCAATGAATTTGTTATTAAGATACACACAATGCTCACAGAGGTTTCACATACCGTTGAGCAATTAGAGGTTTCTTCCAATAAGTTGCTAGGCATTACTCAACAAGCCAAAGCAGGGACTCAACGTCAGTTGTCATCAACAGGACTGTTATCGACATCGATGATTGACATGACCAGCAAGTCCAAAAGTGTTGAAGATCACTCTCAAAATACGTCACGCGCAACGCAACAAGCCGCTGACCGAGTGAGAGAGGGGGGCGAGAAAGTTAATATTACGGCCAATGAAATCCAAAAGTTATCAGAAGGCATGGTTGCCATGACCGATTCGGTTGAACAGTTGCGTGCAGACAGTGAGTCAATCGGTATGGTCGTTAATGTGATTCGGGAAATTGCCGAGCAAACCAATTTATTGTCACTAAATGCCGCGATTGAGGCAGCACGTGCAGGCGAGCATGGTCGTGGATTTGCCGTTGTTGCAGATGAAGTGCGTAATCTGGCACAGAGAACTCAGCAATCGACTGTTCAAATCGGTCAAATAATCGATAAAATTCGCAAAGCGACCTTGGCGACTGTGTCTGTCGTTGAAAATGGTCAAAAGGCTACAGAGTCAAGTTGTAGTGCCATTTCGGCCACCAAAAAAACGTTGGAGCCTGTGACTATTTTAATGGATGATATTAATAAAATGAGTGAGCAAATGTCGAGTGCTGCACATTCGCAAAGTGCGCTGGCACAAGAGATTAATCAAAACATCAGTCAAATCCATACCGTCACCGAAGATGCGGCTTTAGGCGCTGAAAATACTGAAAAGGCCGGGCATGATTTACAGGGCTTAGCGGATAAGTTAGAAAAATTGGTGCATCAGTTTAAAATTTAACAGGCACTTTTTTCTCTTCTCCGACTTGCACATAGGTCTCCTAAGGATTTTTAAAGACTTCTATAGGCTTTTATAAACTCTCAAAAAGTCGAGTGCAAACTCAAGCGGTAAATTGTCCTCTATTAAGGTGCTCTACTAATAAGTTGTGGTCGCTTCTTTTGTCCGACTTGTCAAAACTTCAAAATTCAAACCGCCAGGCCTGGTGGTTTTTTGCTATCATGCTAAACATAATTTATTATCTTTGTTCTTGATCGTCATCGCTGTTTTTGTTGAGGAGACCGCTATACCCATTATTTAATAATGATTAGGTAATGGGTATAGCGGGGCAAACAGAATACTCTCTGCGTTTCATTAACCCTAATTAAGAAGACACTCTATGTGGGAATACCCAATAATCGATCCAGTGGCCTTAGCACTTGGCCCCTTACAGATTCACTGGTACGGCTTAATGTACCTTTTAGCCTTTGGTTTAGGCTGGTTTTATGGCACTCTACGCGCCAAAAAAATAGCGTCATGGAATTCTGAAATGGTCAGTGACCTGCTTTTCTATATTGCAATGGGGGTGATTTTAGGGGGGCGTATAGGCTATATTCTTTTCTATGATTTAAGTCTCTATCTCGCGGAACCTTTATTAGTTTTCAAGGTCTGGCAAGGCGGAATGTCTTTTCACGGTGGCTTAATCGGGGTCACTATTGCCATGTTGCTGTTTGCCCGCAAAACTCAACAGAGCCTGTTTCAAGTCGCCGACTTTGTCGCACCACTGATTCCAATTGGCCTGTTGACGGGCAGAATTGGTAATTTTATTAATGGTGAACTATGGGGGAAGGTCACCGACTCACCTCTGGGTATGGCCGTGTATGATCCTACGTTGCAAGCCGTCGTTCAAAAGTACCCCACCCAACTGTTAGAAGCCCTATTAGAGGGGGTTGTGCTCTTTATTATCTTAGCAATCTATGCGCGAAAGCCTAGAACACCGGGCAGTGTTGCCGGTCTATTCCTAATAGGGTACGGCACATTCCGTTTTATTGTCGAGTTTTGGAGAGTGCCTGATGCACAGCTTGGTTATCTTTTATGGGAGTGGCTAACAATGGGGCAGCTACTTTCTCTACCGATGATTATCGCAGGAGGCTTATTAATGAGCGGCGTGTTTATAAATCAACAAAAAATAACCAACTCTTCTAAAGGTTAAAATAACCAGGCCTGGTTATTTTAACTGTGGTGCTCCAAAATCCACTCATTTTATGGGTTTCGAGAAACTGCTTTTTAGGGTGTGGTAGACTTCTGCCAAATAAATTTTAGGGAGGTTATTTGTGAAACAGTATTTGGAATTGCTTAATCATATTATCGACAGCGGAACCGATAAAGGCGATAGAACGGGGACGGGAACGCGTTCGGTATTTGGTTATCAGATGCGTTTTGATTTACAGCAGGGTTTTCCACTCGTGACGACTAAAAAGCTACATTTGCGCTCGATTATTCATGAGTTATTGTGGTTTTTAACGGGTGACACCAATATTGGATACCTAAAAGAGAATGGGGTGCGTATATGGGATAGTTGGGCGACCCCCTCGGGTGAGTTGGGACCTTTGTATGGTAAGCAGTGGGTGGCTTGGGAAAAACCCAATGGTGGAACCATTAATCAAATTGCACAATTAATCGACACGCTAAAAAAGAATCCCAATAGTCGTCGTATGATTGTCACGGCTTGGAATCCTGCCGATCTGCCGGATGAATCGATGAGCCCGCAAGCCAATGTCGAGCAGGGGCGTATGGCCTTAGCGACTTGCCATGCTTTCTTCCAGTTTTATGTGGCCAATGGCAAGCTTTCTTGCCAGCTTTATCAACGTTCGGCAGATACCTTCCTTGGCGTACCTTTCAATATTGCCTCCTATGCACTGTTGGTGCACATGGTGGCACAACAAACCGGTTTTGAGGTAGGTGATTTTGTATGGACAGGGGGTGATGTGCATCTGTATAACAATACTCTTGATCAGGCGGAGACTCAACGAGTCAGAGAGCCGTTTGCACTGCCTAAGTTAATCATTAAGCGCACGCCTGACACTATCTTTGATTACAAATTCGAAGACTTTGAGATTGAAGGTTATGAGTCGCATCCGCACATTAAAGCTGAGGTCTCGGTATGAAAATTGCCATGATTGCCGCTATGGCGAATAACCGGGTGATTGGCTTAGAGAATGAGATGCCCTGGCATCTGCCAGATGATTTGAAGTTCTTTAAAGCCAATACCACCGGAAAACCTGTGATTATGGGGCGCAAGACATTCGAATCTATTGGTTCACGTCCATTACCGAACCGACCTAATATTGTCATTAGCCGTAATGCAGAACTCTCAATCCCAGGGGTACAAGTGTTTCAATCGATTGAGGCTGCGTTAGCCACACTTGAGGAGATTGAAGAGGTTATTATTATGGGGGGTGGTCAGCTTTATCAGCAGATGTTAGCGCAAGCAGATAAATTGTATTTAACATTGATCGATGCAGATATTGAGGGTGATACGCGGTTTCCAGATTGGACGGAATTTCAGTGGCATGAGATTGAGCGCGTTTCGCACCCAGTGGATGTTCGCCATGCTTATGCCTTTGAATTCTTAACGTTAATACGTCTGTCAACTACCACGCCCTGAAGGACGTGGCTTGAATCGTGAGATTTGAGATAGGTGTGGAAACACGCTAATAGGTGATTAGCCTAAGCACTTCGAGTGCT
>JBNJEY010000032.1:0-12253 GCA_051746325.1 Pseudomonadota bacterium
GTGGTGGTGGCCTTAGCGATACACTTTATTATAGTGATGTCACTTATTCTGCGTTATGTAGGCGGGGTTAAAAACCCATGGTTACATTACCAAGCGATGGCGCCCGCATTACTGACGGCATTTTCAACTAGCTCATCATCGGCCACTTTACCGATTTCAATGAGCTCCTTGGAAAATAGAGCAGGCGTCTCTAACCGCGTTGCCAGTTTTGTACTGCCTTTAGGTGCGACCGTGAATATGGATGGCACAGCCCTCTATGAGTGCGTGGCGGCCGTTTTTATTGCTCAGCTGTTTGGCTTTGAGTTAGATTTTGCAACCCAGCTATTAATTGTGGTGGTGGCATTAACCACTTCGATTGGCGTTGCAGGGATACCCTCAGCGAGTTTGGTCGCCATCAGTATTATTTTGGTCGCCGTAGGCTTGCCTGCTGAGGCGATTGGTTTACTGTTAGTGGTGGATAGATTGTTGGATATGATGCGTACGGCCGTCAATATTTTTAGTGACTCTGTGGGTGCAGTCGTTATTGCAAAGTCGGAAGGTGAGGAAGGGGTCTTAACGCAAAAGACTTTTTAAAAGGTTATAGATAAACTTCATCTAATAAAAAATCCCGCTTAGAACTGTTCTAAGCGGGATTTTTTAGGCTTTGATCTCTTATCGATCGTAAGCAAAGCTTCTATTGACCAGGGTAGAATGAGTAACTGACAATCGCAGCTTGTGCATCTTCAGAATGCTCTATTGCAAAGCCTAGACGATGGCTCCTAGCTGGCCAGAACCCTATGCCTAGACCATATGCTGTGCCATCCCAATCACTTTTATCAAGTTCGGCATAGGTAACAGTCCCTATTACATCTATCGAGTTGGTAATCCAAGATCTAAGTCCACCTGTGAGAAAATAACCATCATCATCTGCTTCTACGCATCTACCACTTATGCAAGCCTCTGCTAAAGTTGTGGCGTAGCTAAACGTTGCAAAAGCATCAATCTGATTTGTTAGCGCGGTCGCAGCACCGATACCAATTTTACCGATATCAGAGGATAAATCTACATCATAGCCAGAAATAACCATTTCCTCATCTGCATATCGGTATGAGGCCAGTAAAAAAACATTTTCATTTAATTCAAGGGATGCGTTTATGCCATAGCCATTTAAGTCCTCCGGTAATTCGTCAACGTCTATTTTAGAGAGCTCTAGACCAAATGAGGAGTAGCTAAAATTAGTAGCATTAGCCGATGTGGCGAATAAAGTCATAAGGGTTAAGGGGATGATTTTTTTTAACATAAATGTTTTCTCCAGAAATATTGAGTTAATAAGAGAGCTTTGCACGAGTGCTTTGTCGGCTAAAAAAGACTAAAAATAAATAACCTTCTTTTAATTATACATGCACCAGGGGTTATATATAAGTGTAATATCGTATCTTTATAGCTGTATTTATAACGTTTTTGCGCGACATGGAGGGTTATGTAAGTGTAGCAGACATATATAGAGAGAAAGGAAAGGAGTGGGGGAGTGCCCTATAGAGTGACCAGGTCTGGTCATTATTAAAATGCGTTATAAGCTACAGAGAATTAATAGGGGTAATCAACCAATTCAGGTCCTAAAGTTGAGACTCTGAGTAGTTTACTTGGGCCCTCTTTTAAGGCTTGCCAGTCGCCTAGAACCCAACGATGCCGAGGGGTATGTTCAATTTCAATCAGATGATGTTGAGGTCGGTGTGTATGGCCATGGATAATGTGTTCAATATTGGGGTGTTGTCTAAACAGATCGAAAACAGCTTGGCTATTGACGTCCATAATAGTTTGAGATTTTTTTTGGCTGTATTGGGCAGAGCCTTGGCGCATTTTCTGACCAATTTTCAGGCGGTGTTTACGGCTGAGGTGCAAGAATATCCACTGTACGACTGAGTTTCGTAGAATTGAACGCATTCTTTGGTAGCCTTTGTCATCGGTACACAGGCTATCACCGTGCATTATCAGGTAGCTGTGTTGATATAAGGTTACTTCACTGGGGTCTTTCAATAACTCAATGCCTGTGGCTTGGCAGAAGGCTTCTCTCATTAGAAAATCGCGATTGCCATAGAGGCAATAAATCGGTAAGCCATTGTCGGTCAAAAATTTAAGTTTACTGATAATCGTATCATACTGCTCTAAACCAATATCATCACCGACCCACATTTCAAACAGATCCCCCAGAATATAAAGCGCTTCTGCTTTTGAAGCCTCATCGATTAAAAATGTTTCAAATGCTTGATTGATAGGGTGGTCTGGTTCGGGTTGCAAGTGAATGTCTGCAACGAATAGGGTATATGGATTCATTATGGAATTTTAACAACTTTAGAGCTTAATGGAAAGTAAACGGGAAAGTGGACGAGAGTTGAACCTAAAGGTGTTAGCAATCTGATGGTGTCAAAACAAAAAAGCCGAAGTTCTCTTCGGCTTTTTAAATAGTTTCTTTCTATTGAGTCATTAGACAATCCATTTGGATTACTCTTCAATCAAAATTGCTTTTGTGATTAGAATGTCTTCACTCGGGACATCCTGGTGACCCATTCGGGTTGTGGTTTCAACCTTGGCCATTTCATCTACGATATCCATACCTTCAGTGACTTTACCAAAGACAGCATAACCCCAGCCTTGTGCATTTTTGCCAGTATGATTTAGAAAGTCATTATCTTTTAAGTTAATAAAGAACTGAGTGGTAGCAGAGTGCGGGTCACCGGTACGTGCATAAGCCAGTGTACCACGCTCATTTTTTAATCCATTGTCGGCTTCATTTTCAATCGCAGGACCGGATGGCTTCTCTTGCATTCCAGGTAGCATACCGCCACCTTGAACCATAAAGTTAGGAATAATGCGGTGAAAAATCGTACCATTGAAAAAACCATCCATGACATAGTGAACAAAGTTCTCCGTGCCTACGGGTGCTTTTTCATCATCTAATTCGACGGTAATATCGCCCATGGTGGTACTGATTTTAACTTTTGACATCGTTATTCCTTTATTTTCTAAATTTTCTTATGCTGAATTCGATAAATTTAATTTCAATTATTTAATTTGACGAGCTTTGATAATCGTGACTGTTTTAAGAGGGACATCTTTAAAGCCGTTTTTAAAGCCGGTTCTTTCATTACGGATTTGATTAACGGTTTTCATGCCTTTGGTAACCTTACCAAAAACGGTATATCCCCAACCTCTACCATGCTTTTCACGAAAGTCCAAAAAGGTGTTTTGGGCAACATTAACAAAAAACTGCGCTGTTGCAGAATGCGGATCATTCGTACGGGCCATAGCGACAGTCCCTATGCGATTACGTAATCCATTGTCGGCTTCATTCTGGATCTGGGCATGGGTTTGCTTTTTTTGCATATCAGCTGTGAAACCACCGCCTTGAACCATAAAGTTTGGAATCACACGATGAAATATCGTATTGTCATAAAACTCTTCATTAACATAACGTAAGAAGTTTTTAACTGTCTTAGGGGCTTTGTCAGGATAAAGTTCTATTACGAAGCTACCTTCTGAGGTTTCAATTAAAACCTGTGGTGCTATGGCAGCTGTTTTCGGTGCAGACACGGGTTCTGATTGGGCGAAAGCGCTCGAACTCAATGCTAAATATAACAAGCCGATGGTGGCCGTTTGAAGGCCTGAAAATAGTCCTTTTCTCATGATTCACTCCTAAAGTGTGGATTGGTTTGAGTTACAATAAACGCATTCTAACACCTAGGTCTTTCAGACCTAAATATTTATAATAAAGACTTTTCTAGAAATAGCTCAAGAAATTGTCTGTGAATTAATATATTTTGGGGGTTAAGATCACTTTTTCAAGTGAATCAAATCTCCTTGCACCTTATTTGATAATAGGAAACACCATGAGTCTACAGATATTTAACACCGAAACGCGCCAAAAAGAGTTGTTTAGACCCATTCACGATAATAAAGTGGGTATCTATGTCTGCGGTGTGACGGTATATGACCTTTGTCATATTGGCCATGCACGTGTCATGGTGATTTTTGATACGGTGGTTCGTCATCTACGTTTATTAGGATATGATGTGAATTACGTGCGTAATATTACAGACATTGATGACAAAATTATTAAGCGTGCCTTAGAAAATAAAGAATCCATTCAAGCGCTAACCGAGCGTATGATCAGTGAAATGCACGCCGATGAAAAAGCCATGAATGTATTACGTCCTGATATGGAGCCTAAAGCGACTGAGTATATGGCTGAAATTAAAGGCATGATTCAGGTCTTAATTGATAAAGGTTTTGCCTATCCAGCGAGTAATGGAGACGTCTATTTTAAGGTTAATTCGTTTGCGGAATATGGTCGTCTTTCAGGTAAGAAACTCGAAGACCTAGAGGCCGGTGCACGTGTTGAAGTAAATGAGATGAAGCAAAACCCATTGGATTTCGTTTTATGGAAAGCCTCTAAAGCCGGTGAGCCAGCTTGGGAATCGAGTTGGGGAGAAGGGCGTCCAGGTTGGCATATTGAGTGTTCAGCGATGTCGACTAAGTGTTTAGGAAGCCATTTTGATATTCACGGTGGTGGAATGGATCTCTCTTTTCCGCATCACGAAAACGAAATAGCCCAATCGGAGTGTGCGACGGGGGAGCATTATGTGAACACCTGGATGCATTGTGGTTTTGTGCGTATTGATGATGAGAAGATGTCCAAATCTTTAAATAATTTCTTTACCATTCGTGAAGTCTTAAAAGTTTTTCAAGCAGAGGTCGTTCGTTACTTTTTATTGGCAAGTCACTACCGTAGCCCAGTGAATTATTCTCAAGAAAATTTAGAATCTGCTAAAGCCAGTGTCGGTCGATTATATTCGGCTTTGGAAGCAATGGTTCCAGGTCAACCATCTGAAAATACAGAGTATGAAGCTGAGTTTATGGCGGTAATGAATGACGATTTCAATACTCCCAAAGCGATGGCGGTGTTATTTGAACTGGCAAAAGAGATCAATAAAACCAAAGATGCAGGTCTGGCAGGTTTATTGATTAAACTTGGCAATCAAATAGGTTTATTAGAGCAATCTGCTGAAGAATTTTTTAAGTTTCAGCCAAGTGACTCAGAATTGACGGAAGAGATGATTGTGCAACTTATTGAAGATCGAAAAAAAGCCCGAGCGGATAAAAACTTTGCACGTTCAGATGAAATTAGAGATGAGTTAAGTGCTTTGGGCGTTGAGCTATTGGACTCTTCAGAAGGGACGAGCTGGCGTAGAGTGTAGTTGCAATCAGAGAGGGTTGTTATAAATCTTTTAAAAAACAGTGTCTTATATGTGGTTATAAAAAAATATAATGATTTATTAATGTCTTTACAATTGACAAGATAAGCAAACTCTAATAGAATTGACAGATTCATGTTTCTTCATGAGTATCCTCCTCTGATTATTTCGATTGAGATAATTTATTTAACCTTCGCTTGTCCAGCGAAGGTTTTTTTTTGCCTGTCCGAAATGAAAGGATACTATGCTTTTCGAAAATCGACTTGTTAGGGCTGATTTAACGGTGCTTAGGATCGGATTTTAATATGGTTGATTGCCGATATCGGGCATAACGTCTTTGAGTCGAATGAACTTTTGATTTAATAGCGAATTGAAAATAGTGGTGTATTCCAAAACAGCTTTAACATAGGCACGGGTTTCACTATAAGGGATTGAGTCAATCCACTGGTCTGCCGCGATGACGCCTTTTTTAGGAATCCACCTATCAACTCTATTAGGACCTGCATTGTAAGAGGCCGTTGCGAGCACTTTGTTGCCACTGTATTTTTGGCTCAAGTAACTCAAGTAAGCACTGCCCAGTTCAATATTGTTTTTCGCTTCAGTGAGCTTTTTGTAAGAGATATTGTTTGAACTTATTTTTTGACTCATGTACTTAGCGGTCCTTGGCATGAGTTGCATTAAACCGGTCGCGCCTACCGGAGACCTAATATCTTTCGAAAAGGCACTTTCACGCCGCATAATGCCATATATCCAAGCCGCATCAATATCATTATGTTTTGCATTTTGCATAACGGGTTGTTTATAGGGGGTCGGAAACCTTAAGCTTAAGGCATCCCATGATTTTGCTTTGGCTAAAGAGCGGATCGCTTGGGTGTGTTGCTTCCACTGGTTTGCTAATACAGCCACGGCTTGCAGTTCATTTTTGTCGGCTTTATTGAGGAGATGATACCATTCGCGCCTAGTGCTTAAAGGCCAGTCAATGGCCAGTAATTCTTGGATTCGCAATAATTCCGGATATTTTTTAAGCAACTCATCAGGCTTTAATTTTTTAACCGGTTTAGGGTTGAATTGATAATCCAGATTTAATCGGTCGGCGGCCATAAAAGCATAATAATTACGCTGTCTTGCGAGGATTCGATATAGATCATTGGACGCCGTAATTTGTTGAGTGGCCTCAAGAGCACGCGCTTTCCAGTATAGCCACTGTTTAGATTGTTGTTCTACGGGTTTCATTAATTCAATGACTTCAAGCAGGCCCAGCCAATCTGATTGTTTAATGGCTATCTGCGCTTGCCAGCGCAAGCTATCTTTATTTTTAGAACCATTGTTATTCACATGATTTAACAAGTTCCTAGCTTGGGGGGCATAGCGATAGGCCGTGCGCAAAGCGACCTTACGTGCCAATACATTGTATTGATCAGTACTTAAACCGTATTGTTTATAATATAACTCAAGCGATTTTTGGGCGAGGTCGGGGTCTTTAGAGGCTAATTTACGAATGCCCTGTGTGAATATCGATTTCTTAACAAACGGTACAATGCTCTTAGGTAAAGGTTCGGATATTAGCCGGGGGTTTTTATAAACCTTTACCCATTCGTTAAGCATCTTTTTCTCTGGTCGAGAGAGATCCTTACTCAGAGATTTAGCCAGAGAAATTTTATGTTTATTCATGGCCAAATTGATTCTTTTCCAAATCATGCTGCCCGTGAGTTTTTTATGTTTTCTGATTAGGTCATCAATGGGGCGGCAAGCCATGCTCAGAGTGGTTGAATTTGTCCAAATCGGCCTTGCTAATTCTAAGGCGGTATTAAGCTGTTTGGTATGCGAGAGTGCTTGGATGTTATAGCACTGTGAATTTTGGCTTTTTTGGGGTTTATAAATTTTCGAGAACTGACTCCACTGTTTACTCTTTGCTAAATGGGTCAACCATTTAACGTAAAGAGAATCGCTTAGATAGCTATCCTGGTAACGTTTAATGAAATTTTCAATGAGGTTGTCCGGCGTGCTTTTTAAGTGTAGGCGATAGTCATGGTAAAGAACATAAGGATAGAGTGGATGATCTTTGAGTTGAGCTTTATATTGGGCGATGGCTTTACGGTCATTCAGTCTAATGGATTGGTATGCGTCTAAAAATGCCTGCTGCTGACTGCTCAGTATTTTATTTGCAGCGGAGGCGGTGGCTTGGTAGCTGGTTAAGCTCATTAAAAATACAAAGGTAAGTGTCAGGCGAGTGAGCCGATTTCTGAAAACCATTTTGCTACCCGAATCCGAATTCGGGTAATAAGTCATACAAAATAGGTGCCAACTTTTTAGAAAATACATCAGAATTTATTAGCCCTCGAGTGGTATTTTTAAGATCTGACCTGGTTTTAAATAGGCTCTTAAAGAGAGTTGATTATAGCTTGCTAGCTGCTTTGCAGAGAGCTGATTTGCTTTGGCAATTTCCCAAAGATTATCTCCATTTTTGACATGGTAATTTTTGTGTGGTGCTTTAGGTTGCCAAACCGTGACTTGAGTGCCTGGCTGCATTGTTTTTGATTGTTTAATATTGTTCCAGCGTATCAGAGAACGGGTGCCCACATTATATTTTTTAGCGACCGTCCACAGGCTTTCACCTTTTTTAAGGGTATAGGTTAACTGATGGTCATAATCCGCACTGCGGATTTCCAATTTTTGACCTTTACGCAGTGGTGCTTTAATTCCAATATTGTTCCACGTACAAAGTGTTCTAGTGTCTATATTGTAATAACGGCCAATACTCCAGATAGAATCTCCAGAAGTGACTATGTGAATCTTTTTGCGGCCTTTGTATTGGCTTTTATTCGTGAAACGCTCCACTTTATCAGCATATTGAGTCGGTACTGGAATCAGTAACGTTTTGCCTGCACGGATACGATTGTCTTTTAAACCATTTAGATTTTGGATGGCTTTACGAGAAGTGTGATATTTTTCGGCAATAAGCCCTAGGCTGTCGCCAGGCTTAATTTTATGACTCATCCATTGAATGTCGAACAGCTTGTTTTGTTTAGTCAGGAGTACTTTAAAATTTTTGGCATGTTCCACTGGCAGTAGGAGATTAAACGGTCCTTTAGGAGGGGTCGTTGGTCTCAGATAGCCAGGATTAAGCCTGCTGAAGAGCTCTTCAGAAACACCCGAAAGTTTTGCAGCCTCACTCAAAGTAATCTGTTGCTTTAACTCGATTTCAGTAAAAAAAGGGCTGTTTTCTACAGGTTCTAACGTAATGCCCCACTGTTCAGCTTGATTGATTGTGTGTGACACGGCAAGCAGTTGCGGAACATAGTTCTGAGTCTCTTTTGGAAGATAACTTTGGATGTCCCAAAAGGTAGGTTTTGCATCCGTTACCCTGTGTTTCTTCTTGTATTTCTTTATGGCTTTATAGACATTGCCAATCCCGGCATTATAAGAGGCCAGTGCAAGTAACCAATCATTATTATTTAATGTATAAAGCTTTTGCAGATAATCTAAAGCGGCCTGCGTACTTTGAATTGTATCCTGGCGGCCATCATACCACCAGTTTTTGTCTAAACCGTACAGGTGTGCTGTACTTGGAATGAATTGCCATAGGCCGACAGCACTCTGGTGAGACTGAACAGTCGGCTGAAAGCTGCTTTCTACAATCGGGAGTAAGGCCATTTCATAAGGCATATCGCGTTTCTGAACTTCACTGAGAATAAAGTGTAAGTAGGGCTTTGAACGTTTTGAGACTCGATTTAAGTAATTCGGGTTTTTTTGGAAATAATTTAGATAAGAGTCATAGTGGCCTAGGTTACTCGTGGCTAAATGAAATTTGTTCTGCATTTCATCCCAAATAATAGGGTGAAAGGTTGGGTTAATCTCTAACTGCTTAAGCGCATTATTCCGACTATCCACTCCGAGTTGTGAATATGGAGCCTTTATCAGCGCTGATTGATCCAGCTGTTGTGATTTTTCATCGACGGGTAAAGTAGTGCAACCTGAGAGCAGCAGGGCAGAAAAAAGCAGACAGGCGTGAGTCGATCTCGCCAATAGTGCTGTTTTCCTTGAAGAGTCCGTTAATGATCTTCCCTGAAAGTTAGAAATAGTCTGTTCTGAAAAAATCGTCATGTCTTAATATTACCCTAGCGAAAACTGAATGTTAAAAAATAGTTAAATTAAGTCTGTTGATCAAATTGATCTTTCCACTCACGTAAGCTCTTGAAGAGGCTCGCTGGTGAGTCACAAGCGCCACGCTTCATTAACCGAGCTTTGATAGTGGGGACATCAAATCGCATAAATGGATTCGTGCTTTTTTCCTCGCCTAAGGTTGAAAGTGGACCCTTATGAAGCTGAGGGTATTCAAATAACGGTTGCTTGGCGCGCTGTTGTAGCTGTTCATTTTCAGGCTCGACCAGCAGTGCAAACTTAATATTGTCCGCGGTATATTCATGTGCACAGTAAAAAGGGGTGCTATCAGGCAGGTTGCGAAGTTTAATAACCGACTGACTAAACTCTTCCACCGTTCCGCCTAAAACAAGACCACAGCCAGCGGTAAATAAAGTGTCACCGCAGAATAATGCTTGTTCATTGTAAAAACTAATGTGGTTGGCTGTATGGCCAGGCGTGTCGAGAACGGTTAGGCTAAAGTTGGGGGTCAGGGTAATCACATCCCCTTCAGACAAACCTGTTTGAATAGTGTGGTGTTGGTTTTTTGCAGGCCCATAGATGACCGCTTCAGGAAAAGCCACTTTAAGCGCAGATACCCCATCAATATGGTCAAAATGTGTGTGGGTAATGAGAATCGCTTGTAGATTGAGTTTATGCTGATTTAAAAAATCAATCACCTGCGTTGATTCACCAGGATCCACCACCCAGGCTTTATCTGCTTCATAGAGAATCCAGATGTAATTTTCATAGGTGTCAACGAGTGCGGGAAGGCCAACGATATTCATAATTTTTAAATCTACATAGTTGCTATAATTGAACATATTTTAGCAAATTAACACATGGCTTTATATGGTTTTGCACAGTGAAGATAGAAAAGGATAACGATGAAATTAGGTATTAGGAGAATTTAATGGAACATGGCTTTCAACAATCTTTGAATCACTGGTCTTCCACCGGTCCCGGCAAGGCCATTTTAGCGCAAGAGAAAGCGTTGGTTGATTCAGCCATCCAAAATTTATTTGGCTACTTCCTGGTGCAGCTTGGGGTGTCATCTTCAGCGAATTTAATTGCCAGCAGTCGCATTAAGTACAAGCTATTAATCGATCCCTCTCTTGAATATGAGTCGACCCAAGCGCTTAAGGATCCGCACTGTCATTTAATTCGTGCCGATTTGGACTACCTGCCTATTGGTAAAGAGAAAGCGGATGTGGTCCTACTGCCACATACCTTAGAGGCGGCTGCAGACCCCTATTATCTATTAAGACAGGTTGATAGCATGCTTGTCCCAGAAGGCCATGTCGTTATTACCGGCTTTAATCCCTATGGCTGTTTTATTATGCGCCATCGGTGGTTTAAAAGAGATCGGGTGTTTGATCAAGCCAAATTAGAAACCTCACAACGCATTAAAGAGTGGTTGCAGGTACTGGGGTATGACATACAGATACAACGATACAGTTCTGTAACTTGTTTTGTGCAACGTTCATCTAAAGGGGGGACCATCAGACTCGTTGAGTGGTTTGAAAGGAGGTTGTCTGGTTTAGGTTTACAGTTTGGTAATGCCTACTGTTTGGTGGCCAAAAAAAGAGTTGATTCACCTACTTTAGTCGGTTCAAAATGGCAAATGCCCCGTTGGATGGCTATTCCCAGTCGAGGAGTCGCTTCAGCCAGAAGAGAAAATTCTGAAGCCCTTAGAAAGCATTAGTCTTTGGCAGAGCTTACACTGAATTTTTCTATTACCAATTTATCACTTGATCAGATTTTTTTGAAATTTCAGCGAGTTTTTTCTGATGCCTGGACAGTTCATCCTGATTGGCCAGCATGACCCGTAAAGGTTTTCTATTTTGCAGGTTTGCTAAAGAAATCGCCGTATTGTGACTGTCATTTTCAGCAGAGTCACTATTGAGGGACAGTGCAGTCTGTCCGCCAGTCATGGTTAAATAGACGTCGGCCAGAATTTCTGAATCGAGTAGGGCACCATGCAAAGCACGATTAGAGTTGTCAATCCCTAGTCGTTTGCATAAAGCATTTAAAGAGTTACGTTGGCCTGGATAGGTCTTTCGGGCCATTTTAAGCGAGTCAGTGATAAGACAATGATCTTCAATCTTGCCCCATCTATTCTTCTTTAATAAAGAGAGTTCTTTATTGATAAAACCCACATCGAATGGCGCATTGTGAATAATCAACTCAGCACCACTGACATACTCCATAAAGTCTTCTACAATCGCTGAAAACAGTGGTTTGTCTTTAAGAAAGCCATCGGTAAGACCGTGAACATCAATCGCATCTTGAGGGACTGAACGCTCAGGAAAGACATATTGATGATAATTGTTGTGGGTCAACTTACGTTTAATGAGTTCTACCGCACCAATTTCGATAATTCTGTCGCCTGTGTGGGGGTCAAAACCGGTGGTTTCGGTATCTAGTAGAATCTGGCGCATTTGAGTTCTCTTTACGGTAAAATGTTGGACATTATTTTAATGCAAAAAATGACCAAAGGGTATGAGTTATGAGAATTAAAAAAGGCAGTCGCGTTACATTCCACTATGAGCTACGTGATGAAAACGGAGAAGTCATTGATTCTACCTTTGATGGCGAGCCGGTTATCTATATTCAAGGCGAAGGTGAAATCATTGAAGGGCTTGAAGAGTTGTTAGAAGGAGAAGAGCCAGGGTTCTCTGCAAAAGTCACTATTCCACCAGAAAAAGCCTATGGCGTGACCAATGATGATTTAGTGGTGTTCGCAGGTCCAGAAAACTTTGAAGATGATGTTGAATTAAAAGTGGGTTCAACCGTTGAAACCGAAGATCCTAACGGTGAAACGATTGTTTTCCGTATTATTGAGATCAGTGAAGATAAAGTTTATCTTGATGGCAATCATC
>JBNJEY010000033.1:0-12146 GCA_051746325.1 Pseudomonadota bacterium
CCTAATCTGCCTAAAGCCGTCGTGGCACTCTGGCGAGTAGACTTATCGCTCGCAATAATAAGGATGAGGTAGCTGTGTGTAGGACGGTTGGGCATAGTTCAGTCTAGGGCTGCTTATTGGATTATCGGTGAGTCTGATTTTAGTTTGTCGGCGAATCTGTTATTCTAAAATAGAATGTTAATCACCGTTGAAAAAAATAAACTTTAGGTCACTTCAAGTTTCTAGCCAGAAGGTCACTGGACCATCATTAGTCAATGTCACTTGCATATCGGCACCAAATTCCCCTGTTTCAACTAGGGGGTCTGCACCACGCATTTTATCGACAAATTCATCATATAACTCTGTTGCTACATTGGGCTTAGCACTGCTCGAAAAGCTTGGGCGTAGCCCTTTCTGTGTGTCTGCGGCTAAGGTGAATTGCGGGACGAGCAAAAGGCTGCCCTTTACTTGTTGAATATTCAGATTCATCTTGCCAGCCTCGTCCGCAAATAATCGATAATGTAATAACTTGTGCACCATCTTATTGATGTTTTCAGAATTATCATTAGGTTGAAAAGCGGTTAAAACGACCAGGCCTGGTCCAATTTGACCAATCGTCTTTTGATTGACCACAACACAGGCTTGCGTTACCCGTTGAATCAGGCAGATCATAAGGGTTTTAACGAAAGGATAAATTGATCCGTCGCGGAGACTAAGGCTGCAGCGTTCTCAAGCTCCATAGCCGAGTGTCCTGTATGATTGCAGATAATGAGCTTGGATTGTGCAAGCTTATAATGCAGATCAAATGCTTGATTAATGGGGCAAACCATATCATAACGGCCATGAATAATTGTAGCTGGTATATGGTTGATGGCTTGGCTATTATTGAGAATTTGATTCTCCTCAATAAACACCTTATGGTAAAAGTAATGACACTCTATTCTTGCCATCGCTAAGGCATGATGAGGGTGGCTAAAATGAGCGACGATATTCGGGTCGGTCTCTAAGGTTGATGTTCTCCCTTCCCATACTGACCAAGCTTCGGCGGCTCGCATCCTTGCAATTTCATTGTCACTTGTGAGCAGCTGATAATAAGCCTCAATCATATTTGAACGATTTTCAGGGCGTACAGGTGCAATAAAATCACTCCAATACTCAGGGTAAAAACGATCCGCTCCTGATTGATAGAACCAATTTAGATCATGCTGGCGACAGAGAAAAACTCCACGTAGAATCAATCCAAAAACTCTTTCTGGATAGGTTTGAGCATAGAGTAGGGCGAGGGTAGAGCCCCAAGAGCCCCCAAACAACAACCACTTATCGATTTTTAAATAACGACGTATCTTGTCCAAGTCCTCAATGAGATGGGCTGTGGTGTTGTTGGTAAGGCAGGCGTGAGGTTTAGATTGGCCGCAGCCACGCTGATCAAATAAAATGATTCGGTACGCTTTAGGGTCAAAAAATCGTCGATGAATTGCGCTATAGCCACCACCAGGCCCACCATGTATAAAGACCACAGGAATCCCCATGGGATTGCCACACTCTTCGATATGAAGGCAGTGTGTGCTATCAACCTGCAGGCTGTGTTGAACGAACGGTTCAATCTGAGGGTAGAGAATGGATTGCAAAGGCATGGTCTACTTCCAATATTGTGTGCTAATGGTTGCTAAATAGTGTACCTGAAAATCTATTTTAGAAACAATCTGCTAGACAAAAAAAAGCCGGTAACTATTTTAATAGTACCGGCTTATGATAAGACGTCAGCGCTTGATCAGGGCGCTTGGTGATTCTTATTTATTTTTACGAGAAGCTTGCTTACGCCCGGCTTCAGTTAAAACCTTCTTACGGATACGAACACTTTCAGGGGTTACTTCAACTAGCTCATCATCATCGATGAATTCAAGTGCTTGTTCAAGCGTGAAGCGAATTGGCGGAACCAATGTTAACGCTTCATCAGTACCAGAGGCGCGCATGTTTGTTAATGCCTTACCTTTAATCGGGTTAACTGTTAAATCGTTTGCACGGCTGTGTAGACCAATAACCATACCTTCATAAACCTCATCAGCGTGGGCGATATATAGACGACCACGATCCTGAAGATTGAATAGACCGAATGCGGCCGCTTTACCTTGGGCGATAGATATCAATACACCGTTAGTACGATCACCTAAAGTACCTTTAAACTTAGGGCCGTAATGAGCGAAGCTAGAGAACAGTAAACCGTTACCCTGAGTCGCTGTCATAAACTCTGTACGGAAACCAATCAATCCACGTGAAGGGATAACGAAGTCGAGACGTACACGACCCTGACCATCAGGAATCATGTCTTTCAATTCCGCTTTGCGCATCCCTAGCTTTTCCATAACAGTCCCTTGAGACACATCTGGAACATCAACGGTTAGGTGCTCATAAGGTTCTTGAGTTTCGCCATCAATTTCTCGGAAAATAACTTCCGGACGAGAGATCCCCATCTCAAAACCTTCACGACGCATTGTTTCAATTAATACAGAAAGGTGAAGTTCACCACGGCCTGAAACACGGAATTTGTTAGCATCTTCAGTCTCTTCAACACGTAATGCAACGTTGGTAATTAATTCTTTGTCTAAACGCTCACGAATCTGACGAGATGTTAATAACTTACCTTCTTGACCCACGAAAGGTGAGTTATTTACCTGGAACGTCATGCTTACAGTAGGTTCATCAATTGTTAAAGCTGGTAAAGGTTCAGGGTGAGCTGGATCACAAATAGTTTCAGAAATCATAAGAGGGTCAAAACCACAGAAGGCAATGATGTCACCGGCGTGCGCTTCATCAACACTGATACGCTCTAGGCCGTGATAACCGAATATTTCTGCAAACTTACCGTTACGAATATTTCCTTTGTTATCAACGATACGTACCTGCATGCCTGTCTGAACAGAACCGCGTTTAATACGCCCAGTTCCGATAACACCTTTATAGGTGTCATAATCAAGAGAGATAACCTGAACCTGGAAAGGTCCGCCTAGGTCTACGTCAGGAGGAGAAACCTTATCTACGATAGTCTGGAAAATAGGCTCCATATCGCCTTCACGAACTGTCTCATCAAAACCAGAGAAGCCGTTTAGACCTGATGCATAAAGCACTGTAAAGTCCATCTGCTCATCATCCGCACCTAAACGATCAAAAAGATCGAAAGTCTGGTCTAGTACCCAGTCAGGGCGAGCGCCAGGACGGTCGATTTTATTGATAACAACAATCGGCTTTAAACCTTGAGCAAGTGCTTTTTCAGTTACGAAACGCGTTTGCGGCATAGGCCCTTCAACGGCATCAACCAATAGCAATACAGAGTCAACCATAGAGAGGATACGCTCTACTTCACCACCGAAATCGGCGTGGCCCGGGGTATCGACGATATTGATACGGTAGTCATTCCACTTAACAGCCGTGTTTTTCGAAAGGATCGTTATCCCACGCTCTTTTTCAAGATCGTTAGAATCCATTAATCGCTCACCAGTATCCTTACGTGTATCCAACGTTCCAGATTGCTTTAAGAGTTGGTCTACCAGGGTTGTTTTCCCGTGGTCAACGTGGGCAATAATTGCGATATTGCGAATATGTTGAGTTGTCATTAATGGCTCTCTATTTTACGAATGGTTTCTTACACCTAGCGAATCCCTATAAAATATTCTGGGATTAGTATTGCGCTAAGGAATTGAAAAAGAAGGTATTATAATGAAATACACAAAAATTGATAGTGTAATCACTGCTTTTATTGTGGATAACTCAAATACGAATGAACTTAAATGAAATGAAGTAGAGGAAGTTCGTACATTAACTGACTGCAGTGCACCGTTGCCTAGTGGATTTATAGAAATTAATAAATATCTTCGTCTTCACTCAGGGCTTGTATATTGACATCGCCACTGTGGTCAATATCGATTATCAAATGAATTGGGTGACAACAGACGAAGCAATCTTCAATGTATTCCTGGTTTGGTTCTGAGGGGTCAACAACTAATTCAATCGTTTCCCAACAGTAGGGGCATTGTATTTTTTGAGTATCTAACATGGCGCTTACCTAACTTTCTATTTATGCCGTTATCTTAACTATTGCAGGAGATTAAAGAGGTTTTGTCATGGATTAAAAATAATGACCAGCCTGGTAAGAGTGATGAAAATCCAAAAAAACCTAAGATAACTTAGGTTTTTTTGGTTAACGAACCCATGCAGAGTTATTGCGCGAAATCTTCTGGATCGTAACCCAGGTTTGGCGCTAACCACATCTCGGTTTTTTCAATGCTCCAACCACGACGTTTGGCATAATCTTCAACTTGATCTCGACCAAGAGAGCCGACTCCAAAATAACGCGATTCAGGGTGTGCAAAATAAGTCCCTGAAACCGCAGCGGTCGGAAACATCGCAAAACTGTCAGTGATTTGCAAGCCAATCGCCTCATCTGGTTTAAGCAGCTCCCACAGGGTGCCCTTCTCAGTATGGTCTGGGCAGGCAGGATAACCCGCCGCCGGACGAATTCCTTGGTAACGCTCTTTAATCAGATCCTCGTTGTCCAGCGCCTCATCTGCGGCATATCCCCACTCACCCTGACGAACGATCTCATGCAGTGTTTCTGCAAAAGCTTCTGCAAAGCGATCCGCTAAGGCTTTAATCATAATAGCGTCGTAATCATTAAGGTCTGCTTCAAACCGTTCGATATGTTCATCAATCCCAATGCCAGCGGTGACGGCAAAGAAACCGATGTAATCTTTAATGCCTGTCGCCACGCCTTCGAGTTCTTTAGGGGCGATAAAATCTGATAAGCAGTTGTTAGCGCCACCGCGTTTCTTCTCTCCCTGCTGGCGAAGATGGTGGAAGCGGTGAATCACTTCGCTGCGAGACTCATCGGCATAGATTTCAATGTCATCGCCCACACGGTTGGCTGGATAGAAGCCATAAACAGCTTTTGCGGTGAGCCATTTTTCAGCAATGATTTTTTTGACCATGGCCTGTGCATCGGCAAAGACTTTCTTGGCTTCTTCGCCAACTACCTTGTCATTCAAAATTCGCGGATAAAGACCATGTAACTCCCATGCTTGGAAGAAGGGTGACCAATCAAACTTTTCCAGTAGGACTTCGAGTGGGAACTCCTCCAGAACTTTACGGCCGATAAAGCTCGGTTTAACCGGATTGTAATTTGACCAGGCCTGGTCTTCAATGGAAGGGTTTTGACGGGCTTTAGTAATCGAGATGCGTTTAACCTGCTTGGCTCGGGCTTTACGCTCTTCTCGAACGGTCTCATATTCAGCGCGAATTTTAGCTGCATAGTCTACTTTTAACTCATTCGAAATCAAACTTTGTGTCACACCAACTGCGCGTGAGGCATCTTTGACATAGACTACTGGATGGTCATATTGTGGTTCAATTTTCACCGCAGTATGGGCTTTAGACGTGGTCGCTCCACCAATCAATAGCGGTAGGTTCATGCCACGTTCTTTCATCAGTTTGGCAACATTGACCATCTCCTCAAGTGAGGGGGTGATTAGACCTGACAGACCAATAACATTGGCATTTTCAGCGAGAGCAGTATCTAAGATTTTCTCAGCAGATACCATAACGCCTAAATCGATAACATCAAAGTTATTACACTGTAGAACGACACCAACGATGTTTTTACCGATGTCATGGACATCACCTTTAACCGTTGCCATGACGATTTTACCGCGCGCTTGCCCTGTGCTTTTTTCAGCGGCGAGGAAAGGGTCAAGATAGGCCACCGCGCGTTTCATAACGCGAGCTGATTTAACCACTTGCGGTAAGAACATTTTCCCGGCACCGAATAGATCGCCGACCACGTTCATGCCAACCATGAGTGGACCTTCAATCACATTAATCGGTGCGCCGAGTTCTAGGCGAGCTTCTTCGGTATCTTCTACGATAAAGTCCGTCACACCACGTACTAAAGCATGTTCAATGCGTTTTTCAACAGGAGCTTCACGCCAAGATAGATCGGCCTCTTTACTGGCGGTGGAGCCATCACCCAAAAATGTAGCGGCGATCTCCAGTAAGCGTTCGCCCGCTTCTGGGTCGGTATTGAAAATAACGTCTTCGACGGCCTGGCGTAATTTTTCTGGTAGGTCATCATAAATTGCCATCTGTCCGGCATTTACAATCCCCATATCCATTCCTTCTTTAATGGCGTGATAGAGGAAGACCGAGTGAATCGCTTCACGCACCGGGTTATTGCCACGGAAAGAGAAGGAGACATTAGAAACCCCCCCTGAAATTTTGGCATAGGGTAAGTTGGCTTTAATCCAGGTCACGGCATTAATAAAATCTAAGCCGTAATTATTGTGCTCTTCAATCCCCGTCGCCACGGCGAAGATATTTGGGTCGAAAATAATGTCTTGCGGTAAGAAGCCGACCTTTTGGGTTAATACATCATAAGAGCGCTGGCAGATTTGAATCTTGCGCTCTAAGTTATCCGCCTGGCCGTCTTCATCAAACGCCATAACAATAGCCGCAGCGCCGTATTTTTTAACCAATATTGCATGGTGAATAAAGGCCTCTTCACCCTCTTTTAGCGAGATAGAGTTCACCACGCCTTTACCCTGAATACATTTTAAGCCGGCTTCAATGACTTCCCATTTAGAGGAGTCAATCATAATAGGCACTCGAGATGCTTCCGGTTCAGAGGCCAGTAAATTCAAGAAACGACTCATGCACGCTTTAGCGTCCAGCATGCCTTCATCCATATTGACATCGATGATTTGTGCGCCTTCTTGGACTTGTTTAATGGCAATATCAATGGCTTCTTCATAGTTGTCTTCAATGATTAAACGTTTGAATTTAGCCGAGCCAGTAACATTATTACGTTCGCCGACATTGACGAATAGCGAGGTCTCATCAATGTTTAAAGGCTCTAATCCTGATAAACGACAGGCGGGTTTAATCTTAGGCAGTTGACGACGAGGATGTTTTAAAGCGGCCTCGGCCATCGCTTGGACATGCGCAGGAGTGGTGCCGCAACAGCCACCGATAATATTGATCCAACCACGGTTTGCCCAGACGGAAATCTCTTCAGCCATCTCTTCTGGAGTTTCATCATATTCACCAAATTCATTCGGCAGACCGGCATTGGGATGAATCGAGAGATAGGTTTCACAAATGCGACTCAGCTCCTCGACATAAGGGCGCAACTCGTGCGGGCCTAGGGCACAGTTTAAACCAACCGAAAGAGGCTCGGCATGGGCTATAGCATTGTAAAATCCTTCAGTTGTTTGGCCTGATAAAGTACGCCCCGAGGCATCGGTAATGGTGCCAGACAACATAATAGGCACTTCGTAACCGACTTCGTCTTCAACTTCTTTTACCGCAAAAATAGCGGCTTTGGCATTTAAAGTATCGAACACGGTTTCTATCAAAATAGTGTCAACTCCCCCTTCGAGCAAAGCGTGGGTGGCTTGTTTAAAGGCTGTGACGAGTTCATCAAATGAGGTATTACGGTAACCCGGGTCATTTACATCCGGTGAGATCGATGCGGTGCGGTTAGTCGGTCCTAAAACCCCGGTCACAAAACGTGGCTTACCGTCTTCAGCTTCGGCAATGTCGCAGGCTTGGCGTGCAACCACCGCAGCTTGCAAGTTGATTTCGGCAACGTAATCTTGCATGTCATAATCGGCTTGGGCAATGGTGGTGGCGTTAAATGAGTTGGTCTCAAGAATATCCGCACCATTGCGTAAAAATTCCAAATGGATGTCACGGATAATTTCAGGTTGGGTTAAAACCAAGATATCGTTATTGCCTTTAATATCCATATGATAGTCCGCAAAACGTTCACCACGAAACTCTTCTTCGGTGAGCATTTGATCTTGCACCATGGTTCCCATAGCGCCATCTAGCACGATAACACGTTCTTTTAGTAGGGATTTTAGGGCGGCTAAACGGTTTACGCGTAATGTCATTGGTCTTTCACCATTTTGATTTCTGAGCGGGCCATTTTAACCGAATGTCCTTAGGAAATGTTAAAGAAAATGGGCGGTAAAAAACCAGTAAACCGAATATTAACAGCCATTCGGGTCTGTCCGATAAATAGAAACAATGACCTCTTAGAAAGCGGGATGATTTATGAACCGTTTAGGACTTTGTGGCGACTGGGTTATGCCCCAATTATTTAGTGTGATATAAAGTTTTATCTGCTTAATAGGGCTTCTTCGAGGTTTTTACTTGAATAAGTCAAGCCGATACTAATGGTAAAAGGGGAGCCATTTATTTTTGGCCTTTAATAGTGAGAAAGGTGTCATTAGCCATGAGTTTGCTAAACTGTTTTGGGAGTAGTTTTCAGTTGTAGAATAGTATATATAAAACCTAATGATTTTATGCGCAATTTATAAGTAGTTGTTTGTAGTATATTATAGATAAGCTTGGGAATTATCTTAAGACTTTAACGGCCTATTTTAGAACTAGTGCGCCCAGGTTTGAGTGATGCGACTCATGCTTTTCAGCTGGATAATTGCTATAATGGCGATTTTATTGACACTGAGAGTTGCCCTCTCAATGTCATCCATAACCGCTTAGTCTGGATGTGCACATGCTCTGCCAAGTTTTTCCTGAACAATACCGCTCTCAACTGGATGAAAAGTGCCAGCGTTTGCAAAATTTAATCCCCTCTTTACATCACCTTAGTGTTTTTTCCTCGGAACCTAAGCACTATCGGGCACGTGCAGAATTTCGCATCTGGCATGAAGGGGATGAGTCTGATTACATTATGTTTGACCAGGAAACCAAGCAGAAGGTTAATATCAAACAGTGCCCCATGGCGATAGAGTCGATTGCAGAGTTGATGCCAAAATTAATGACCGAAATCACGGCCGATGAGGTATTACGTCAGCGACTCTTTCAAATTGATTTCTTAGCTACGCTCAGTGGTGAAATATTAGTGACTTTAATCTATCGACAGGCCATTGAAGGCAACCAGGCCTGGTTAGAATCTGCGAACCGATTAAAAATAATCTTGCCGATTACGCATATTATTGGCCGTGCCAGAAAGCAAAAAATTCTGTTAGAACAAGATTACATTATCGAAAAATTGCAGGTCGATAACAAAACCTTTATCTATCAGCAGGTCGAAAACTCCTTTACGCAGCCAAATGCCGGGGTCGCGCAAAAAATGTTACATTGGGCACGCAAAGTCTCCAAAGGTGCCACGGGCGATTTAATTGAACTATATTGTGGTAATGGCCACTTCTCGATTGCGCTGGCTGAATTTTATAATCGCGTATTGGCGACTGAAATCTCTAAAACCTCGGTAAAATCCGCGTTATTTAATATTGCCGCTAACAATGTTGAAAACCTAACCGTGGTCAAAATGGCGGCAGAGGAGATCTCTCAAGCGTTGCAGGGACAAACCTTTACGCGTCTAAAAGAGGTTGATTTGAGCGCCTATGACTTTAAGACGATCTTTGTCGATCCGCCCCGTTCAGGGCTAGATGATTTAACCCGTAAAATGGTGGCAGAATTTGAGCGTATTATCTATATCTCTTGTAATCCAGAAACCTTGGCGATCGATTTAGTTGAAATAGAGAAAACTCACGACATTGTAGAGTCTGCACTGTTTGACCAGTTCCCTTATACTCATCATATTGAAAGCGGTGTGTTTCTAAAAAGGAAATCTTTATGATTTTTGCTTGGATTGGGGCGCTTTTTATAGGCATCACCTTAGGTTTATTGGGCTCTGGAGGCTCTATTCTCACAGTACCAGTTTTAACCTATGTGGTGGGCCAAGAGACCAAGGTTGCCATTGCTGGCTCCTTGATGATTGTTGGTATAATCAGTGTCTTTGCGGCACTTCCTTATGCCCGTCAAAAACTGGTCAAATGGCGTACTGTTGTGATTTTTGGACTTCCTGGTATGGTGGGTGCCATCGCCGGTGCTTGGGCCGCACACTTTGTCAGTGATACCCTTCAAATGTTGGTTTTTGCGACACTCTTATTAGTCGCTTCCTATCTGATGTTTAAGCCCGTTACATTAAAAGATCCAGAGAACGAAGGTTCCGAACGTGCGAGAATTAAAATTGCCCTTGATGGCTTTCTGGTCGGTTCGGTAACGGGTTTGGTCGGTGTGGGGGGGGGGTTCTTAATTATTCCGGCATTGGTTTTGCTCGGGGGCTTGTCAATGCGATTGGCGGTCGGCACCAGCTTGGTTATTATTGCCATAAAATCATTTGCTGGTTTTGTCGGTTATATAGGTGTCTTAGAGGCGCTGAACTTAAGTGTCGATTGGCATATTATAGGTATCTTCTCAGTGATTGGTATTTTGGGGGGGTGGCTCGGACATAAGCTGAGTAGTCAGGTCAATCAAGAACAATTAAAACAAGGTTTTGCGGTTTTTTTAGTGTTAATGGGTCTCTTTATCCTCTATAAAAACGTCCCTAATCTCTTTTAAAATAAATATATCCCATATGTGGAGCTGGTATGCAATTATCTTCGATTACAGCCGTGGCCATTGAAGAGGCTTTTAAAGACTTCTCTCACTTAATGATGACCTCTGAACATTTTAGGGTGATTTTTGACAGTCAACAGCAGATGGAGGCCCTTATTCTGCAACAGGCGGATAACTTTTATCAAAGTTTATCGATGTCTGATCAAGACTTTAAAGTCAACTTTTGCCGACTTGGTTTAAGCTATGCCAAGAGGGCGCTTCCCTTCGAAATTATGGTCGCCGCTTTCAGTCTTGCGCGAGACAATCTGCTAAAAAACACCGCTGTTCAACCCTCTGAGCTTTATACAATAATTGAGAAGATGGAGGGCTATTTGGCCAAAGGCTACTTAGTCTACCAATTTGAAGATGTGCTCAGTCAGCTCGAACTCGCGAGTGAAAATATTAAGAGAATCTATACTGAAGACGATTTTGAGGTCGTTATGCGACCTATTAGTTGGTTAAAGCGAATCGTCTCAGGATTTCAAGAGGATAAAATACTAGAACACGCCGACATCCTAACTGCAGATTTTTGCCCTTTAACGCCCCTAATTAATGCGTTAGATGTCGAGATTGAATTAAAACAGCGTATTTTAATTTCTCATACAGAACAACACGCTCTGGCGTTAAACATGGCCTTTTTCTTTCGGCAAGAGGACTATATGTTAGCGAATTTTATGTTCTCTAGGTTATTTGCGACAACGATCTCGTTAAGTAATCAAATTGGTTTAGCCGTTTCACATCAAGCGATTGAAGAGTTGCAATATGATGCTTTAACCGGTTTATTACTGCGCCACTCTCTAGAGCAGAAATTTCAAGAGACAGCGAGTAAAAACATTCTCAAAAATCAATCGATTGCCATTATTATGCTGGACGTGGATCATTTTAAAAATATTAATGATAGCTGGGGACATTCGGCCGGAGATAAGGTGCTCACGCTACTGGGTGAGCTCGTAAAGTCCAATCAAAGAGAGAATGATTTTGCTTTTCGTTATGGGGGCGAAGAGTTTTTGATCTTACTCTCGAATGTCTCATTCGAAAACAGTCACATGATTGCAGAGCGAATTCGCCAGCAAGTTGAAGTCGTAGAAGTCCAGTGGCAAGGTGCGCTTATTCCGCTGACCTTAAGTATCGGGGTTGTTCATATAGATGCGCGCGATTTGTCTGGCCCCCTAGAGTCTTATATCGAACAGGCGGATCAAAATCTCTATCAAGCGAAAGATTCAGGTCGAAACAGGGTCGTGATTACCCGTTTTAAGCCTGCCTGAATTTTTAACCTACTCATATAGAGCTTGACCCTGCGCTCACATGGTTTTGTAAAGCGACAGGACATTGCCAGGTTTGGTTAAAAAAGTCTTAAGCGGCTTTAAAGCACTCTCTGTTTGAGACTCGCTGTCTTTAAAGTGTTATGTAAAGGGTAAAGTTTGATGAAAGTGGTTTCAGTCAATATCGGTAAAATTCAAACGCAACCTTGGCGTGATGGTACGCCAACGGCCATCCATAAGTCAGCGGTTACAAAGCAGGTTGCAGTCACTAAGTTTGG
The DNA here is from genome assembly GCA_051746325.1 of Pseudomonadota bacterium. Taxonomy (GTDB): domain Bacteria; phylum Pseudomonadota; class Gammaproteobacteria; order Thiomicrospirales; family Thiomicrospiraceae; genus Thiomicrorhabdus. The sequence goes on from JBNJEY010000033.1 coordinate 11,975, forward strand.
CTTGGAGGGCGATCAGCAGGCGGACAGTAAAAACCATGGCGGTGAAGATAAAGCGGTCTTTGTTATGCCTGACCAAAACTATGCGCACTTTGATATTGACCAGCCGTTTGGTTTTCTAGGTGAAAATTTAACGCTTTCAGGCTTAGAGGATTCCGAAGTTGCTTTAGGCGAT
>JBNJEY010000034.1:0-12029 GCA_051746325.1 Pseudomonadota bacterium
CTGGTGGGTTTTGTTTTAGGGTTTGCTTTAGAGCCTATGTGGTTTGCCCGCTTTGGCAGTTTAATGGTGCTGTTCTCTCTGATGAGTGAGTACTTCTTACTGCACAGTGAGTTAAATCGTCTATATGCCAGTTTAGAGAAGGTTGATGATTCGGATATTCCAGATTTATCACCTTCTAAATGGCATTACAAAAAAGTATGGTTGTCTCATTTGTCGATTGTCCTCGGCACTTTAATTTGGGGGTTTGGGGATTTACTGCTTTAACTCTAAATCTAAATCACTCTTGAGAGTCATAAGGTTCAATGAACGCATTGGGAATGCGTTTGGGGCGTAGAGTTTTTAAATCAACGCAAACAAACTCAGAGGTCGCGGTGAATACGCTTAGACCATCTGCTGCGCGAATGATTTGGTAATTTCGCTCCCTTAAGCAAGCCCCTTTTTGTTCCCCTAGCCAAGTTCCAATTAATAGTTCATCCCCCAAATAACAACCCGCAAGGTAAGACATTCTATGTTCTTTAATGACCATAATACGATTAAGCTCCTTCTGTGTTTTATGATTAATGCCGACCGATTGACTGTGTAGCCAAGCCACTTGTTCCATCCAGGCCATATAGGTTTTATTATTGACATGTTCTAGAAAATCCAATTCACCGACCTGCACGGTATGGGCATGAATAAAAGGGTGGGGATATTGCCAGTTCATAGTGCGACCTTTAAGTTAAAAGGGGCTTTTTTAAGCCGATATTTGAATGTTTTAAAGTGGTGTCAAGCATGCAAACTAGCCACTTTTTAGGTAGAATAACTTGATTATAACCAAGATTAGAAAGAAGTAGGCTCATGTCGGGTAATACGTTAGGACAAAATTTCAAAGTCACCACCTTTGGCGAGAGCCATGGTATTGCATTAGGCTGTATTGTCGATGGCTGTCCTCCGGGCATGGAGTTATGTGAAGCGGATATTCAAGCTGAACTTGACCGTCGAAAGCCGGGCACTTCTAAGCACGCAACAGCGCGCCGTGAAGAGGATGAAGTACAGATTCTCTCTGGAGTGTTTGAAGGTAAAACCACCGGTACGCCCATTGGCATGATTATCCACAATCAAGACCAGCGTTCAAAAGATTACTCTAAGGTGGCGCAAACTTTTCGTCCGGCACATGCCGATTACACTTACACCCAAAAGTACGGTCTACGCGATTACCGTGGGGGTGGACGTTCTTCGGCACGCGAAACTGCAACGCGCGTTGCAGCAGGGGCGATTGCTAAGAAATATCTTAGAGAGCGTTTAGGGGTTGAAGTAAAAGGCTACTTGTCGCAACTAGGCCCTATTATGGTTGAGAATGTCACATGGCCATTCGATAACAGTAATGAGTATTTTTGCCCCGACTTAGAGAAGACAGAAGAGATTCGTACCTATATGGACGAGTTGTTAAAGCAGAAAGATTCTGTTGGCGCAAAAATCACCATTATCGCTAAAAATGTCCCTGTGGGATTAGGTGAACCAGTATTTGATCGTTTGGATGCAGATTTAGCCCACGCTTTAATGAGTATCAATGCCGTTAAAGGGGTCGAGATGGGTGACGGTTTTGCAGTTGCTGCCCAGCGGGGTACTGAGCATAGAGATGAGATGACACCACAAGGCTTTGAATCGAATCATGCGGGGGGTATTTTAGGGGGAATTTCGACGGGCCAAGAGATTATTGCGCACATTGCATTAAAGCCAACCTCGAGTATTATGACGCCAGGTCGTAGTATTAACGCTGCGGGTGAAGCGGTTGAGATGGTGACCAAGGGGCGTCATGACCCTTGTGTCGGGATTCGTGCTACACCTATTGCCGAAGCGCAAATGGCAATCGTCTTACTCGATCACTTTATGCGTAACCGTGCTCAAAATGGCGATGTCGTACCGCCCATTATCGATTTAGCGCACGTCAGTGATTAGCGCTGTATGGTACCAGTAAACTGTTGGTGCAGTTAACTTCAAGCTAGACGACACCAATACAATGGAGTATTTATGAATCAACATAAGTACTCCATTTTTGTTTTTGGATGGCTTTAAAGATAATCTTAAGGCAGACCTTCAATGCATTCAAACCCTAATATCAGAGTCACTCATTAACCACTATGTCAGACTATTCTTTTCAATCCACCCATAAACGCTTGTCGTTGCACTACTTTTTGTACTTTAGTGTGCTGGGTGCTTTACTGCCTTATTTAGGGTTGTACCTACAGTCACTGAATTTTAGTCCAGTTGAAATAGGCCAATTATTGGCGGCACTGCTATTAACCAAAATTGTTGCGCCGAATGCTTGGGGTTGGTTGGCAGACCAGAATGGTAAAACCATTCACTGGGTCAGGGTCGCCACCGGCTTAACTTTGCTAGCGAGCATGGGTTTTCTGATATTTGAAAGCTACTGGGGGTTGATGCTAACCATTTTGGTTTTTAGCTTTTTCTGGCATGCTTCTCTACCGCAATTTGAGTCTTATACCTTTGGCTGTTTGGGCGATGAAAAACATCGTTACGGCGATATTCGACTTTGGGGTTCTATTGGGTTTATTGCAGCGGTGGTACTGATAGGTTGGCAGATTGAAATATTTAGCGTTTCTGTCCTCCCATGGGATCTGCTGATTTTATTGGCGCTGGTCTGGCTGAGTGCTTATTTAGTTAAGGATGGTAAACGCCATCACCAGAGTGAACTCTCTTTGGGGTTTTTAGAGATCCTCAAGCGCCCCGAAGTCATTAGTTTATTGCTAGTTAGTTTTTTAGTGCAATTATCACATGGTGTCTATTACGGTTTTTTTACCATTCAGTTGAGTGATTTAGGTTACGACAAAACTACTATTGCGGCTTTATGGGCGCTAGGGGTCGTTGCGGAAGTGGCTGTGTTTTTCTGGATGCGAGCCATTTTAAGTCGCTATACCGTCCGATCTTTAATCTTATTGAGTGTCGCTTTAACCTTAGTGCGCTGGTTGATGACTGGGACTTTAGATGAAAACCTGTGGTGGATGATCATTGCTCAACTGTTACATGCCGCCAGTTTTGGGCTGTTTCACGCCGCTGCGATTCATCTGATTGATGATTACTTTAGCGGTAAACATCACGGCAAGGGCCAAGCGATTTTCGCTGCCTCCAGCCATGGTTTAGGAGGCGCTTTAGGGATGTTAATGGCCGGTTACGCCTGGGCGGCTGGCGGTGCAGTCTTAGGGTATGGACTGAGTGCCTTTGCAGTATTGATAGCACTAGGGATTGCCTGGCGTTGGACGAAATAGCTGGCCTACAAGTTTTACAAATATAATAGAACGGTTCATAAAGTTAAAACAATAAAGTTAAAAGAGTTAAAAAGCTGATACAGTTGAAACAGCTAAAAACAAGTCAAGTTGAAAAGGCTAAAAAATGGATTGCTAGAATTCGTTAAAATAAATCTATCAACTTTTATTTTTTAAAAAACAGAATAAGTTAGGAGAGTTGGATGCGTTTATTACACACCATGTTACGAGTGGGTCACTTAGAAAAATCGATTCAGTTTTACACCGAAGTATTAGGCATGACATTGTTGCGCCAAAAAGAGTACCCAAAAGGCGAGTTTACCTTAGCGTTTTTGGGTTACGGTTCTGAAGAGAACAATACCGTACTAGAGCTAACCTATAACTGGGGTGTGAGCGAATACGATTTAGGGACAGGCTATGGTCATATCGCCATTGAAGTACCAGACGTTTATGCAAGTGCCGAAGCGATTAAAAAAGCTGGCGGTAAAATCATCCGCGAAGCTGGGCCTATGAATGCGGGCAATACCATTATTGCATTTGCAGAAGATCCAGATGGCTACCAAATTGAACTGATAGGCGAAGGCCATATTCGCACGGCTTAACGATATGCTTTAATTACTTTAGTCGCTGTAATATGTCGTGCGGTGAATGCCAGATATTTGTTCTTCAAGAAGAACTTATCTTGAATCGGTTTGAATCGGTCGTCCTGGCGTTTTTAATGGCCTGTTTATAAAGCTTACCAGGCCTGGTCAAAAAGCGCTTTGCGATTTGTCGATGACTCATCGAGGTCAATCCCTGCCATTTAATCGTGAAATTGATCCACAATCGCTTCAAGCTCATCCCCCATTGATTTCAATGTTTTGGCGGTCATTTTAAGGTGATCTTTATGCGCCTGAATCACTTCTTTTAAAATGGCTAACCCCATTTTTTCACCCTTTGGGGTTATCTCCACCCAGTGACTGCGCTTATCATCCGGGTCGGGAATCCGGATGATGAGTTGCAACTCTTCGAGTTTCTTTAGTACTTTAGTGATGCCACCGGAAGAGACAATCAGGTTTTTATAGATCTCGGAAGGTTTCATACGTCCATTCTCAGCGACCCTTAAAAGTGTTGCCAATACATCAAACTCAAGCGTAGTAAAGCCGTGCGTTGCAAAAATTTTTTCGGAATATTGCATAATGCGTTTATGCGCTAGGAAAAAATTGAGCAAAAAAGTGTGCATTTCTGGCGCATCATCAAACAGGCGGTAGTGATCTTTAAGGCGGAGTGTTTTCGAGGCGGTTTTCATTGTGCTCTGTTCCTGGTGGTTTATAAGAATGATTGTATTAAAAAGCTTTCTAGAAAGATAGTTTTTGATAGAATAGGCGATTGGATAGCTTTCTGGAAAGCTATTTTATCGATATATACAAAGAGGCGTTTATGAATCTACAGGGTGTGCACTATCAGTGGTTGGCAAAAGGACTCAGCGCAATAGTGGTTGTATTGATGCTATCGGCTTGTGGGGATGAGACGCAACCAGGCAAAGCAGATAAAACAGCCCAAAAAAGACCACTGCCGAAAGTAGTTGTCAATATTGCTCAGTTTCAATCGATCCCTAACTTAGTGAAAGTGATGGGGCGGGTAAAAGCCAGTGTGGTGGCTGAGATTAGACCGCAGGTTACGGGTATTATTGAGCAAAAGCACTTTAGCGAGGGCGGTTGGGTTAAAGCAGGCCAGTCCTTATATCAAATTGATTCGGCCTCCTACCAAGCGGAATATGAGAGTGCATTGGCCGAAGTGAACCGTGCAAAAGCGGTCTTAAAAAATGCTCAGTTAACGACACAACGTAACCAGAAAATTGTGAAAATTAATGCCATTAGTGCCCAAGATGTGGACGACTCGATTGCGGCTGAAAGAGAAGCTAAGGCCACTTTAGTAGCCCGTCAAGCGGCGCTTAAATCGGCTAAAATTAAGTTAGACCGCACATTGATTGTATCGCCTATTTCGGGCAAAATCGGTCGCTCGTACATCACACAAGGCGCGCTGGTTTCTGAAAACCAGATGAATCCTTTAGCCGTTGTCCAAACACTCGATTCCATGTATGTCGATTTTGCATTGCCTGCCCATAAAATGACGGCCTTCAAGCAAGCGGTCGCTGAATCGGTTGAGCCTTTAAAGGTCGATATTACCCTGGATAATGGCCTGCTCTATCCGCAACCAGGTTCGATTCTTTTTTCAGAGTTTATGGTAGACAGAACAACAGACAGTGTGGTGTTGCGCGCGGAATTTTCAAACCCTGATTTTAATTTGCTCTCTGGCCAATTTGTGCGAGGCCAGCTGACATTAGGCCAACAGGAACAGGTGATTTTAATGCCCGCAAGTGCTGTGATGCGCAATGCAAAAGGTGGTGCTATGGTCATGGTCTTGAGTGCGGATCAGGTCGTGGGCGTTAAACCGGTGGTTGAGTCGGGTCTATTTGAAGGTCAATGGGTCATTACAGCTGGATTGAGTGCTGGAGATCAAGTGATCACCAAAGGCTTGCAATATGTACGCCCAGGTGCAAAAGCAGATATTGAAGTTGTACCAGCCAAAGCCACTCCTAAGAGTGTCGAAGCTCTAGAAGGAGCGCACTCATGAAAGAGAGCTCTACTGTAAACCGTGCAACTTTTGCGACCTTTTTTGTAAATAGGCCTGTGTTTGCATGGGTTCTTGCACTATTAGTTATGTTGGCGGGTACTATTTCACTGTTTAGCCTGCCTGTTTCACAATATCCGAGTATCGCACCACCCTCTATTTCCGTTATTGCAACCTATCCAGGCGCTTCTGCTAAGACCATTGAAGAGTCGGTTACGCAAGTTATCGAAAATAAGATGAAAGGGTTAGATGGCCTTTTGTATATGAAGTCGGCCAGTGAGTCGACAGGAACGTCAACCATCACCCTGACATTTAATAACGATATTGATCCTGATATGGCACAGACGCAGGTGCAAAATAAGTTGCAGCTCGCGACGGCGGCTTTACCTCCAGAGGTACAACGTCAAGGAGTCCAGGTCAATAAGGCGGTTAGAAACTTCTTGATGGTGGTTGGCTTTATTTCTAAGGATAATAGCCAAACGGCCATTGATCTGGGGGATTACATTGCAACGAATATTGCCGATCCCTTGAGCCGTGTCGATGGTGTGGGGGATATCACTCTATTCTCTTCACAATATGCAATGCGTGTTTGGTTGGATCGCCCAAAACTAGCCAAATATAATCTCACCGCGACAGATGTGGTGAATGCTCTGCAGGTCAATAATGCTGTCGTGACGGCAGGTCAATTAGGTGAAGTGCCAGCCGTGGCAGGGCAGCCGATTAATGCGACGATTAATTTACAGAGCCGCTTAAAAACGCCTGAAGAGTTTGCGAATATTTTGATTCGTGCTAATGAGCAGGGGGCAACTGTTCGAATTCGTGATGTTGCACGGGTTGAATTAGGGGCAGAAAGTTACACTAAAATGGCACGTTATAAAGGCGTACCGGTTGCGGGCTTAGCGGTCAAGTTATCCAGTGGTGCAAATGCTCTAGATACACAAGAAAATGTTTTAACTAAGCTAGAGGAGCTTAAGACTTTTTTCCCGCAGGGAATGGACTATGTCATAGCTTATGACACTACGCCTTTTGTAAAAGCCTCGATTGAATCAGTTATTCAAACCTTGCTTGAAGCTATTTTATTAGTGTTTGTGGTGATGTTTATCTTTCTGGGTAACTTTAGAGCGACCTTAATTCCAACCATTGCTGTGCCTGTGGTCTTATTGGGCACTTTTGGGGTCTTGTCACTGTTTGGTTATTCGATTAATACCTTGACGATGTTTGCGATGGTGTTGGCAATCGGTCTATTAGTGGATGATGCTATAATTGTGGTCGAGAACGTCGAAAGGCTGATGCACGAAGAAGGACTTTCTGCGCCCGCAGCGACCCGCAAGTCAATGAATCAAATTTCCAGCGCGCTGATTGGGATCGGCCTGGTATTGAGCGTGGTGTTTTTACCGATGGCCTTTTTTCCCGGTTCTTCTGGCGTGATTTACCAACAATTCTCAGTGACCATCGTTTCAGCGATGGTTATCTCGGTACTGACAGCCTTTATTTTGACGCCGGCATTGTGTGCCACTATTTTGAAACCCGTGGATCATAATGCTGAATCAAAAGGATTATTCGGTTGGTTTAATCGTGGTTTTGGTCATGTGACCAATGGTTATGTAACGGGCGTAAAGAGCATGATTCGCTGGCGCTATGTTTTTATTGTGTTTTATCTGCTGTTGATCGTTGTGGTGACGTTTTTATACCTAAGAACTCCGTCGGGCTTTTTGCCGAACGAAGACCAGGGCATGATGATGAGTCAAGTGATGATGCCTGCTGGCGCGACCCAAGAACAAACTTTAGCCGTCGTCAAAAAGTTGGAAGACCATTTTCTAAAGGATGAAGCGGAGAATATCGATGCTTTATTCACTATTTTAGGCTTTAACTTTTCGGGCACAGGCCAAAATACGGCCATGGCGTTTATTAAACTCAAAGATTGGAGTGAACGACCAAATCCAGATCAATCCGTTACTGCAATGAGTGCAAGAGCGATGCAAAAATTCAGCAAAATCAATGAAGCGAGAGTGTTTGCGTTTGCCCCGCCACCTGTTATGGAGTTGGGGAATGCCGCTGGATTTAATCTCTTCCTAAAAGATAATGTCGGCATGGGGCGTGAAAAGCTGATGGATGCCCGTAATCAGTTACTTGCGGCAGGGAATGCTCAGCCAGGCTTGGTTGCCGTTCGTCCGAATGGTCAGGAACCGGCGCCAACATTGCAGCTAGAAGTTGATCGTGAAAAAGCCGCCGCATTGGGCTTATCGTTGGCAGATTTAAATAAAGCGCTTTCGGTGGCTTGGGGCAGTGCTTATGTCGATGACTTTGTTTATCACGGTAAAGTGAAAAAGATCTTCGTGCAGGCTGAAGCAGAAAGCAGAATGACACCAGAAGATCTGCGAAGTTGGTATGTGCGTAATAATGAAGGCAATATGGTTGCGGTTAGCTCTTTTGCAACCTTAAGTTGGGGGCAAGCATCACCTAAACTTGAGCGTTATAATGGCCAGCCAGCGGTTGAGGTCATGGGAATGTGGCGACCTGATGTGAGTTCAGGTGAGGCGATGGCGATGGTCGAAAAAGTAGCCGCGTCTTTACCTAAAGGGGTTTCAATCGATTGGACCGGCCTCTCATATGAAGAAAAACAGTCCGGTAAAATGGCTATGTGGTTGTATATCTTGTCGATTTTAATTGTCTTCTTGGTTTTGGCCGCACTCTATGAGAGTTGGTCTTTACCGATTTCAGTTATGATGATGTTACCTCTGGCGATTTTAGGAACCTTAGTGGCTGCCATGCTCACGGATAAACCGAGTGATATCTATTTTCAGGTCGGCTTAATGACGATTATCGGTTTGGCCACTAAAAATGCCATTCTGATAGTCGAGTTTGCCAAAGCGCAAGTCGAGGAGGGCGTTGAGTTAGTCGAAGCGACAGTTCATGCCGCAAAAATGCGCTTTCGTCCTATTATCATGACCTCTTTGGCCTTTGGTTTTGGCGTTTTACCCTTAGCCTTAAGTAGCGGTGCGGGCTCAGGTGCGCATAATGCGATTGGTGCGGGGGTCATTGGCGGGATGATTTCGGCCACCCTTTTAGGCGTGTTCTTTATTCCACTATTTTATGTATTGATCCAAAAGTTTTTTGTAGACAAGAAAACTGACAAATCAGATTTTAATGAAGAAAGTTAAATGATTCATCAAAGATATCAACATATTGTTTTCGCATTCGTTATGTCGTTCACTATGTCATTTATTATGTCTTTTGTGATTACGTTTTTTAATTTAGGTTGGGTGGATGGTTTTATTACTCTCTGGCTTAAAGCTTGGGTATTTGCTTTTGCGGTGGCTTTTCCAACGATTATGGTGGTTGCGCCGCTGGTTAAAAAAGCCGTTTCGATGCTGATTAGAACACCGTAGTTGGATTTAGAGCTTAATATTCGGTTATAATTCGCCGAAAATGAAAGTGTTAAAAAATTATTAAGTAACTTGTTATAAAAGGGAAAACATCATGTCTAAATTTGAAAATGTCACAGTTTTAAAAGAAGCTTCAGTCTATTTTGGTGGCAAGGTTACGAGCCGTACAGTTATGTTTGCAGACGGTTCTAAAAAAACGTTAGGCATTATGATGCCGGGGGAGTATGAGTTTCCCACTGAGCTAGCTGAAAACATGGAAATGCAGTCTGGTGATGTCGAGGTTTTATTGCCGGGTGAAACTGAGTGGAAAGCGATTCCAAATGGCACGAGCTTTGATGTGGCTGCAAACTCTAAGTTTGGTATTAAAGTTAAGCATATTGCGGATTTCTGCTGTTCTTATATCGCAGCGTAGAGTATAAAACAGATTCTGGTTGCTTTAGCAGATTAAACCCAACTTACCAGGCCTGGTAAGTTGGGTTTTTTTGTTTTTACGACACAGTCAGTCCCGCAATATAAAAGGCTTGATTAGTGCCAAAAAGCTGCAGTAATTGCGATGAGTAAGTTTAACAGGGTGGATGAAATACCCATTAGCAGAAGAGAAAACCCCGGCGCACCAGCGGCCACCTCGGGTTGTGCGTATCTTCGATGCAATAAAGCCAAAATGGTGACAATCGTGGCGCCGATGGCCATTATAAAAAACCAGTCACGAATCTGGCTCGCAGATTCAAAAAACAAAACATATAAAGAGAAGGGACCCCCCACCCAGAAAAAGATGAGATAGGCGGTGCCAATTATTAATCCAAGTATTTTTCCAATCATAGTATCACTCCTCTTGTTGCTGCTTAAGTGTGTTCCTTCTCTTTTTTATACGCAGGGCTTTAAAGATAAAGTGCACGGCAAAATGGATCACAAGTAAGAGTACAAAAAAGCCAATCGCAATCTCGCCAATATAATGAATCCACATAGTTTATTCCTTATAACTCCTTGAATATTCTTCAATTGTACTGCGTTTTTAGCAGGATTTGCAGTCGTTTAACTCAATAAGTTTTTATGAACCCGTTAAGTCAGCCCTTTAGGTTGTAAGGTTATAAAGCCACAGGTGTGTGGGAGATTGCCGCAGCGGGTAAGTTTTCTCTAATAATGGAAGAAGGCTACGGGCAGCGGAGACGCTCGGTGCAGATATGCAATTTGTATTTAGCCAGTTGGCCAGGCGGAGTCTGTTTTTATGGAAAATAATAGATTGGGCGGAGCCTCCATAGGAAAACCAAGATGAATGGAATTTAAATTTACGGCCATTTTGCTTGAAGATGAAGCGAACATTGTGCGTTATTTAATGGGTAAAGAGTTAGAATTAAGAGCCTTGATTAAAGCAGAAAAAACCATGGTAGACCATATAAAGCGTCAAATACAAGAGATTCCACTCTCCAGTGAGCAGAAGGGACAAAAAATCTGTATTTGTTACGAAGTTTATGCAGATGAAATTATAGAGGTTATTCAAAATGGCGCTGACAGTGTAGAGAATATCAGTGAATTAACCTATGCTTGTCAGGGGTGCGGCAGTTGCCGTTTGAAAATAGAGGCACTGCTTGCAACCATCAACTCTGTAAGCCGTGACTAATAAAATCGGTTGATTTCAACGACACCCACTGATGGTCGTGAAAAGGGCTCAAGTCGATTTAAAATGAGCAGGCCTGGTCACTATTGTATTTATCTTCGTACCGGTTTAAACCACTTCGATTGGTTGCCGTTGTCTAATTTTTGACTGTATTTTCTGCCAAGCAATCGTTACAAAGAGCAATAACCCGGCACACACGGCAATAGAGGCCGATATTGAACTGTCTAACCAGAATGCTAAAGCATAGCCTATCAATACAGCAAGCTGAGAATAGCCTACCGCCATCCATAACATACCTTTTAAAGAGCGTGCTACCAGATAAGCACTGCTGGCGGGAATCACCAGCAAGGCCACGACTAAAATAGCACCGACAGCATCAAAAGAGGCCACAGTTGTCAGCGAAACTAAGGTCATGAGAAAGTAGTGCCAAAAGATAACATTAATTCCTAAAGAGAGCGCCAGGCTCGGATGAAATGCGATGGTTTTTAGACGATTAAAGCTTAAGATAATGCTGCTTAATACGATTATAAAAACAATTCCAATCCCCCAGAAAGCGCGCGGACCAATGTCAAACCCGGTTGCGCTCTCTAGATTACCGATATAAATAGTATCGAAGGGCACAAAAGCGATTTCACCATAGAGGACACACGCTTGGTCTAAATCAATTTCACCGGCATAGAGTGAGATCAAAATAACGCCAATAGCAAAAAATAGCGTAAAGACAATCCCAATACTAGCATCACTTTGTAATTTACCGACGCGATGCAGACTATCGCTTAACCAAGCGGTCAGTAAGCCAATAATGACAGCACCACCGAGCATGACCGGTAAAGCTCGACTGCCTGTAATAAGATAGGCGAGTACAATGCCTAATAAGACCGAGTGACTGATGGCATCACCTATTAAGGCTTGTCTGCGTAAAATTAAAAAGACCCCAACCAATGCACAAGAGGCTGCCACTAAAGCGGCCGTGGCAATAATCCAAATATCGTTTATCACCTAGATTCTCCCGGGATCGTTGAATTTGAGTTTGGGATCAGCTTGCCATGCGGATCTGATTGACTATTGGCCAACTCTTCTTGCAACTGCAACTCTTGCGCCTGCGTTAAAATATGTTCAATGCGCTCCGCTTGTTGGTGTACCTGTTGCGGA
>JBNJEY010000035.1:0-12010 GCA_051746325.1 Pseudomonadota bacterium
GTCAGAACCGAAGTCTATGGGGTTGCTGCCTTAACGGCGAACTCTTTAATTCAATCCGCCACTCTTTACCATCCTATTAAAGCCGATTTATTAAAATGATGGGTCGCTATTAACCAACGGTTTGCCTCAAAAAGGCCATATGAGATTTTCCGCAGATGAAAAATGTGCAAAGTTACGACTTTCCAATAGATATTGACAGTTTTCCGCAAAATATTGCGATTTATCGTTATGAGAATGAAGAGTTTATCTTTGTGGGATTTAACAGGGTGGCCGAAAAAACCGAAGGGATGGCTAGGTTCGATCTACTCGGTAAAAAGCTGATTGATGTTTTTCCGGGCGTTAAAGAATTTGGTCTGTATGATCTGTTATTAAACGTTCAAAAAAGTCATAAAAATAACCGTTTAGACGTAGATTTTTACACCGATAAGAGGGTTTCGGGTTGGCGTAAAAATGAATTGGTCTATCTGCCAAATGGCGATGTTATGGTGATCTATCAAGATATTCCTTATGCAGTTTATACTCAGGAAGCAAAGGTAGATCGTTTACTGAATTTAATGGATAAAAGTCAGACGGTGGTTTTTTATATTAAAAACCAATCTAATTGGCCAGTAGAGTTTGTCTCCAGCAATATAAAGCAGTGGGGCTATAATAAAGAAGATTTTGAATCGCAAAAACTCTCTTTTATCGATTTAGTAGATGATAAAGATCGTACCCAACTGGAGGCAGATGTCGTACGCCAACTTGAACAGGGTCTCTCGCAGTTTACGCAAATTTATCGAATTCGCACAGCCGATGGTCAGACGCGTTGGGTAGAAGACTCGACGGTTGTAGACAAGGATGATCGTGGTGGAATCACACAGTATCTTTGTACCATGATTGATATTACAGAACGTAAACAAATAGAGCTAGAGTTGGTTGAAAGTGAGCAGCAATTTAAACTCATTGCAGAAACCATGCAAGCGGGTATTTTTATCTATACCGATTATTTTGAATATGCTAATCCTGCTTTTTTAGAGATTTCAGGCTACGCCTTGGTATCTTTGCAGAAAATTCGTCCATGGGAGCTTTTGCAGCAAGAAATGCATGAGACGATAAAATCTGCAGTAAAGAAGCGCCTACAGGGCGAGACTTTTTCCGAGCTATACCATGATTTAGAAATGGTCACTCAGTCTGGAGAAAAAAGGACGGTAAGAATAAAGACTCAGACCATCTCTTACAAGGGGGGCTATGCCGGCATCGGCTCGGTGGTTGATATTACCGATATTAAGAGTTCTCAAGAGCAGCTTAAATTACTCTCTCAAGTGGTTGAGCAAACCGAGGACTTGATACGCATTACCGATAAAGAGGGAATCATCACCTACGCTAATCCGGCATTTTATAAGTTTACGGGATTTGCGGTCGATGAGGTTGTGGGTAAATCGAGTAGTATCTTAAAAACTAATCACTTTGACCTAGCCTTTTATAAGCGCATGTGGGCGACTATTAAGTCGGGTGAAAGTTTTAAGGCAACCTTTGTGAACCAGAAAAAAAATAAAGAAATTTTTTACGAGCAGCAAACTATTACGCCGATTCTAAATGCTGACCAAGAAGTACAATATTTTGTAGGCACTGGAAAGGATATTACAGCACGAGTATTGGCCGAACAGGAAAATGAACTATTGGCACGAACCGATAAACTAACGGGTGCTGCGAATCGACATAAAGGCGATGAGTTCTTAGAAGAGTCAATATTACAAGCACAAAGATATCATCAACCTTTATCAGTGATTTTATTCGATATCGATTTTTTCAAAGCCGTCAATGATCAGCATGGGCATCAAATTGGTGATGATGTTTTAATCTCTTTAAGTGAATTGGTCAAACAAGAAGTCCGTCAAACAGATCTACTTGTGCGTTGGGGCGGAGAGGAGTTTCTACTGATCGCGTCACAAACGAACTTAGTAGATGCCCAAACATTGGCAGAGAAAATCTGCCGTTCTATACAGAAGGCAATCTTTGGCAAGGTAACACAGCTTACCGTCAGTTGTGGTGTGACCGATATAAAAGGTCAAGAAACTACTCAGGAATTACTGGTTAGAGTGGATGAAGCACTCTATAAGGCTAAAAAAACAGGCCGCAATAAAGTGGTGATTCGTTAAGTTCGACTTATCACCCTTGGCTTTAGAGATTTTGTTTGCAAAACTATTATAAAAAAATCTTAAGTGTAAAACCGCAATAAAAATGACCAGGCCTGGTTATAATTGCAGTCATTCATTAGCAGGGCTTTTGTATAAGCCGATAATCGACTTATACAAAGCGCTCTTAGTGGGTTTCAATCCTTAGCAATCCCTCTATCAAGGTGTACAAAATGGCTCAAACCAAAGCGAATATCGGACAAATGAATAAACTCAAAATTGTTAAGTCAGTCGAGTTCGGAATGTATGTTGATGGCGGAGCTTTAGGTGAAATTCTACTGCCTTTGCGTTATGTTCCCGCCCATGCTGAAGTTGGCCAGATATTGGATGTATTTATTCATCTGGATTCACAAGATCGTTTAGTCGCCACCACCGAAAAACCGATAGCCTCTGTCGGCGAAGTGGTTTACCTAACCGTTAGTGACGTCAATCGCACCGGCGCGTTTATGGATTGGGGTATGCCTAAAGAATTAATGGTGCCGTTTGCCGAGCAACGAGTTCCCATGGAGGCGGGTCGAGGGTATTGCGTTTATCTCTATATCGATTTGAGTGGTCGTATTGCCGCATCGAGTAAGTTGAGTCTGCATCTGCATGAAATCAACGACAACTTTAAGAGTGGTCAAGAGGTCAGTTTAATGGTGGTGAGTCGCAGTGATATGGGGTATACGGCCGTCATTAACGGTACCCATTTGGGATTGATTCACAATTCAGATATTTTGCAACCTTTAAGAATGGGGCAAAAACTCAAAGGGTATATTAAAGGCATTCGTTCTGACCATCGTATCAATTTACGGATTCAGCGTCATGGCGCGGCTGCGCGCGATGAGTTGGGCGAGAAGATTCTAGCGAATTTGGCGGAAAATGGTGGCGTTTCTAATATCACCGATAAGAGCTCTCCGGATGAGATTTTTCAAGCTTATCGAGCCAGTAAAGCCAGTTATAAAAAAACCTTAGGTCGATTGCTTAAGGCCCAAAAAATCACAATCTCACCGACTGAAATCCGTTTAGTGGAATAATTTTGTAAACTCTTCGAATTCTGTGTAAAGAACAAACTATGGCCAAAAAAACTGCTCAAAACCGTTCTCGAAAACTCGATCATTCGAAAGTGACCCGGCCCGGTCAAACCACTCTGGGCGAGGTTCGCATTATTGGTGGTGATTGGCGTGGGCGTAAATTACCCGTCTTAATGGAGGAAGGTTTACGCCCCACCTCTGATAGAGTCAGAGAGACGCTCTTTAATTGGTTGCAGTTTGAAGTGGCCGGCGCGCACTGTTTAGATCTCTTTGCCGGCAGTGGCGCGTTAGGCTTTGAAGCCTTGTCACGTGGCGCGAAGTCAGTCACCTTTATAGAGCTTTCTCAGCCGGTGGCTCAGCAGTTAAAAACCAATCTAAACACCTTAAATTCTACGGCGGCTCAGGTGGTTCAAGGGGACAGTTTGCAGTGGCTAGAAGCGCCGGTAGAACAGATGTTTGATCTCATCTTTTTAGACCCACCCTTTAACCAAGGCCTAATGCAAAGGGCTGTGGATAAGCTGTTTATAAGTGGGATAATTCAAACCCAACAGGCCTGGTTATACCTTGAGCAAGAGAAACAGCTCGATTGGCCAAACCTACCTGATGGTTGGATTTGTCATCGCGAGAAAAGCACCTCTCAGGTGCGTTTTGGACTCTTCCACCAAGCACCCTAGAAGAGTTCATGTCGGCGTCATTTCAATCTCTCTCAACTGCGTAACATCAGATTTAACGCCTCTACAACTCTTACCCAATCGGCGTCTTCAGCAATGGCTTCGCGCAAAAAAGCTGCTTGCGAAGGGTTCCAAAAATCGGCTTCTGATAAACGGATTGAAGGAGCGAGTGGCCGATGCTGGTCAATAAAGGCTTGGATCTCTTTATCGGAGCTGGGCAGACCGAGTTGCTCGAAAAGGGCGTTCAGAGTGTGTATAGGCGCTTCCATTAGTTTCTCCTTAGATAATCTTGAATAACTTTGAATAGTCTTGACTATGAATGTTAATGATAACCCTTTCCAAAGCAATCGCAATCCCCTTTTAATCAGGTTATTATAGCTCCCAATCCAAATAATGAATTATTATGCTTGAACTAGCAAGAGTTTAAGTCCATTAACGAGTGACATCTTATATGAGTATTACAGCAGTTTATCCCGGTACATTTGATCCTATTACCACAGGTCATGCCGACCTTATAAAGCGTGCCGCACGATTTTATGATCGTCTGATTATTGCTGTGGCAGATAATCGTAATAAGCAGTCGTTATTTAGCTTGAACGAACGTATTGAATTGGCACAGACGGTTTTAGCGGAGTTTGAGAATGTAGAGGTAATGGGCTTTGACACCCTGCTGGTGGATTTTGTACATGAAGTCGGTGGCAATGTTTTGTTGCGGGGGTTGCGCGCGGTCTCCGATTTTGAATACGAATTTCAACTCGCTTCAATGAACCGTAAACTGGCACCAGAAATCGAGACGATGTTTATGACGCCCTCAGAGCAGTACGCCTTTATTTCATCCAGCTTGGTTAAGGAAATTTCGGTATTGGGCGGCGATGTTTCTGAGTTCGTTCATCCCGCCGTTGGGCGCGCATTAGAGCAAAAACAATCCTAAAAGCGCTTGCGATTCAATCTTAAAGGCTTAGAGTCGTCAAAGCTCACTTTCTCTTAGTAAGTAATTGTATCTAAACGATAGGGGATTTGGATTTGTGAACCATCCTTCTGCGTAATCATAAGCGTAATCTGCCACTGCATTTTTTTATTGGTGCAAAATGCCAACATGGAGGTACCCACATAGCGTCCGGGTTTATCCGTGGGGGTCAGTGACACTCGGTTGTACCCCATATACATATTAATGCCCGAAATATCCAACTCCACTTTTTCAGCTTCTATATTCTCCAGCAAGACTTCAATGCCTAAAGGACGGGCAATGGGAATGGGGTGTGGGCTGATTTTCAAAGCCACTGTCGCATCGCCCATTTGGGCAATGCAACTTTCGGTATCTAAATTACACGTCTGATCGGTTGGCCATTGAGTGATATTGGCTTGTGATGCATTATTACAACTCGCTATGCTCATTAGGCTCAAAAAACTCACCAAACCAAAGGCTGCAAGCATTGCTTTGCCTAAATGTGATCGAACTAAGGTGGGGCGTTTCATTTAAAAAATCATCCTCGCAAAAAAAAGTGTCAGCGTAAAATTAACATCAACCGCCATTTTATTCAATTTTGTGAGCTAGAGCATGGATAAATGCTGACAGCATGATCGAACGGGTTTTTAGCAGAGCTCAGTGAACCCTGTCTCTGTGAGGGTGCTGGTGATTTACCGTTGACATTTGTGCTTGAAATTCTTATTATACTTTTTCGATATGTACAAAAGGTAATACTGTGTCAGTAGAAGCTCATCCAGAACGGCTTGTACAATCTTTTTTAATGGGCTCTAAACAGTCTCGTTCAGGTCAGCGGCGTTTAGAGTTGCTTAGCAGGATTGCGGCATTAGGCTCTTTATCGGCTGCGGCCAAAGCCTGTGGTATGAGTTATAAAGGAGCATGGCAAGCGATTGAAGCGATGAACCTAGCCGCCGAGCAACCCTTAGTGATCGCCCAAAAAGGTGGCGCGGGCGGCGGAGGGATGATGCTAACGCCCGCCGGAGACACCCTGTTAGCCGCTTATCAATTGTTTAATGAACAGATGCAACACTGGATGCGCGAGCTAGAAACGCTCTCACCAGGCGTATTAAGCCAGTTGGAAATCATGAGGAAAGTGTCGATGAAAACCAGTGCTAGAAATTTATTTCACGGAACAGTCACACAGATTGTCCATGGGCCTGTGAACTGTGAAGTCATTTTAGCCGTAGGCCATCAGATGCAAGTTGTAGCTCAGATTACCCCCGATAGCCTGGAAAGATTGGGCTTGGAACTTGGCTCGGATGCTTACGCGCTCATTAAAGCCAGTTGGGTGATTTTAACGCAAGATATTGAAAACAGTAAAGGTAGTAATAGGGCATTTAAAACCAGTGCGCGCAATCAATTTTGCGGTGAGATTACGCATATTGAAAAAGGGTCGGTTAATAGCGATATTACCTTGGATGTGGGGGGCGGACAAACCTTGTCAGCGGTCATTACCAACCAAAGTGCCCAGAGTTTAGCGTTGGACATTGGCGAGCGATGCTGTGCTTTAATTAAGTCGAGCCATGTCTTATTGGCGGTAGCCGACTAGCCGACAGTTATTATGGGCTTGTCTTAATGAGATAGAGAGCCCCGAGAATCAATACAAATAGTTTAGCGAGTCTTGGCGAACAATAGGGTGTAATAATACAGCGCTCTTATTTGCCATTTTTTTAGCACTCGATATGTATCAAAGGTTATATCTATTTAAGTCTGCTTAGGCTGAGTTAGTTTTATGGGATTATTTTAGGTGACCAATATTTTAGGAGAAATATGAAAAACGTATTCACTATAGTCAGTTTGCTTTTAGGATTAATGTTCACTGCCAACACTGTTGCGCAAACGGCCACGGTGGCCGTGGCCACTAATTTTACTAAAACCATTGAATCGGTCCATAAAGCGTTTGTTAAACACTACCCCGAGCACACGATAAGGTTCTCATTTGGGCCAACGGGTAAATTGTTTGCACAAATTTATAATGGTGCACCGTTTGATGCTTTTTTTGCCGCAGATGAAAAACGTGCGCAAAAAACCATTGAAATTGGACTTGGGTTGGCAGAGAGTTATTTTGTTTATGCGCAAGGTAAAATAGCCTTATACAGTGCTCAATATCCGGTTGCTAAAGCACCATTAACCGTTTTAAAAGACGCTCAATTTAATTACTTAGCCATAGCGAATCCTAAAACCGCCCCTTATGGAGCGCGCGCCCAAGCTTACCTGCAAAAACAGGGTTTATACGACGGCGTTAAAGCAAAATTGGTCAACGGCGAAAGTATTGCCCATGCGTTTCAATACGTCGCAACTGGCAATGCCGAAATTGGCTTTTTGGCCATGTCTCAAATTGTCGACCCGCAAAGCCCCATTTATCAAAAGGGGGAGTATTGGGTAGTGCCTCAAGCCGATTATCAACCCATTAATCAAGGTGCGGTCATGACCAAACGGGGTCAAGGTAATTTGGCCATTAAAAATTTTATGGCTTTTATGAAAACCCCTGAAGCGATTAAAATTATCGAAAATTACGGTTACGACGTTCGCTAACCCCGCCTGTTAGTTGTTATGAGAAGATGACATCTTAATATGAATGCGTTGTTTTTTTAAGGCTTTTGGCAGACCCTGTTCAGTTACAAAACAGGTGGATATTGCCTGCTTTTTTGATATTTTT
Source organism: Pseudomonadota bacterium (assembly GCA_051746325.1). Lineage (GTDB taxonomy): Bacteria > Pseudomonadota > Gammaproteobacteria > Thiomicrospirales > Thiomicrospiraceae > Thiomicrorhabdus. The sequence continues at coordinate 7,503 of JBNJEY010000035.1, forward strand.
GGTAAGGAGCCTTTCCATGTTGGAAATTTTAGGCACACAAATTAACCTCGAACCGATCTGGCTCACCCTCGAAGTGGCCTCAATGACCACTATTGTGTTGCTGCTGTTAGGCACACCTTTGGCTTGGTGGATGGCGAAAATGCGATCGTCAAATAAGGTGCTACTGGAAGCTTTAGTGGCTCTACCTTTGGTATTGCCCCCGACGGTTTTGGGGTTTTATATGTTGATTATTTTCAACCCTAATGGCACGGTTACCGAGTTTTTACATTTTTTTGGTTTTGAAGGGCAGCTCACCTTTAGTAAAGCCGGCCTGGTGATAGGCTCGGTGTTCTACTCTTTACCTTTTGCAGTACAACCCCTGATGCACGCCTTTGAATCCATCCCATCGCGTCTATTAGATGCCGCCGCGACTATGCGCGCCTCGTTTTTAGATCGTTTTTTTACCATTGTAGTGCCGTTATCGCAACGTGGATTTTTGGTGGCCGCCACCTTAACCTTTGCGCATACGGTGGGTGAGTTTGGTGTGGTATTGATGATGGGGGGCAATATTCCGGGTGAAACTCGTATGGTGTCCATTGATATTTTTGACCACGTAGAAAGTATGGAATACGACCAAGCGCATATTTTATCGGCGATCATGTTGATTTTTTCGCTAGCAGTATTAATGCTGGTATATGGTCTCAACCGCCGTTTTGGCGTAAAGGTAGGTTAGTCTGATGATGAAAGGCAATTTACAGCTTGATTTAGGTGGCTTTACGCTTAATAGCGGCGAGTTTAGGATTCCACTGCAAGGGGTCACGGTATTTTTTGGCCGTTCAGGCAGTGGTAAAAGTACCTTATTAAGAGCCATATCGGGTTTGGATAAACGGACTCGTGGTTGTTTAACGGTCGGCCAGCAAACTTGGCAAGCAGATAAAACGTCTCTGCCTACCCAAAACCGCGATATTGGCTTTGTGTTTCAAGATGCGGCCCTGTTTCCCCATTTAAACGTTCGTCAAAATTTAGACTACAGCATTAAGCGGTTACCCAAAACAAGCAGGCCTGCAGATTTTGACGATATCGTCAATCGAGTGGGGATTGATCAACTTCTGGAGAGAAAAGTAACCTATCTGTCTGGGGGCGAACGTCAACGGGTCGCTATTGCCCGCGCACTGCTAATGCGGCCCAAGTTGCTCTGTATGGATGAGCCGCTCTCTGCCTTGGATTGGCGTGCAAAAGCAGAGCTATTGACACTGATTGAAGAGGTCGTTGAGCAATATAAACTCCCCGTTTTATATATTACCCATACCCCTAATGAAGTAGAGCGGCTCGCTGACAACGTTTTGTTTATGAAAGAGGGCAAGGTTGAGCGTATGGAAACATTGCAACAAACTTTGGCTCGTGCAGATTCGCCCTTATTTGATGAGCAGGGTGCTGTATCAGTGTTATTAGGTCAACCTCAGCAAATAGAGGACGGTTTGCAAAAAGTCCAAATTGGCGAGCAGTCACTGTGGGTAGGTCAACACCTTTCGGCTCAAAAGCCCCAAGTGCGTGTTCGAATCTTGGCCCGCGATGTCAGTATTGGTTTAATGGATCCGCAGAATTTAAGCATTACCAACCATTTGCAGGTCAAAATCAGTGAGCTGATTGCGCGAAGCGACCACCGAGTGTTAGTGCGCTTGGGATTAGCCGATGGCCAGCATCTGTTTGCAGAAATCACGCAAAACTCCGCGAGTCGACTCAATTTACAACCAGGCCTGGTTGTTTTCGCATTGATTAAAACCGTGGCATTGACTTAATCAATGATGGTTAAAGTGGTTTTTATTGTAAATGGCGATGCGATGGTTGAGACCCGTGCGCCTGTTTTGTATCACTCAATAAGTACAAAATATTTTGGTAACACCACTCTCTATTATGGGTTTTTAAGCCCGCCCTTATGGTGCTCCCACTAAATAATAGGTGATGCCAAGAGCTAATACGACAACCCCCCTGTGGCCAAAAATATACATTGGAGCGAGTAATTTGACTAAAAATTTAATAGATTTTAAATACCAACTGAGGGATCGTTATGATCAGTGGGTAATTCATTATATTCATTTATATGGCCCCTTTATGACACTTGGCATTTAAAAAATTATAACCAATATATTTTGAAAAAATCATTAATGGTTGAGAGTATCAATACAGGCAATGCACCCACTAAAAAGGCCAGTCCAAGGTGCTCTATATTTAATGGTAAGGTGCCTAACAGTAAGTTACCGAATGGAGCGTAAACCATTATGAGTGATAACATAGCTGATCCACCTACGGCCCACAACAATGCTCGATTACTGAAAGGGTTACGCCTATAGATATTGGTGAGAGTTCGGCTATCAAATACTTGTATTAACTGCCCAAAAATTAGTGTCATAAACGCCAGGGTTTGCGCATAGGCCATCTCACCTCCAATACTAAGTGCATACATAAACATTCCATAAGTCACGCCCCCCATTATTAAACCTCGAATCAATATTGTGTAGCCTAGATGTCCTGCAAAGAAACTTTCGTCTTTGGTTCGGGGTTTGCGGTTCATAACGTTTTCTTCTGGATTATCAATCCCCAATGCTAAAGAGGGCAGACCGTCACTGATAAGATTAATCCATAAAATCATTAAGGGTGCGAGGGTGAGGAGCGGTTCGTTAATAATCAAGATAAATGCAAATAGTAGAGCAGAGACCTCTCCAACATTAGTGGTCAAATCTTGACGAATGAATTTACGGATATTGTCATAAATACGTCGCCCTTCTTTGACCGCTTCAACAATAGTGGCAAAGTTGTCATCTAATAGAATTAAATCGGCAGATTCTTTGGAAACACCGGTGCCAGTAATGCCCATAGCCACACCAATATCAGCCGTCCTTAAGGCGGGAGCATCATTGACGCCATCCCCTGTCATAGCAACCACATAATTGTGCTTTTGTAAGGCTTGCACAATACGTAACTTATGTTCGGGGCTAACGCGGGCAAAGACGGAGGTGTTTTCTACCTGTTGAAAGAGTGCTTCATCGGACATGGAAGTAAGTGTTTTGCCCTCTAAAACCGATGCCTCTGGGTCATCTATAATTCCCATTTGTAAAGCAATTGCTTTGGCGGTAGTGGCATGATCACCAGTAATCATAATGACTCGAATGCCAGCTGAGTGACAAGAGGCTACCGCTTTGATGGCTTCAGAACGCGGAGGGTCGATAATGCCATAGATTCCGGCGAGTGTTAGCTCCGTTTCTAATTCGTTATAAGGGCGTTCTAAGTCGGCAGGTTGAAGTTTACGGTAGCCGATGGCTAGCGTGCGTAACGCCTGGGAAGCGAAATTTTCCACGATAGCTTCTACCAGAGGCCTCTCCGTGAGCATGTCTCCTAGATTGCTACCGAGCATGGTGCCTATTTTATTCTGTAATTGCACCGCTTCACTGTTTTGAATAATGACATCTGGCGCGCCCTTAACGATTAACCAGTGCTGTCCCTGAGTGTCTCTAACGATGATACTCATGAGCTTACGTTTAGAATCAAACGGAAATATTTTAACTTCCTTAAATTGCGTTAAGGCTTGGGTTTTTGTCATGCCAGTTTTGGCAGCCGCCACTAAAATAGCCCCTTCAGTAGGTGAACCTATAATGGAGTAGTGATGCGCATTTTTAACCAGTTCAGCCTCATTACACAATACAGACATGGTCACCATCTGCTCTAGATAATGAATGTCTTTATGAGAAATTGGGGTTTTATTATGGTCTAAAAACTGGCCGACGGGTTCATAACCTTGGCCTTCCAAATGATAGTAATTGCCGCCAGTCCACAGCTGTGTCACCTGCATCTTATTTTGCGTTAGAGTGCCAGTTTTATCGGAGCAGATAATGGAAGTGGAGCCTAAGGTTTCCACCGATGCTAGCTGGCGAATCAGACCGTTGTTTTGCATCATGCGGGTGGCTCCGATGGTCAGGACAATGGTCAAAATCGTCATTAAGCCTTCGGGGGTAGCGGCAACGGCTAATGAGATACCTGTGGTCATTAGTATCGACCAGCTCATATCGTGCATCAGTCCGATACTAACCACTACCATTACCATCAGTAATGCAGCCATAATCAATACCTTGGATAGGCGGTGGATGCGTTCTTGAAGCGGAGTCAAAGTCTTGCTGGCACTTTGCATTAGATGGGCAATTTTCCCGACTTCAGTCTGCATACCAATAGTGACGACAATGCCAAGCCCTTGGCCCTCCGTGACGGCGGTCGTCATAAATGCCATATTCAACTGGTCAGCAATGGGTAACTCCTCTTGTGGTATGGCTTGATTATGTTTAGCAACGGGTTCCGACTCTCCGGTTAAAGGGGCTTCGTCAATTTTAAGTTGTTGAGCTTCTATCAGTCTTAAATCGGCAGGTACAATACTGCCGGCGTCAAGCCGGACAATATCGCCGGGCACCAATTCATTCGCGGATAGAGATTGCCATCTCTTCATGCGTAACACTATCGTTTTGGGGGCGGCCATCTGCTTG
>JBNJEY010000036.1:0-11974 GCA_051746325.1 Pseudomonadota bacterium
CCTCAGTTTACAAATACGGCAATCCACCATGACTGGATACCTATTTTAAAAGAAATTGAAAAGCGTACAGGCCACACCTTTACCTTGCAGAGATACGAGAGCTTTAATGAGTTTGAAGCCGGTTTTTTAGAGGGGAAATCAGACTTTTCCTATATGAATCCATTCCATATAGTAATGGCCAAAGGAGCACAGAATTACACTTCGCTTATTCGAGATGACAAGAGTAGACTAACCGGCATTATAACTAGCCGTAAAGGGTCAAGCATTCAAACTCTATCCGACCTACAAGGCCAAAAAATTGCCTTTGCGGCACCCAACGCCTTTGCCGCCTCACTTTATATGCAATCACTCCTTAAAAACAAAGAACAGATTGATTTTACGCCAGTTTATGCAGGAACCCACAGCAATGCTTACCGCCAGGTACTCACTGGACAAGCAAAAGCCGCTGGGGGTGTTTATAGAACCTTAAACAAAGAACCACCTGAAGTACAAGCCGCTTTACAGGTCATCTATAAAACACCCAGCACACCAACGCATGCAATTGTCGCACACCCAAAAGTCTCTACAAAAATCCAAAAAGAGGTTCAACAGGCCATTTTAGAGTTCGCGCAAACAGAAAAAAATCAAAATTTACTGAATGCGATTCTAATACCAAGGCCAGTTATAGCGTCTTACCAACAAGATTATCAGGTATTAGAACAACTTAACTTAGCGCCCTTTTTGGGTAGATACTAATACATGAAGACCTGGTGGAGACTGCACTCGCTTTACACACAACTCTCCATTGTGAGTGTTACGGTTTTAAGCATTATAATTTTAGGTTTGTCCTATACCAGTTTACAAACTCAGAAAACGGCTCTATTAAGCAAGCTTCAATCTGATGCACAAATTATGGCTAAAAACGTCGCATCTTCCAGTCTCTATCCCATTATTAGCAATAAGCTCGACAATTTAGAAAACTTACTTTTAAGCACGGCTAGATACCCAGATGTTCTAAGTTTACAAGTCATGACACCGCAAGGCGATAACCTTGGACATATAACCACCTCAAGCTCGAAAGAGATGAAAATGGTTTACGACCTTTCTCCGAACTTAACCGTTTTAGAGTTATCTCCCAATAAAACGCACACGACCAAAACAGAAGATAGACTGAGTATCTGGCAACCGATTCAGAACTCAACGCATATCGGCTGGGTGTTATTAGAAATCAGTTTAAAGCGCAACCAATCCATACAAAAACAACTTGCCCTAGATACATTTATCAATAGTTTCATTATCATTATATTAAATCTTCTCATTCTCTTAGGCGTTCTATTCTTTCCATTACGTCAACTGTCGAAAGCAATCGAATTCTCGCAAAAACTCATCACCAGGCCAGGGAAAATACTCGATTTGCAAGGCGGCTCTAAAGAGGTTAATCAATTAATCTCAACGCTTAATACGGCCTCGACCCAATTAAAAAAACAAGAGGACAAAATAACCAACACAAATGCCATACTCGAACAAAAAATAGCCAGTCGCACTAAAAATCTTCTGGAAACGAATAAACGGCTTGTCTTATTACGCCATGCAATAGAACAAAGTCATTCAAGCATATTCATTACCGACAACTCTCATGTCATTACTTATATCAACCCTGCCTTAGAGAAGCTCTCCGGCTACTCTAAAAAAGAACTTATAGGCAAGACTCCGAGCACACTCAAGTCGGACAATAATGAATTGCACTTTTTTGCACCCATTATCCAAATACTGAATGATGGTTATGAGTGGATTGGTGAATTTATCAACCAACGTAAAGATGGTAGCGATTATTGGGTTCGAGCCACCATTTCACCCGTAAAAAATAACTCTGGAGATATTACTAATTTTATCGCTATTGAGGACAATATTACAGAGAATAAAAAAATTGAACATGAGTTACACCAACATGCCAATTATGACATTCTGACGGGTTTACCTAATCGAAAATTAGGGTTGGATATTTTACAAAAAGCGATCTTGGATACTAAAAACCACCACAGCAAAACGGCTATCTTGTTTTTGGATTTAGATCGTTTTAAAAATATAAATGACACGGTTGGACATTACGTGGGGGATTTGGCATTAATTGAAGCCGCTGATAGAATTTTAGGCTGTTTACGTCCGCAAGATTCCGTGGCTCGCTTGGGAGGGGATGAATTTTTAATCATCGTCCAAGATATAATAGACATGACTCAACTTAATACGCTTCTAAAGAGCATTGAAGCCGAATTAACAAAGCCCTATCTTCTTGAAGAGCGAGAACATATTCTTGGCGCCAGCATTGGAATTGCTCTGTCACCTGACGACAGTGATAATGCCAGCGACCTATTACGCCAAGCAGACAGTGCCATGTACGTTGCGAAGCGAAATGGACGCGGCCAACACCAATTTTACACGCAATCCATTGCTGATAAAGTGCTCCATAAATCACAAATTACAACCGCGCTTTTTCATGCGATTGAGCAAAATGAATTCACTCTGCTATATCAGCCAATTATGAACCTTCGTAGAGAAAAAATCACCCATTGTGAAGCCTTAATACGTTGGAACTCTGCCGAATTAGGCGCCATTGGACCTGATGTTTTTATTCCAATTGCCGAAGAGTCGAGCCTTATTATTGATATTGGCTACTGGGTTATTCGTCAAGCATGCCGTGATGCAAAAAAGTGGAATATTCAAACCATCAGTGTCAATATCGCCAGCGCTCAGATAAGAGAAGCAGAGTTTATTCAGACCTTGAAAACAATTTTAATGGAAGAAGCGTTCCCAGCCAATAAGCTCTGTATGGAGCTGACCGAACACAGCCTTATGGAAGATATTTCAAGTACTCGAAAAACACTTCGGTCACTCATTGAGATGAAAGTGCAACTCTCCATTGATGACTTTGGAACGGGTTACTCTTCGCTGAGTTATCTGAAACACTTTCCATGTCGTTTTATTAAAATAGATAAAAGTTTTATTGATGATGTCGCTATCAACGATGAGGATGCTTCATTGGTCGATGCCATTATCCATATGGGGCATGCGCTTTCACGAACTATCGTTGCCGAAGGTGTGGAAACGCAAGCGCAACTCAAAAAAGTGAAATCTCAAGGCTGTGATTATGTGCAAGGCTACTTTATTAGTAGACCTCTCACAGCGCAGGCATTCGAGCAATTAATTCACACCTCATAACGACTGCAAAAAGGTGTCGTTTAAAGGTTCTTTGTACCTTGTTACTCTTATGGCGTGTCGTAAAGATAAACACCTACAGATGAATCATTCTTACTCTACGATGGGTTTGTCACGATAGGGATAGTCTTTTAATCGAATATCCGAGCGCGTAAATGGCTTAGAAAATATTTTGTCCTTATCCACCCAATCATCCCACTTAAAATTTTCGATAAGCTTGGCCTGATAGCTTTCACTCAACGGATGGCTCAGGATGTCGTTCACATGTAACCATTGATAATAGCGTAAGCGATCCACTTGCAGAGGTGTAGGATTGCCTTTAGCATTTTTCACCTCTGACTTTAAGTCCATCACATCTTGCATATTCACCTTGGTGGTCCATGTTATTTTTTCCGGAAGCATCACTGGCTCACCGGGAATATTGTTAATGCCCTGTTTTAACGTAGCTAACACCGCCACTTTAGTATCTTCGCGATAGAGCAGAATGGCATGGCTGTAATCTTTGTTCTTAAAAAATCCTAGATTTCCATATTGCAGACGAGCACCCGTTAGAAAAGCGACTGCATCTGACCAACATGGCCCGGTGCCTGAAATCGCCTTAAGTACACTTCTATCGATAATGCCATCTGGAAAAAGGAGATCAAATGCCACTTGCATACTATTCGCCGCATGAGTGGTGCCTTCACAATCATGACCATGCCATTTAATCATGTCTTTTAGCGTGACGGCATAGGTACGGTCATAATATCGACCTTGTGTTCCCTTAGTGGCAAGAATCTCGAAAACAGGGGCATAGGGCATCGCAACCATCGGCGCATACCACGTCTGGATATTGTCAGGTTGGGTGACACCCGTTTCTATAAAAATGTTCACCCCTTGCTTATACGTGGGTTCATCCGCCTGGGATAAGGAGCTGAAACCTATTAAAATGAAGGCCAGTAAACAAAATGATTTGAACTTCATATTGGATTCTCCTCAATATGGATTGGATGAGTCTAAATTAATGGATCGATCTAAGTCCGCTCTTCCCTAAGATGAAACTATGCGGTTAGGCTATAACAGTCGGGTTACGTGAATATTGATAGTCATTGAACGACCAAAGTAAAACAGGTCACTTTGGTCTAATATTGATCTTACAGATAAGTACGTAATTTTACAATAGGTCCTATTTAAACTCACCATGCGTGGTGACTTTAAACCGCCACACTATCCAAAGCTCTAACTACTCGGGTTTGCCGACCATAATCGATCTCATACTCTTTAAATCCATATGACGTTGCCAAGCCTCTAGGACCTCTTGCTTGCTTAATTCAGAAATCGCCTTAGGGAACTCCTCAAGGTAATTTAACGGTAAGTCATAAAAGCCCATCATCGTAATATAGCCGATAATTTTGCCATTACTGTCAATGCGTAACGGAAAGCCACCGATCAGATTATCTTTAATGGCTTGCAGATGTGTTTCATCAAAGTCTTTTATAAAGGCGGCAATAGTTTGATTCACAACTTTTCTGGCCTGCTTAGCACTCTTATTCTTAGTGGATAGACCGACCAACCAAGGACCCGGCTGACGCATCGGAACAAATCCACTGCTCACACCATAGACTAAACCGCGTTTCTCACGAACTTCTTCCATTAACAGCGAACCAAAACCACTGCCACCTAAGAGGTGATTACCCAAAAAGAGCGCATAGTAATCAGGATCACCGCGCTTAACCCCTATCTGACCTTGTTTAAAATAGGTCTGGCTAGAATCAAATTCAATGACTTGATGACGCTCTGATTCCGATAAGGTTTTTGGCACTCGACTCGGTGCGATAATAGCTGGTGGCTTTTGACCAACGGGCAACCCTTTCAATAGATTTTCGGCAATTTTATGAGCTTGACCTTTATCAACATTGCCAACAATCGAAATCAATGCATTATGGCTGACGATATATTGATTATAAAAAGCCTGGATATCTTTTAACTTAAGGGCTTTAACGCTCTCCACATTGCCGGCCACCGGATGTGCATAAGGGTGATCACCATATAACATCGCCCAAAAAGCCTTAGACGCTATGGAGCTCGGCGCCAATTGCTGTCGTTTTAAGCCGACTAAGACGCGATTACGTTCGCGCTCAAAAATAGCCTCTTCAAAAGTCGACTCCACAATTGTGTCGTGAAATAGATCTAAAGCTGGTTTTAAGATAGTGTTTCGCGTTAACGTGCGAAGCGTATAACTGGCCATATCGCGATCAATACGGCCGCCTATATTTGCGCCCAAGTCATTGATTTGGTCTGAGAGTGCCTCTTCACTATGCGTTTTAGTTTGCAACCCTAAGAGGGTCGTCATCATCGAGGCAAGGCCCCACTGTTGGCCGTCACGTGCACTGCCAGCATCGAAACTCACTTGAATATCCAACATCGGCAGTTGGGGCGCATATACATACATGACCTTCGCGCCATTTTGAGTCTGCCACTGTTCTATCTGCACGGTAGCCCAAGCATTTAGGGAAAAAAGGCTCAATGAGAGACTTATCATCAGCGGAGCCATAAGCTGTTTAGGAAAAAAATACATTTACAGTCTCCCTGTATAAGCTTTAATGCCTGAGTGATCTTTGCCATCAGGAAATAGGGTCGCGATGGTTAAGTTATCGCGATTCAGGTATTTTTTAGCCACCACTTGAATCTGTTGTGGTGTCACTTTACGAATATTTTCAATCCAGTGATCTAGCGTATCGGCCTCTAAACCAACACTCACCAAAGAACCAATAATAGAGGCCTGTGCTTGAATTGAGTCTTGGTAGTAGACATGATCCGCCTCTTCCATTGCCCAAATACGCTCTAACTCTTGCTGAGTGACTAATTCTGTTTTAAGAATTTCAACTTCTTCCAGTAATGCCGTTTCAATGGCACTGACTTTATGACCCGTTACCGGCGTGCCACTCAACTCAAACAAAGTCGATAAACGATCGGTGGCGTTATAACTCGCACTGGCACTGGCAGCAATTTTCTGTTTACGCACTAAAGAGACCGGTAAACGACTACTGCTCCCGCCGTCTAAAATACTTGCCAAGACCGCGAGCGCATAAACCTCCTGCTTTTCGGCTTCGGTTTTTGCCGTGACTAAACTAGGAACGTGATACCCCAACTGCACAGAGGGGACTTTGGTAGCGCCCTTGAGTTCAATGCGACGTAACCCTTCTTGTTCAATTTCTATTTGGGGCTTCACACTTAAAATGGTTTCTGGCTGATAGTGGCCATAATAGCTCTTAGCAAGAGCCAATACAGTTTGGGGCTCAATGTCCCCTACCACCACTAAGGTCGCATTATTAGGTGCATACCATTGGCGGTACCAATCTCGCAGATCATGCGATTGATAATTTTCAATATCCGTCATCCAACCAATGACCGGATTACGCGAAGGACTGTTAAGAAAAGCAGTGGCATTGAACTGCTCATTCAATTTAGAACTCGGTTGATCTTCCAAACGCCAACGACGCTCTTCGATGACCACTTGGCGTTCTTTATTAAACTCCGCATCCTCAATCACCAAATTACGCATACGGTCAGATTCCAACTGCATGACCTTCTCTAAATGCTGTTTACCCACAACTTGATAATAAGCGGTGTAGTTCGCGGAGGTAAATGCATTTTCCTGGCCGCCAAGTTGCGAGACTTGCTTAGAGAACTGGCCAGGTTCTAGGGTTTTCGTGCCTTTAAACATCATATGTTCTAACATGTGTGACAAGCCTGTTTTACCGGCCGACTCATAAGTTGAACCCACCTTATACCAAACTTGATGCACCACAACAGGGGCACGGTGATCTTGCTTAACGACAACCTTCATGCCATTATCTAACTGGTACTCAGAGATCGTCGGTAACTTACTGGCCAGGCCTGGTAAAGAGAGCACTGATAACAGTGCGGCCATAACCCATGTTTTAGGGAATATTATTCTCATATTTATTTAAACCTTTACACTTATTCAAGCATTTTGAACTGGGGGTTGTCTCTACAACCGTTTTGAATTCATTTATAATAGCGGAATATTCAGTTTCAAGCAGCAGAGAGTTTGGAAAATTCCAGAGTTTTGTATGCCCTAAAGCCTTTAAAATGCCTTAACAGGAAGACATTATGCTTAGTTTTTTACGCCGCAAGAAAAAACACGCTGCAGAAGAGTCTGTCGAGCACCCAGAAAAAACGCCTAAAACCCAGTCTATTGACAGTGTAGAAACTGTTACCCAAGACACTTTAGAAATGGAGACACCTCAAAACAGAGAGTTGCAAACAGAGGCAACTCTAACAGAAAATAGTGAACACTTTAATAAAGAAGCCCCTATTGCAATAGAGCCTATTTTACAAACCGAAGCCAAAGAGGCTTCTGATAATGAAACACCGCCTAAAAAACAGAGTTTCTTTGCCCGCTTAAAAAAAGGGTTGAGCAAAACGCGACATAGCTTTACAGACAGTTTAGCAAACCTGGTCTTGGGTCGAAAAGAGATTGATGACGACCTACTCGAAGAACTGGAAATGATTCTGTTAACCGCTGATGTGGGAATTAATGCTACTGACCGCATTATTGGTAATTTAACAGAACAAGTTTCGCGTCAAGAACTCAAGGAGCCGCAAGCTTTAATCACCGCGTTAAAAAAGCAATTACAGGATATTTTAGCCCCCATCGCACTGCCGCTTGATATTGATAGTCACTTAGCGGAACATGAGTCCCCTTTTGTCATTCTAATGGTCGGTATTAATGGTGTCGGCAAAACCACAACCATTGGTAAGCTTGCTAAGAAATACCAACAAGAAGGTAAATCCGTCATGCTCGCAGCCGGAGATACTTTCCGCGCTGCAGCAGTAGAGCAGCTACAAACCTGGGGTGAACGTAATAAGGTACCCGTCATCGCGCAAAAAACGGGAGCGGACTCGGCCGCCGTCTTATATGATGCGATTCAATCGGCTAAAGCTAAAAAAATTGATGTATTGATTGCCGACACGGCAGGACGCTTACACACACAGTCCAACCTCATGGAAGAGTTGAAAAAGGTAAAACGCGTCTTGGCTAAAATCGATGCGACCGCACCGCATGAAGTCATGCTAGTGATTGATGCCGGAACAGGACAGAATGCCCTTAACCAGGCACAACAGTTCAAAGAATCCATTGGTGTTTCAGGCATTACGCTAACCAAATTGGATGGTACGGCTAAAGGCGGGATCGTGTTTGCCCTTGCAGAACAGACTCAGATTCCAATCCGTTTTATTGGTGTCGGTGAATCCATTGATGACTTAAGACCATTTGAAAGCTTAGCATTTACCGAAGCACTGTTTGATCAAAACAATTAGACAATTTCCATCATAACAGACCAATAATGAAATTTTAGAGTTGTATGCAGATACCTGATACTGATAATATTCACTTTCAGCATGCCTTCAAGAAAGGTTATCGGATGGCGATTGAAGGAAAATCTTCGAACAGTATGCCTAGCCTCATTCGTCGAGATATGGAGATGCGTAGTTACTTCCAGATGGGATGGGAACAAGCGCAAGAAGATATTAGCTTAAGCGTTGAAAATGAAGGTCAAACAGATTGGCGTGGCCGATTTGCATGGGGAATAATGATGCTTATAGGCGGCCTTAGTACAACACTGCTCATGATGCATAATATAAAAGAAGAGCAGGCTGAACAAGCACGCCTGATTGCAGGCGTTCCGGCACAGACTCAAAACTTCTCTCAAACAGCGCCCTCTCAGAAAACACCATTATTAATGAACACGACAACACCTGCACAAATAACAGAAAAACATGCATTAGATTTAGGACTACTGTCCAGCGCACAGAGGGATGATTTAAAATTTTACCAGAAAGAACTGCAACAACAATCCAAAGAAGAGGTTCCTCTACGTGCGATTATTAACAGTGATATCAAGATTACCAATGCCGTTTTAACCAGTGAAATTATTAAGCAGCGCCCCGGCACTGAATTTAATCAGGCTGTTCCAAAATATATCCGTGAACTAAATTTTTTTACACAAATAAAGCAGGCCAATAATCAAACGATCAGTCATCGCTGGCTTTTTAATAATCAAGTTTTAGCCACAACTCCTCTGCAGATTAAGAGTGAAAACTATCATACGTGGTCGTCAAAAAAAATGAGCAGCGCTTGGCAAGGTACTTGGCATATTGAAGTACTTGATGCAAACCAAGACGTGATATTTCGAAAAACATTTATCTATGGAACACTACAATGAAACACCTTTTACATATATTGACTAAAACCGATCAGAAAACAGTTGGCTTAGCTCTGCTTGCCTCATTAGTATTCCTCAGCGGCTGCAGCAGTACGCCACCGCCTCAAAAGACATATGATAATATTTGTTCCATTTTTCAACATGATTCGGATTGGCGAGAAGCGGCCCAAAAATCACAAATACGCTGGGGCACACCGCCTTATGTTTTGATGGCCATGGTTCATCAAGAATCACGCTTTAAACCCGATGCTCAACCCAGCAGACCTTATGCATTAGGATTCATTCCCCTACCGAGGCAATCATCGGCTTATGGCTATTCTCAAGCACAAGAAGGGACTTGGAGTGATTATCAGAAAGCCACTGACCGTTGGAGCCCAAACCGGTCAGATATTGAAGACTCCTTAGACTTTATGGGCTGGTATCATTACCAGTCACACAAACGCCTTAAAATATCTCGTAAGGATTCATATAAGCTTTATCTCGCTTATCACGAAGGACAAGGCGGGTATTCCCGTAGAACCTATCTTAAAAAGCCCTGGTTACAAAAGGTCGCTAAAAAAGTTGCCGACCGCAGTCGTATGTATAGAAGGCAATATGCTGGTTGCAGTTAAATTCACAAGTTAAGCGTTAACAGGCTTACTTCAGACATAAAAAAACCGAGTAGCGAAAACGCTCTACTCGGTTTTTTTATTATTTAATTTTTGAGATTAGAGTGACCAGGCCTGGTCACTCTAAAGAGTTTAAAAGCTAGACAAACTCAAACTTAAGCTTTAAAACGCTCAAAAACAACAGAAGCATTTGTACCACCGAAACCAAAACTATTACTCATAACACGGTTGAGACCTGCATTATCAATACGTTTAGTCACGATTGGCATCCCTTCACATTCTGGATCTAGGTTGTCGATATTGATGGAAGAGCAGATAAAGTCATTTTCCAACATCATTAAGCTGTAAATAAATTCATGTACTCCAGCCGCACCTAAAGAATGGCCAGACATAGATTTTGTTGAGCTGATTTTTGGAACCTTGGCACCAAATACTTCGCGAATGGCCGCGGCTTCTTTAGTATCACCAACCGGTGTAGAAGTACCATGCGGGTTGATGTAATCAATATCACCATCAACCGTTGCCATGGCCATTTGCATACAACGCACGGCACCTTCACCAGATGGAGCCACCATGTCATAACCATCAGAGTTTGCACCATAACCCGTAATTTCAGCGTAAATCTTTGCGCCACGAGCAAGTGCATGCTCTAACTCTTCAACGACAACCATTCCACCACCACCTGCGATAACAAAACCATCGCGGCCGATATCATAGGCACGTGAAGCTTTGCTTGGTGTATCGTTATATTTTGTCGATAAGGCGCCCATCGCATCAAATAAGAGAGACATAGTCCAATGAAGCTCTTCACCACCACCAGCAAAGACCACATCCTGTTTGCCCAGTTGAATTTGCTCCATGGCAGAACCAATACAATGTGCCGAGGTTGAACACGCAGAACTGATTGAATAGTTTATGCCTTTAATCTTAAAAGGGGTCGCTAAACAGGCCGAAACAGTTGAACCCATAGTGCGAGTCACCATATAAGGCCCTACACGACGAACACCCTTAGCGCGAGCAATCTCAACAGCGGCCGTTGAGTTCGAGTTCGATCCGCCGCCAGAGCCGGCAATCAACCCTGTACGTGGATTAGAAACTTGATCCTCTGTTAAACCTGAATCTTTCACGGCCTGTTGCATCGCAATAAAAGCATAAGCGGCCGCATCCCCCATAAAACGTAATTGCTTACGGTCTATGTGATCAGACAAAATAAGGTTTTTCACAGCACCATGGACTTGTGAACGTAAACCATTCTCAGTATATTCCGGTGCAGCAACAATGCCTGAGCGACCTTCATAAAGAGATTCGGTCACTTCTTTTGTATTGTTTCCTAAACTTGAAACAACCCCAACACCTGTAATAACGACTCTTTTCATAGCTTAAAAATTATCCGTATTAGTAAATAAACCAACTTTTAAATCAGTTGCGCTGTAAATTTCACGTCCATCAACATACATTTTAGCATCCCCTAAGCCCATGTAGAGCTTACGTTTGATAACACGCTTCATATCAATAACATATTCAACCTTCTTAGCGGTTGGTAATACCTGGCCGTAGAATTTAATCTCTCCTGAACCTAAAGCGCGTCCACGACCTGGACCACCCGTCCAACCTAGGAAAAACCCAATCAATTGCCACATAGCATCCACACCTAAACAACCCGGCATAACAGGATCTTCATTAAAGTGGCATGCAAAGAACCATAAATCTTCAGTTATATCGAGCTCTGCTCTAATTTGACCTTTACCGAACTCACCACCTTCTTCTGAAATATGTGTGATTCGATCCATCATTAACATGGGAGGTAAAGGTAATTGTGCATTGCCAGGACCAAAAAGTTCACCACGACCACTCGATAAAAGCTCTTCTTTTGTGTAACTAGATTGTTGTTCCATTCAGTTTTTTCCAATACTTTTTATATATATTCCGCATTATAACAGTTAC
>JBNJEY010000037.1:0-11866 GCA_051746325.1 Pseudomonadota bacterium
ATTACGTAGATACCGAAATATATCAATTTAAAAAGGACTAATTATGACGGGTGACAAGAATATTTACGGGGAGATTGATAACAAAACAAATTTGCAGGACGTGTTTCTCAACATCCGCAAGGATGTTGAGCAGGCTGATTCGAGAGCCGCCCTGACTGAACTGTATCGTCGCGCGGGATATCTCATTACATTATCTTATGCCAACTCCTGGCAAAAAAAATTCGGTAACGAGATAGATGAAATCCGTTCAACGGCTGAAGACGAGTTTGCGACAACAGCGCGAAAGATTAATCGCAGAGCAAGAGATATTGGCACAGATGACGACTATGACGAAGCTTGGGGGGATATGAAAAATGACTAATCAAAAAAAATCAAACGAATATCGGTCTACCGAATCAAA
The DNA here is from genome assembly GCA_051746325.1 of Pseudomonadota bacterium. Taxonomy (GTDB): domain Bacteria; phylum Pseudomonadota; class Gammaproteobacteria; order Thiomicrospirales; family Thiomicrospiraceae; genus Thiomicrorhabdus. The sequence continues at coordinate 401 of JBNJEY010000037.1, forward strand.
ATATAAAGGTAATGCGCACGAGATGTATGTGACCTATGACCTCGAGCAAGAAACACGTGGCGACAAGACAGCCACGTATCCGAAAGTAAAGCGGGTTTACATTGCTGGTGATGTGACTGATTGGAAGATCGGTACTTTTGACAAACAATCGGGTAAAAAAGTATTTGGTGTAAAAATCGACTATGAACAATCCCGCCAAGCTTACAAACGATCCGGATACACTGCCAAGCGCAGCGACACAGGCACTGAATATGACGTAGGTCCAGCCAAGGTCGAGGAAAGCCACTCTACTTTCACGCAAATAGTTGAACTACCCGAAGCAGCGAAGAATATTGATTTTCATGAAGATGGATTGCCGCGCGAATATCAAAGCGCGTTACAGAATGTGCGTTAGCTTATTGCTACCTATAGTTATAGTCAATATACGCTAGCTCATCCCTACTCGCATTTTGCCCGGGCGAATTGGTGTGAATATATTATGGATCTGAAGTTGCTATCAGAGTTATGACCTTCGGTCCCTAGCAGATTTTCAGAATATTTTCTGGGGGTCGCCCCATAATGGCTTTTTCACCCACCTTAACAATTGGACGTTCAATCAACTGAGGATGACTGACTAAAAGCTCAAGCCATTCTTTATCGCTCCTATTATCGTTTTGATTTAATCCTAGCTGCTTGAATAAGGCCTCACCATTACGGATAATCTCATAGGGCTTAACATTCATCATTTGACACAATCGTGCCAATGTCTCTTTAGAAGGTGGCATATCTAAATAATCAATCACTTCAATTTCGAAGCCTTTTTCTTCCAGTATGGCCAAGCTCGCCCTACTTTTAGAGCAGCTAAGATTATGATAAATAACTGCTTTAACCATCTAATTTCTCTGCTGTATTTGGCTTTTCGGCATCTAGGCGATTATTCAGCGCCGTCTCAACCGCTTCAATTCTCGACTTACAAAGCTGATACGCTCTAGTTGCTTCATCAACCATGGGTACGAGTTCGTCGATATCAACTTCTGATGTGTCTGATAGTTTTTGTGCTATCTGCTGCAACTTTTGATAATTTTCTTTAAAACTTTCGGATTTCTGACTCATTACGGCGCCCTTTTATACAATTTATATTTAATGTGTTTACTGGTTTTTTGCTTAATCCATATGGCCAATAATAGGTGATTAAACAACATTATTCTTTTAGAATGCCTGCAGTCTGGTCAATTTCTGCCAATACCTTACCATCAACGAATTCCAATTGAATAGACTTGGCTTTCAATGCCTGACTCGCCGTTATAACGGGTTTCCCTGTGAAGGCATCCGTAGCAATGTTAAAACCACGATTCAACTGCGTTTTAGGGCCTGAACTTAATACCAACGCAATCCATTGAGTAATCTGCTGATGCTTAGTTTCAAGCACCCTTTTAGACTCTTTTTTTGTTGTTTGTTGGTATAAATCAAGATTGGCCTTAACCACGTTTAGACTGTTTTTAAGTTGAACATCAATGGCTTGTCTTAGTTCATTAATACCTACCAAAGCAGACTGAATGCGATTTTCACTCAATCGTTGAATCTGGTATTGCAACGGCTCCATCGCCTGCTTCCAGCGATAGACAGTCCGCTGGCTATTATGAGTAATCTCTTGATTTAACTGTGATAAATCCTGCTCTAAATATTGAACCATTAAACGGCTAGAGTGCTCGATTTTCTGCCAATCTGCTTTAGCTTGCTGAGCTCTTTGGAATATTTCATGGCGGATAAATGCTATAACTTTGCTAGGCGTATCAAAACGCTGATTAGAAATCTCATCCAATATCGTTGAGTCGCGCTCATGTCCTATCCCAGTTAATACCGGCAATTGAGCCATGCATAACTGTTTGGCTACCGAGTATAAATTGAGCATATTTAGATCAAGCTTTGCTCCGCCTCCGCGAATAATGACTAAGGCATCAAACGGTTGACTAAGATGCAATGCGTGAATTGCCTCAATTGCGGCCAGCATTTCATGTTCAACTGAATCCCCCTGGAAAGCACTGTAGAAATATTTAAAATCGCAAAGACCCGCTGCTTGAAGACTGTCGGCATCAGCCCGAAAATCCCCTAAACCGGCGGCTTTAGGCGGTGCTATGACGGCCACCCTAAAGAAATCACTTGGCAGTGTAAGCTGTCTATTTTGTTGATAGATACCATCGCTAATCAACTGCTTGCGAATATTACTTAAGTTTAGCTCAAGCTCTCCAAGGGTATAGCTTGGATCAATATCCTGCACCACCATCGAAAAACCGTATTTTTCGTGAAAACTAATTTCAGTTAAGAGCAATACTTTTTGACCGATGGTAAATGGACTGCCGGTTTCAGTTTCAAAACGCTGTAACAATCTTTGCGCATGGCTTTGCCATATCATTGCACGGCAACTAGCTATGGATTGTCCTTGGGCATTATTTTCAGTCAGCTCGAGATAGATATGGCCACGACGATTATTCAGATTGGCAATTTCAGCAACCACCCAAGTCGCCCCGGGAAAGCTTTGGCGTAGAGCTTGTTGAACTTTGCGTAATACCGTAGAAAGCAGAGCGCCCTTCTCACTTTTTTTGGGATTCAGGTTATCTTGTGTATCCGTTGGCAGAGGCCTGTTTTCACTATAAATATGGTGCTGTGTTTGTGTCAGGGTCTGCTGAAGATCGTGATTTAAAACTTGATTTTCATTGGGTCTGCTTAGATTCGAAAGCCATTTTTGAAAGGGCTCTAATTGTTCTTGTTCACAGAGCTCTTGTGGGACATACCACTTTTTACTCACGCCATCCCAACGCGCTCCTAGCGCTTTAGCTTCATCTTTTTCGCGAAATGGTACGTCTAAAAAAATCACTTTTGATCCTCCATTCTTTGGATTTCATCTGCTACTAAACGATAAGCCTGTTCAACGATCTCGATTCCTGCGCCTGCTTTAAAAGCATGTTCAGAAAGATGACGTCGCCAAATTCGACCGCCTGGTAGCCCGTGAAACAGGCCTAGCATATGACGAGTGACGTGGTTTAACTTACCGTTATTAGAGAGATGGTTTTCTATATAAGGCTTCATATTCTCTAACACCTGCTCACGCGAAATAATAGTATGGTTACTACCATAGAGCTGCTGATCGACTTCCGCTAACAGATAAGGTTGTTCATAAGCTGAACGACCTATCATTAAGCCATCAACAGCTGGTAAACCTTCGTAACTTTGCAAGTGTATCTGCCCTTGTTCAAGAGTTTTAATCCCACCATTGACCGCAACTGAAAGCTGAGGAAATTCTGCTTTAATTTGATGAACCCAAGCATAGTTTAAAGGCGGTACATCACGATTCTGTTTAGGGGAAAGTCCTTGTAACCATGCTTTTCGGGCATGGACAATAACGCCATCTACTCCCGCATTCACTAAGCCATCGATAAACTGATAAAGTGTTTCGAACTCTTCCTGCTCATCAATGCCAATACGACACTTTACCGTGACCGGTATATCCACTACCGCTTTCATCGCCGCCACATTTTCAGCAACCAATTCAGGGTGCGCCATTAGACAGGCACCAATCATATTGTTTTGCACGCGATCACTCGGGCAACCGATATTTAAATTGATTTCTGAATAACCCCACTCTTCCCCGAGCTTGGCACAAGTGGCCATATCTTTAGCCCCACTGCCGCCTAGCTGTAAGACAACGGGGATTTCAGATTCGTCATGCCCTAAAAATCGCTCTAAATTATTACCATAAATAATGGCACCGGTCGTCACCATTTCAGAGTAGAGCCAAGCATCCTGACTAAGCTGGCGATGAAAGTAGCGGCAATGGCGATTGGTCCAATCGAGCATAGGGGCAACCGAGAACTGGTTGGCGCTATTTAAGTGATTGTTATTACCAATTTTATTATAAGGTTCAAGGGTTTTCGGTGGTTTTGTCATCTGTTTAGTTTTGTCTTGTTTTCAGTTATTTGCGGTTATTTTAAGTTATTTACGGTCTTTTTTGTCACTTGGTTGCAATATTGTGGCAGGTCAATAAATTACAGCGATCTATCCAATTTTTAATTAAAGAATTTTATCTATAGGACTGCATAGTTGATTCTTTCAGAAGTCACAATCTATTGATTTTTTGTCACTATGCTCTATCATTGTGGAACATGAGTTTGTCACACAGAATGTCACAGACTTAACCTGCTGTTGTCACACTTTCTATTGTGACATTGCCGTATAAGCTGTCACGAAGCATCGTTGTGACAAATAAAAAGAGAGGATGTTATGGCGACAATAGTCGAAAGAAAAAATTTAGATGGCTCATTCTCATATATGGCTAAAATAAGGATAAGTAAGGAAGGCGTATTAATCCATTCAGAAAGTAAAACCTTCGCCAAGGATACCACTGCCAAGGCATGGGCACAGGAGCGCGAAAGAGAAATCAGAGAAGAGCAAGTACTTACCCCTGCCGTGGCTATTAGTAACAATGAAGATAACTCTGATATAAGCAAAGCAAACCACTACCAACTTCCTAATGGATCAACTGAACTGCAGCACCTTATTAGCCACCTTAATATGAATAGCCAAATTGGCGAGATCTTTCGTGCTTGCTATCGTTACAGTCTGTTATCAGACAGTGATCGGTTGAAAGAGATTAAGAAAATTAAATTCTACACTCAAGCTGAGATTGAGCGATTGGAGAAGTTGATATAATATATGCGCCTTTAAGCTACACTCTTGCATAATGATGCGTTGGTACGCTTAGTCCTCTATTGTTGAATTAAATACAGCTCCCCTCTTTAATAGATACCGCCTTAATTAAGCATTCATAATACTCACTTGGCATGTGATCTACATATAAACAACAGAGAGTAGATCTGAAAATAAATAGGTTTGAAACTTGAAACTGGCTAGAATAGCTCATCAATAAAATAAAATCGTAAATAAAATTGTGGCTTAAAAATATGAATACGAAAGTACTATGAATCTAGCACATGAACTGTTCTTACAAATCTTTAAAACCGAGCGTTTGACACCAGAGCAACTACCTCGATGCGAGCTCGCCTGCGCAATGGCGATCGAAGCGCAAAATTTGCCTGAAGTTACTGTGGTTCGTAGTGCCGACGTGGCACAAATTCTGGCAAAGATAAATATTGATGTAGAGACCTTAATAGCAACCCTAGTCAGTGATGGGAATCTGGAAAGCGTTTATACTGATGAAATGATTGAAGAGCGTTTTGGTCGAGCGACTGCAGACTTAGTCTCTGGTATCCGTAAGCTCAATCAATTTAAAGAGTTTGATATTGTAAAACAATCAGACGACGTTCAAAACGAACGACTTCGTCAAATGTTACTTGCTATGACATCTGATATTCGCATTATGATTGTCAAGCTCGCTTACCGCGTTGCCCGTTTACGTCATTTGAAATTTGAAGATGAGCAAGTACGACAGCAAATTGCCGCAGAAACTCAACTGATATTTTCACCACTTGCCAATCGCTTAGGGATCGCTCAATTAAAATGGGAGCTTGAAGACCTTTCCTTCCGATTTATGCATCCAGAAGCCTATAAAGAGATTGCCTCTCAACTGAAAATGAAGCGCAATGAACGCGAAATCTATATTGAAAACATGATGGATACTTTGAGTAATTTACTCAAAGAAAATGGCATTAAGGCAAAAATTTCAGGACGACCCAAGCATATCTATAGCATTTGGAAGAAAATGCAGCGTAAAGAACTCCCGATGGAAGAGCTCTATGACTTAAGAGCAATACGGATTTATGTGGATTCAATTAAGGACTGCTATGAGGTGCTCGGCGCAATCCACAGTCGGTGGAATTACGTCAAAAAAGAGTTTGATGACTATATTGCCACCCCAAAAGATAATGGTTACCAATCAATACATACCGTTATTATTGGTCCCGAAGGTAAACCGGTTGAGATTCAAATTAGAACCCCTGAAATGCACTATAACTCTGAGTATGGTGTCGCAGCACATTGGCGCTATAAAGAAGGTGGTAAAGGATTTGATGAAAAATTAGAACGCAGCATTTCAAATGTTCGTCAAATGCTCGAAAATACAGATGATCCAGAGATCTTTAAAGAGATCAGTACTGAGCTGCAAAGTCGGCATATTTTTGTTATGACCCCATCTAATGACATTATTACTTTAAGACAAGGTGCAACGCCACTTGATTTCGCTTATAGCATTCATACTGAATTAGGTCATCGTTGCCGTGGTGCGAAAATCAATGGGCGTATTAAAACACTCAGCACTCCTTTAAAGACAGGAGATAAGGTTGAGATATTAACCATTAAAAATGGTCACCCTAACCGTAATTGGCTGAATCCAAACTTAGGCTATTTAACCAGTAGCAGTGCGCGTAATAAGGTTAGAAATTGGTTCAATAAGCAGAACCGAACTGAAAACATTATGGCTGGTGAATCTGTTTTTAACCGTGAAATCAGGCGGTTAAATGCCCATTCAATTAATATAGCGGATATTATTAAACGCTTTAAATATGAAGACAGCGAACAGTTTTATGAGGATATTGGTAAGGGGCGGTTAAATGAACGCCAAATTGCCAATGCCCTACAGCGCTTCCTCAAACCTAAGCAACAATCACATGGCGGTCAGAAGTCTTTTGGATTCAATGCAACTGATGATGCGAGTACTACACCTGAGAATGTCGCCTATGTTGTCGGTGCTGTGCATCTAAAAACGAAGTTAGCGCCTTGTTGTGATCCGCACCCTGGAGATGATATTGTCGGTTATGTCACTAGGGGTCGTGGTATTACCATTCATAAAAGTGATTGTTCGAATATCCTCAATATGTCACATGATGAGTTGCAACGCTTGATTGAGGTTTCGTGGAGTAAGGAAAGTGCCGAATCCCCTATCTATCAAGCCGATTTACATATTGTCGCCTTTGACAGAAAAGGATTATTGCGTGATATCATGGCGACCTTAACTGAATTAGATATTAATCTGATCTCTTCGCAGACCAAAACGAACAGTGAAGAACATTCCGTGGAAATGGACTTAACACTAGAGCTCGACTTAAAAATAAATTTAGGCGACTTACTTGATCGGTTAGAAATGATTCAAAATATTGAATCGGTCTCTATTGAGACCGTATAGATTTTTGCTGGTTTGAGTCGTCCATACCTTCTCTGGTCTGAATCCTAGAATCTCTTTACCGGCCATTTGACCAGGCCTGGTTATTTTATCGCAGACATAAAAAAACCCGCAACAAGATCTCTTGTTGCGGGTTTAAGAATGTGGCGTCCCGTAGGGGAGTCGAACCCCTGTTACCGCCGTGAAAGGGCGGTGTCCTAGGCCTCTAGACGAACGGGACTATTTGTTAGCACTTTATAAGTCTGCTCTATTTCTAACTCTAAGAGGCTTGTCGGTTGCATACTCGATGGTATGTTCCCTACCCTACTTTGAACTAGAAAAAATAGACTCATTTAGTCGCTAAAATCGGCTTATTTCTAAGCTTATTCTTAGCATGCTGATTTGTTGCAAAACGGGTTGAATAAACAACTTGTTTTACGGTGTTTGTATCTCAACAAACAGTCGGTTGAAAGTCAACGCACGGCCTAGTGTACTCTTTTCAACCCACTTAAATATGGAGCGGGAAACGAGGATCGAACTCGCGACCCCAACCTTGGCAAGGTTGTGCTCTACCGCTGAGCTATTCCCGCAAATTGTGGCGTCCCGTAGGGGAGTCGAACCCCTGTTACCGCCGTGAAAGGGCGGTGTCCTAGGCCACTAGACGAACAGGACACGCATAATGTGATTTTAAAGTTATGTAAACATAGCATTAAAAATCAATAGTTGTATCAGCTACTTAGCAACCCGGCCTAGAGGGTCTTCACTGAGACTACAATTATCAAACTTGGTGGAGCTAAGCGGGATCGAACCGCTGACCTCAACACTGCCAGTGTTGCGCTCTCCCAGCTGAGCTATAGCCCCTCGAGCTGATGTGGCGTATTATATAGAGTTGGCTCTTATCGTCAAGCCTTAATTTACAAAAAGAAGGGACTTTTTTGTAATATTTCTTTAAACCACGCTAAGCGATTGATTTTTAGTTTAAGAGCGCTCATCAAACCCTTTGTCACACCTAGATAACCACTCAAGTCGCTTGCCTTTAGTAAAAAAAAGGGAGACCAATCAAAACTGGCATCCCTCTAAACCGCATGCTAAAAGAAAGGCTTTGACAAAAGTCCCCTCCTCCCTCTTTTATTGCGCAGACTTTCTGGCTTCAATATAGTCTAAGGCTAGATTGATACGGGCAATACAGCGAGGTTGACCAATTAACTCAGCTGTTGCATCAATTGCCGGAGATTGTCCACCGCCGGTAACGGCAACACGCAGCGGCATCCCTACTTTACCCATCCCCAATCCAAGTGCCTCTGCTGTCGCATTTATGGCTGCATGAATCGATTCTGATTTCCAGTCCGTTAGCTTTTCAAATTTTTCCAAAAGCATTCTTAGAGCTTCTTCAGTGACTGGACGGAGGTGCTTTTTCGCAGCACCCGCTTCAAACTCTTCAAAATCCTGATAGAAGTAGACTGCGCTTTCAGCCATATCAACTAAGGTCTTAGCACGGTCTCTCAATAGATTAGCGACTTCAACTAATTCAGGGCCTTGTGATAAATCACACCCCTGTTGTGCTATAAAAGGTGCTACATAACGTGCAAGGTGCTCTGGGCTAGCAATTTTAATATGCTGTTCATTAACCCAGGTTAACTTGGTATGGTCAAAGGTAGAGGGTGAGCTATTGACGTTATTCAAATCAAAATACTCAATCATCTCGTCCATTGTAAAAATTTCTTGATCACCATGCGACCAGCCTAAACGCACGAGATAGTTCAATAGCGCCTCGGGCAAGAACCCCTCTTCTTTATATTGTAAGACACTGACAGCACCATGGCGTTTTGATAATCGACTGCCATCTTCACCTAATACCATTGGGATATGTGCAAATTTAGGGACCTCTGCACCAATCGCTTTATAAAGATTGATTTGGCGTGGCGTATTATTCAGATGGTCATCTCCTCGAATAACTTGGGTCATCCCCATGTCCCAATCATCGACAACGACCGTCAAATTATAGGTGGGCGTACCATCAGAGCGGGCAAGCACTAAATCATCCAACTCTTTATTAGCAACCGTCACTTGGCCTTTCACCAAGTCATCAATCACGACGACACCGTCAATCGGATTTTTAAAGCGGATGACTGGATTAATCCCCACGGGTGGCTCACCAGTGAAATCACGGTAACGACCATCATAACGAGGTTTTTCGCCCGCGGCTTTTTGTGCTTCACGCATCTCATCCAGTTCTTCTGGTGTCGCATAGCAGTAATAGGCTAAGTTCTTCTTAAATAGTTCTTGTATGACTTCTTTATAGCGTTCAAAACGATGCGTCTGATAGATGGGTCCTTGATCGTAATCTAAACCTAACCAACTCATGCCTTCTAGAATGGCATTGACGGACTCTTCTGTAGAGCGTTCTAAATCAGTATCTTCAATACGTAATGTGAACTCCCCGCCTAGTTTTTTGGCATATAACCAAGAATAAAAAGCAGTTCTAACACCACCAATATGGAGATAGCCCGTTGGGCTAGGGGCAAAACGAGTACGAATCACAGGAGACACCATTCAATTAATAAGTAAGATAAAGGCCGTATTATAAACTGTGAAGTGATTTTTGAGTTGAAAATTAGTGATGATTAACAGGATTAATCAATCACTTTTTGCAAACTTGGCGTGATTAATCAAGCGGTTCAAGTAGAGGTCGCTATAAGTAGCATTCAAGGCTTTTAAAAAAGCCTTTTACTCTTTTCTGCAAGGTCTATTAATCTTCACTAAATAACATTAAATTAAACTGTTAGTGTTTTGTTTTATTGAGGTTAACTTTACTAATTACGGTCTTTTTCATACTAATGACCCAGACCTACTTCACCAAAGCGTTTAAGTATCCAGAAGCTTGCGCAAAGATTTAAACCACCCTATCACTCTGCACTTTTTTCAGAAAATTAAGCCGTTTATTGTCTACATAATGACCTCTCATTTCAAAGCCGCTTTAATCGAGGGCTTTTTCTTGGCTGCCCCTTATATACCTTATATAATCAATCCAAAATAGCCTGTGTTTTAACAACAAAACACACTATAATTCAACCACTCCAATAGATAAATTAGGTGATCATGACTCCCTCCCATTCAGCGATTCAATACAGCATTACGCCCCAAGATCCAAAGGGGCACTTATTTGAAGTTACTTTGACGATTGAAACCCCTCTTGAGCCTTATCAGCAACTGCGTCTACCTAACTGGATTCCCGGGAGTTATTTGATTCGTGACTTTTCGAAACACCTCATTGATTTAAAAGCCATGAGTGCCGAAAACGAGCCTATTGAACTTTCCCTAATCGATAAGTCGACTTGGCAGTTTGCGAGTAATGGCAAGCCCGTCACAATTCGTTATCAAGTCTATGCATGGGATTTATCCGTCAGGGGCGCACATTTTGATGAAAGTCACGCCTTCTTTAATGGCACCTCAGTCTTTTTAGCCGTCGATGGACAACGTGAAAAACCTTGTTTATTAGAGGTGGTTGGCACGGAATTCACCAAATCCTGTCACTGGAAAATAGCCACGGGATTAGCGCCTCAGAAAGTTGATAAATTCGGCTTTGGAACTTATTACGCGACTCACTATAATTCATTAATAGACCACCCTTTTGAACTGGGCACCTACACTGAAATTGAATTTGAAGCTTGTGGCGTTCCACATAAAATAGCGTTAACTGGACTTTTTGAGTTGGATAAAGCTCGTTTAAAAGACGACCTTATTAAAATATGTGAATATGAAATCAAACTCTTCGGTGAACCTGCTCCGATGAAAAGTTACCTTTTTCAGGTCATGGTAACCGGCAGTGATTATGGGGGCTTGGAGCATCGAAATTCAACCGCTTTAATGTGCAGTCGTGATGATCTGCCTTATATAGGGATGAAAAAAGCGACCGATGGTTATTTGCAGTTTTTAGAATTGTGTAGCCATGAGTACTTCCACACTTGGAACGTTAAACGAATTCAGCCAGAAATTTACCAGAAAGCAGATTTAAGTGAACCCGTATACACCAATCAATTATGGTGGTTTGAGGGGATTACCTCTTACTATGATGGCTTGATTTTAAAACGAGCAGGCCTGGTCGATAATGAAACCTACCTAAACTTATTAGCCAAACAGATGACAGGTGTCTACCGCATGCCTGGACGTTTTCTGCAATCAGTGGCTCAATCGAGTCTGTTAACTTGGACCAAATTCTACCAGCAGGATGAAAATGCACCGAATGCGATTATCAGTTACTACACTAAAGGCAGTCTGATTGCTTTAGGCTTAGACTTAACGATTCGTCAGCAGACCCAAGGAGAGAAGTCAATTGATGATGTTTTACTCTATTTATGGCAACATTTTGGCAAAAC
>JBNJEY010000038.1:0-11812 GCA_051746325.1 Pseudomonadota bacterium
GAGTTATTGCCTATATGGCTTTAAACTCTTCAGGCATATCAACATCTTCATCATTAAAGAGATATTTTTGCATCTCTTCTGCTAAAAAGCTACGCGCCTTAGGATCTAAACTTGAAAGACGGTACTCATTAATCAAAATCGTTTGTTGGGCTAACCACTGTTTCCATGCTTCTTTAGAGACATTGTCATAAATTTTTTGACCAAGCTCTCCAGGAAAGGGTAAAAAATCTAAACCCTCTAACTCTTCACCCATTTTGACGCACTTTACTTTTCTAGACATATTATTTCTCCATTAGAGTCATTATTTTACTCACTGGAGCGGGTACTCCGAAACTCACCTCAGCCTGACACAACTGCTGCTTATTAACCCACTCTCCATCAAACTTCATACTGTTTTCACGAACACCTTGATAGACCACTGGATGAATATCCAAGTGATAATGGCTAAACGTATGACGGAATACGTTCCATTCTATCAAACTCTTGGCAGACTCTGTTTCTGTTTCTGCCCTTTTCACATCTGCCTGACAACTTTGCAGGCAATCATACTCAGGAAAGCTCCATAAACCACCCCAAATTCCTTTCTGCGGTCGTTGCCGTAATAACACCTGGCCCTGCTGATTCTCAAGAATCAAAAAGTAGGATTTTTTAATCGGCTTGATTTTCTTAGGCTTAGAGAAAGGAAATTCTGCTACTCTATCCTGCCCTCGCGCCTCACAGGATTGGGCAACCGGACACGCGCCACATTGCGGCTTTGAACGAGTACACAGAGTCGCTCCCAAATCCATAATCGCTTGGGTGTAATCATTAAAGCGCACATCGGGGGTTAACTGGTCAGCCACCAGCCATAATTTTTGCTCATTACTCTTGTCACCTGGCCACCCTTCTAGTGCCAGGCAGCGACTTAAGACGCGCTTTACATTACCATCTAAAATGGCCTGACGCTGGCCAAGCGATATGGATAATATCGCCCCGGCCGTAGAACGGCCGATACCCGGCAGTGATAAAATCTCATCAAAGGTGGCTGGGAACTCACCCTTAAATTCATCACGAATCATCACTGCAGCCTTGTGCAGATTTCGTCCCCTCGCGTAATACCCCAACCCTGCCCAATGGCCTAACACTTCATCCTGAGAAGCACTTGCCAATGCCTTTAAATTCGGAAAACTCTGCATAAAACGCTCAAAGTAGGGAATGACCGTTTTCACTTGAGTCTGTTGCAACATAATCTCAGAAACCCAAACTCGATAAGGCGTTATATTCTGCTGCCAAGGCAGATCATGGCGACCATTTTGATCAAACCAAGCCAGCAATTTTGGGGAAAACGAGGATAAAATTAAAGCGTTGCTATCAGGCATATGGGCGTTTCTTTGAATGAATTACGGTATACTATACCGATTATTTTTAATGTAACCAATTCAGATTTCACCATGACTCAAATACCTTTAGACAGACCTGCAATCGACTCATTAGAGCCAACCCTTAAGCAACACACAGCTAAGACAGATATCGCGCCTAATATGGCATCTAATACTGCGCCTCAGGACTTTAGAATTAGAAGCTTTGCGCTACGTCAAGGTCGCTTATCTCAAGGCCAACAAAATGCGCTTGATGCGCTTTGGCCGACCTTTGGTTTGGAGTTACAAGATCAACTCATTGATCTAGCAACGGTATTTGGCCGAGAAGCACCGACGATTGTTGAAATTGGTTTTGGTATGGGTAGTAGCCTGGCGGCGATGGCAGAGGCCAATCCAGATAAAAACTATATAGGTATTGAAGTACATCGTCCTGGTATTGGGGCCTTATTGAAACTGGTCGGTGAGAAAAAGTTAACCAATGTTCGTGTTTTTAACGACGATGCCATTGAAATTTTAGCACGCTGCATCCCAAAAGCTAGCTTAGCCGGGCTTTACCTCTTCTTTCCGGATCCTTGGCATAAAAGGCGTCACAATAAACGCCGCATTCTGCAAGCCGAATTTGCTCAAACCGTTGCCGACTACCTGAAACCTGGTGGCCATTTTCACATGGCGACCGATTGGGAGCACTATGCCCTGCAGATGATGGAGGTCATGAGTGAAGCACCTAACTATCGCAATACGGCTGGAGATCAGGCCTATACGCCCCGCCCAGATTACCGTCCATTGACGAAATTTGAGCAACGCGGCCAACGTTTAGGCCATGGCGTTTGGGATTTAATCTTCGAACGTACTTAAGACGATCTGAATATAGAGTTATTGAAACAGAGCACTTAACGCTGTTATCAGTTGTTTTTGCTGTTGGTGATAAGCAGGTGAGGCCATTAATTGGGCCATATCGACTTTCCAACGGGGTTCCGTATAAACCCCCTTCTCAGAAGGCACATCCCCTTTTGATTGTAGAGAGCCTCGATAATTCAAAGGCACGGTAAAGCCCTCTAGCGCCGACAAAGCCTCTGCAGGCTTCTCTACTGCCAATAAAAACTGGCTCTCTATTTCATCTTTATTTAGGTCATAACTCCCCGAACCACTGCCTGAAAAACGTTCGCTATTGGCGCGAAATTGTTTCGCCGAATAAACCCCTTGATGCCACCTTCCAGAAAGATAGACGTGGTCTAGCAAGGTACTAGTCGTTTGCACTTCCATATTGCCGTTTAAGAGTTGATTCAGATCCAAACCCTCTATTTTTACCTGTTCTAGCTCAGAAGAAAAGAGACCATTCAGATTTTGCTTAATGGCCTTATTATCCAGACCTTTACTGCGTAAATTAAAACGACTGGTCACAACGCCATCTAATATAGGACTCTCGACATGGGAGGCAAAAGCCATCTGTAAATCCACCTGATTCAAACGACCTTTCCAATGGTACTTTGGTGCTTCCTCAGTGACGTCTAAGATGAACTTTGAACGTAACTCACCTTGATAGAGCTCCGCATCTAAAGGGGCAAATGACAATACTCCTTGCTCTGCTAACAGCGTTACCTGCAGTGACGAAGCTTGGTGATCCCTGGCACTTAACTGATTGATTGTCAGTTGCCCACTGGCGGTTAAATGGCGCAAATTCTCAATCGGCAAGCCCACCGGTAAATAATGCGCCGTGCTGACTTTAGCGATGACCTCTGACGCCTTCTGATGTGATTTCTGAGGTGATGCTTGAGACGACTTCTGAGTCTGCTCTAAATTGGTTTGACCAGGCCTGGTGGTTTCTGCAGGCGATTGATATGTGGCGAGGTAGTTCTCTAAATTAAGTTGATCAACATTCAAGTCGAACTCTAAAGCCGGTTTTTGCCCAATTTGGTAGGAAGCCGAACCTTTTAATTGAGTTTGATCAATCTGTAGCTCAATCTCTTTCAATAAAAGCTTTTGACCATCCCACTGCCATTCAAATTGGCCATTGCCTTGCGTAAGCGCTTTTTGCTCAATAAACACCGGCATCGGTAAGCCGAGGTGATAGGCCCACTCTTTAAAGTTTAACCCCTGCAAATCCACCGAGCCAGCCAGAGCCGCATTAACTCCGAAAATGCCTGCAAAGCTAGTAGTCAACTCAGCGTCTAAACCCGCTACTTTAGCCTTAACAACATTAATATTCTGGGTCTGTAAATCCAACTCAAAACGCTCTCCAGAGGTGGTCAAGCGGATTGCAGGGACATTCTCTTCTACCGGTAAATGAAATGTAAAGAGGCCGTCCCAATTCGTTAAATTCCACTGTTGAAAGTGGTTGCTAATTTCTAATGTGCTGTTCAAATTAAAATCATACTTTCTTAAAGAAGCACTGTTCTGGTAGATAAAATCACTTTTCACATCAAAAGGTTGCCCCTTAATGACATCAAAGGTCAGGATGTTAATGGCTGAAAGTTTGGCTAAACTGCCGGCAACCTGATCCTCGAATTGCAGCTCACCCTGACGTATAACCAGACTGTCAAAGGCCCAATCAAAGTTCGGCTTTAGCCCTTGATGTGCCACATTGCTGACTTGAACTCGCTCTAATGTATCGAACCACTCAGATGCGCTCGGCGGATGATTATCTCGACTCAAGGTGGGGGGCAAATGCGCTAATAATGGTGACGGTGATAATCCAGGCCGTTTTGGTAGCCATTGCGATATTAGCTGAATATCAGACCAGTTATCACCTGTTTCGGTTTTGATTAAGTGTAATTTTGGTTCAATCAATTCCAAACTAATGACCGATATCTCTTTATCTATAAACAGTGATACCAGTGAAAGCTCTATTTGAACCTCGCGAACCGACAAGAGGGTCTCTTCGGTAAACCCCTCGCTGTTTCTCAAATAGAGCTGTCCAATATTAAATATAAAGGGCAAAACTGAGACTTCGACCGCGCCCTCAATTTTAAAGTCACGACCGGTTACTTTTGCAACCTCTTGCTCAATCTGGGGTTTATACTGATTGAAATCAATCAGACTCACCGCACCTGCAAACCCCAAAAACAATAGTATTGGAATAATGGCTAGAATCAGCGTGCCACGTTTAAACCATTTAAAAAAATTCTCTTTATTCACTATTATTACTCTCCTCTTTACTGTGATTTTTTAGGGTCGACTCTATAAAAACAAACTCACCACATCATTCAAATAATGTTTTCCTAAGGTGGTTAAGGTTAATTTTTTGGCATCTGAAATAGTGGCCCAGCCTTGATCTAACATCTGTTTTAATTCAGGTTCAATCATCGATAATGGTAAGCCTGTCCGCAATGTAAACAGCGACAAGTCAAACCCCTCTTGTAAGCGCAGGGTATTAAGCATAAATTCAAAGCAGGCATCTTCAGCCGACACCAGGGTCATTCGCCCAGGATTCGATCGGCTCATCTCTTTAATATACGCCCCTGGTGACGCCGGCATTTGAGTGCGCCATATTTTACCGTCCGGCGGCGAGGTGATTTTGCCATGTGCACCCGCGCCCAAACCAATATAGTCGCCAAACTGCCAATAATTGAGATTATGTCGACATTGGTGGTTTTTTTGTGCATAACCAGAGACTTCATAATGGTCGTAACCCGCATTGGCAATATGCGCCTGGCAAGCCAACTGCATCTCCCAGGCCTGATCATCTTCTGGTAAAACCGGCGGATTTTTATAAAATGGTGTATTCGGCTCCAAGGTCAATTGGTAGTGCGATAGATGAGGCGGTTGAAAAGAAATTGCCTGATCTATATCCCCAAGAGCCTGTTCAATAGTCTGATTTGGCAGGGCAAACATCAAATCGAGATTAAAGTTTTTAAATCCAGCGGCCTTAGCCGCCTCAATGGCTCGACAAGCCTCGGCGCCGCTGTGAATGCGCCCTAACACCTTTAGCTTTTCATCCTCAAAACTTTGTACACCCATCGATAAGCGATTAATTCCCGATTGATAAAAACCGGCAAACTTCTCAAAATCGACTGTCCCCGGATTCGCTTCTAGCGTGATTTCAATCTCTGGCCCAAAACCCAATAGAGCACGAGCTTGCGACATAAATCGATTTAAACCCGCCTCCGAAATCAAACTGGGTGTGCCGCCACCAAAAAAAACCGAGTGAATCGGCCGGCCCCAGATCATAGGTAGGGTTTGTTCTAACTGTTTAATCAACGCATCGATATAAGCGGCTTCATCACTTTCCGCCTTTAAGGTGTGCGAATTAAAATCGCAATAGGGGCATTTCTGCACACACCAGGGATAGTGCACGTATAAACTGAGGGGAATGGGTTGGGTAAAAATCACTAAAAATATCCAATATTAAAAATCAACAGATTTAATCAATTAAGCTTGATACAACAGACCATTTTACCCTCTTGATACTTTATCTGCCGTCTATTTTAGCAGGTCATCACTTATTCTTATATTGGAACTATTAACTTAAACCACTGTTTTTATTGATAAAGCCAGATAACTATAGATAAAGACTTTACATTAATGTAATCTGATATTACTAAAAGCTTATCGATCCATCCCGAAAGACAAGGTGCTAACGCACTCTTGAGAGTAAAAAACCCAAATCCACAACAATAAAAGGCTCCAATATGAAGAATCTACGCACAGTAAGCTTAACCCTTCTGGGCTTTGCTCTTTTTAGTACCACACTCTCTAGCCAAGCCTCCGAAGAGACTCGGGCAAAACTACTGAACTCCATTTATGGTGAAATCACTAAGGATCAACCTCAAGCTGTTAAGCTACTGATTGTTAAAGGCCCCGCTAAAGGGTGTGTAGTCGAAGGGACGGCCTTCTTGAATTTCAAACGTCTACGCTATGAGTTTAACTTAGCGCCGATTAATTGCATTAAGAATGGCGAAAAGATCAACGTTGGAACCGTCGTACGTGGACAACACAATGTCGAAGGCACCATGGCCAACAGTGGAATGGGAAGAAGTTACTTAATTTCCAATAAAGGGGTGACCGTCACGTTGGCACACCAATAGATAAGTGGAGCCTGTTACAACAAGTAGCACTTTGCCTTGTAAACAAACCGACAAACAAATTGATTTTGATCAATCCCTAATACTAATTCTCATGTTATAGTCAAATCTATGGCTACTGATAGCCCAGTTTAAGGAATTTACCATGACACCTATTCAATCGTTCGGTGCGGCAGAAACCGTTACCGGCTCCTGTCATTTTTTACAACTGAAGCAGGGACCACAGATACTCGTCGATTGTGGTATGTTTCAAGGCAGTGCTGAGAAAAGAACCTCTGAAGGCTTCGGTTTTGACCCGAAAGAGGCCGATATTTTACTGATCACTCACGCCCATCTAGACCACGTCGGACGTATTCCTAAACTCTTAATGGATGGATTTGATGGCCGAATAATTGCCTTAAGACCCACCATGGAACTGGCTGAAGTGGTCCTTTTGGACAGCGCCAAAATTGCCGAAGAGGACTATGCAACAGCACTTAAAAAAGCCCGGCGTCACGGCGATGAAGATCAGGTAAAAAAACCACTCTACACCAACGAAGATGTTAGAGCCGTATTCGACTCAAACATCCAATATGCAGAATACGGCAAACCGATTACGTTAGCCCAAGATGTTCAAGTCACCTTTAGAAATGCCGGACATATCCTAGGCTCTGCCACCCTACAGATTGATTTTAAAGAACAGGGTCAATCTAAAACGGTGGTCTTCAGTGGCGACTTAGGCAATAGCAATGACTTGGTTATGCCCTATCCAGAACTTATCAAACAAACAGATGCCCTTTATATTGAATCGACCTATGGTGATCGTAATCACCGCAGTATAGACGCCAGCATTGAAGAGTTTAGAGAGGTCGTCATCAGCACGCTCAATAACCAGGGGAATATCATTATTCCCTCTTTTGCAATTGAGCGTACTCAAGAGCTTTTGGTGCTCATTAAGCAAATGTATTACGATAACGTACTACCGCCCTGCAAGGTCTTTCTTGATTCGCCTATGGCCATTAAAGCCACTAAAATTTACGACCATTATCACCGCAGTTTAAATCCAGCCGCGCAAGCATTATTTGCCAAAGATGGTTCGGTATTCGACTTCCCTGCTTTGTCATATTCACTGACGGGTGCGGATTCTATGGCAATCAATGAAGAAGAGAGCGGTTGCATTATTATTGCCGGCAGTGGCATGTGTAATGGCGGACGGATTCTACACCACTTTAAACACCGCCTATGGAATGAACGTAACAGCGTTCTATTTGTAGGGTTTCAGGCAGAGGGCACACTTGGACGTTTACTGGTAGAGGGCGCAGAAGAGATTCGTATTTACCACGAAAAGATTAAGGTGAAAGCCAAGATATGCATGATTAACGGTTTTTCAGCGCATGCGGATCAAACTGAACTGCTCAACTGGATGTCGGAATTTGGAAAACTCGACAAGGTCTTTTTAATACACGGTGAACCCGATAAGCAAGTCATCTTTAAACAAGCGATTGAAGACAAACTGCAAAAAACGGTACACATTGTTAAATTTGCTGAGAAAATTTGGTTTTGACTAGGCTTGATTGACCACGAAGATACCGTCTTAAAAATCAACTCTAATCATTGAAAATTAAGTCGGGTTTCTTCGTGATAAAAAATCACTAGGGATCAAGCGCCCCGTCTGAGCTGCATCACTAATGCATTTAAGGCTTGTCCGCGATGGCTCATCCGGTTCTTTTGCACTTTAGGCAGCTCTGCCGCTGTTTTTTGCATCTCCTCTATCCAGAAAATGGGATCATAGCCAAAGCCACCTACACCGCGCTTTTCGGTCAGAATTTCGCCATACCAACGACCTAAGCCAATCACTGGAGTTGGATCCTCGGCATGTTCAAGATAAACCATTGCACAGTAATAACTGGCTTGACGTTGTTCACAGGGCAGATCCCCTAGCTCAATAAGCAGTTTTTGTAAATTGGTTTCATCATTGGCGTGAGCACCGTATAAGTCTTCTGAATAACGGGCCGAATAAATACCAGGACGACCTTTTAAGACACTCACTTCAATACCCGAATCATCTGCAATCGCTGGCAAACCAGTTTGTTGAGATGCATAACGCGCTTTTAGAATTGCATTTTCGATAAAGGTTAAACCGCTCTCTTCCACTTGCGTGTTAAAAAACTCTGATTGGGCTTTCACATCCCAGCCATAGGGTTGCAGAATATCCGTCATCTCTGTTAACTTGCCTTGATTTCCCGTGGCTAATACAACCGTATGCATAAATTTCCCTTTGAAATATTGAGTTTGTAGCATGGCTCATATTATAAATGATTCAGACTCAGATTCATGTTCTTGAGCCTGCTAATCATGCCACCTTTTTTTGAGAAGCCGCGAATACCCAATACAGAGAATGAAATCGATAAAGCACCCCTTATACCCGCGCATAACTAAAAGTATTGATCGCACAAATCCGCGAGCAAGTGCAGAATATTGAATAAACACTCTTTATTTATGGGAATTATTGACTCAAATCAAGCTTTCACATTGAAAATCTTGAAATTAGTCAAATTTGGCAGTATAGTTCGAACTGTTATATAACAACAAAAAATTCTAGCTGAGGCGCAATATCATGAATAATTTTGTAAAAATGTTACTTGTCATCGTTGTAACGGTTGTCGTTCCGCTTGCCATTATATTAGGCATTTGGGCGGATATCCTGCCACAATCATTACAAGTTACAATCGGTCTGGCCGGCGTTGCAATGGCAATCGCAGTTATTGTCGGTGGAAATCTCTATCTAATGTGGGGTGACATCAAATCTGGTCGTTACAGCAAGAAGTCTTAAGTTAGCTCAAACTAACTCATTAAGAGATGGCCTCTAAAAAACCTGGGTTCTGCTGGGTTTTTTAGTTTTCAAGCCACTAAAATAGATCTAACGCCCTTTTCGAAAGCACTCTACCTTGAATAACACTCCACTCAACCTTATCAAGTCACTAGCATAATTTATCTATAAAACGCTATAATGGCGAGTACATTTATATAAACCCAATATAAACCTAACTTCCTCGCTCTTAAGCTTGCTTAAGTCCGCTTTCATAATCTATAAGAGTTCCCAGAGTTTTTCATGAGTGAAATAGAAAACCAAATATCACCTCCCCCCACTAAAAATAAGCTACGTTATGTACGCTGGTTTATGTGGATGAATATTGTCCTTGGTTTGATCTTGGTCCCTGTGATCGCAGCACTTTTTTATGCCTTGACGATCTATCCAACTCTACCGGATGTTGCCAAATTAAACGATGTCACTTACCAGGTGCCGCTACGTATCGTCACCAAAGATGAAAAGCTTATTAGTGAAATTGGCACTAAGAGACGCCTGCCTTTGGAGTATCATGAAATTCCAGAACGCATGACCCAAGCGATTATTTCATCCGAAGATGAAAGTTTTTTTGAACATGGCGGCGTAGATTATAAGGGGATTGGGCGAGCAGTTTATGAACTCATTACCACCGGACACAAACAGTCAGGCGGTTCCACCATTACCATGCAGGTTGCGCGTAACTTCTTTTTAAGCTCAGAACAAACCTATCTAAGAAAGTTCAATGAAATCATCCTTTCTTATAAAATTGAAGCCGAATTAACCAAACAAGAAATTCTCACCCTTTATTTAAATAAAATATTTCTCGGATACCGCTCATATGGTGTTGCAGCCGCAGCAAATACTTATTATGGCAAACCCATCAGCGAACTCTCTTTAGATGAGTACGCCATGATTGCCGGTTTGCCTAAAGCGCCTTCGGCCTATAACCCCATTATTAATCCAACTCGAGCCATACAACGCCGTAATTATGTATTAGGCCGCATGTTTGACCAAAACTATATCTCTGAAGAAGAGATGCTCGCAGCGCAGGCTGTCGAAGAGCATGCTAAACGTAATGGCGCTAATATTGATGTTTCAGCTAACTATGTGGCCGAGATGGCCCGAAGTTTTGCTTTAGAGCGTTTTGGCGAAGAAGCTCTCCAAAATGGACTGACCATTGTCACAACGCTCGACAGCTCTCTTCAGCTACGTGCCAATCAAGCTGTGCAAAATGGATTACAAGAGTATGAAAGACGCCACGGTTACCGCGGTCCAATCCGACACTTAAAGACTGAGGAGCTTGCCAATCCAAAGACGCTGCTTGAAACTCTCAAAGAGACCTCTAATTATGGTGGTTTGAAAGTCGGTGTCGTGACACATTTTATTCAAAACAAGAGCAACATAGCAGACACTAAGATCCTTATGGACACGGGTGAGAGCGTCCATTTAGGCTTTAAAACTATGGAATGGGCGGCCCCTTACAAAACCGTTAACTACACAGGTAAAAAACCAACCAAACCACAAGACGTCTTAAAGGTCGGTGATCTGATTTATCTGCAGTGGCTCGACAACCAATGGCAATTGGCACAAGACCCGCAGACAGAATCCTCTCTGGTCTCTCTCGATACCCATAATGGTGCGGTTCAAGCTATGGTTGGCGGTTTTGACTATTTCCGTAGCAAATATAATCGCGCAACCCACGGACAGCGTCAGGTCGGCTCTAATATAAAGCCCTTTCTGTACTCTGTGGCCTTAGAAAATGGCATGACCGCTGCCACGACAATTAATGATGCACCCGTCGTTTTCCATGACAGCAATCTAGAAGGTATCTGGCGACCTGAGAATTATTCAGGCCGTTTTTATGGTCCTACCCGTTTAAGAAATGGCTTGGCATTCTCACGTAACCTGGTTTCAGTTCGCCTTTTGCAAAAACTTGGGATTAAAACGTCCATTGACTATATGCAACGTTTTGGCTTTCCATTGGAGGAACTCAATAACCATCGTGATCTCTCGCTCTCGTTAGGCAGTGTTCAATTTAGTCCATTAACCATGGTGACCGCTTATGCGACTTTTGCCAATACGGGGTATCTCATTGAACCCTACATTATTGACGAAGTACGAAATTTTGATGGCGAGATACTCTATAAAGCAACCCCCAAAAAAGCCTGTATCGAAAACCGATGTGTACCAGGGGATGAACTGAATGCGCCTAGAGTCATTGAAGCTCGCAATGCCTATATTATGACGACCCTAATGCAGGATGTGATTCGTATCGGTTCAGGCAGACAAGCCAAAGCCCTTAACCGTGAGGATATTGCGGGCAAAACCGGCACGACCAACGAGCAGAAAGATGCTTGGTTCTCAGGGTTTAATCCAAACATTGCAACCACCGTCTGGGTTGGTTTTGACCAACCCAGCACAATGGGCCGCTATGAAGTCGGTGGCCGTGCTGCTTTGCCAATCTGGATGGAGTATATGCAACTAGCCTTAGCGAATGAACCTAATCGGCCATTTAATCGACCAGAAGGTCTCGTCAATATCCAAATTGACCCAGAAACCGGGGAAGCGGTACCAGAAAGTAGCTCAAAGAAGTTTTTTGAGATATT
>JBNJEY010000039.1:0-11788 GCA_051746325.1 Pseudomonadota bacterium
AATAATAATTCCAAAATTGAACGTAGACCACGCGCCCCTGTTTTACGCGCAATGGCTAACTTAGCAATTTCAGTTAAAGCCTCTTTTCTAAACTGTAGTTGGGCACCTTCCAGCTCAAACATTTTCTGAAATTGCTTAACAAGTGCATTTTTAGGCTCGGTTAAGATTTTAACAAGGGCTTCTTCATCAAGCTCCTCTAATGTTGCAATCATTGGCAAACGTCCAACGAATTCTGGAATCAAACCAAACTTGATTAAATCTTCTGGTTCTATTTTTTTATATTTTTCAGAAATCGATAATTTGTTTTCCAACGTTTTAACTTCGGCTGAAAAGCCAATACCAATATTGGTTTCAGTACGCTGATCAATGATTTTTTCTAAACCTTCAAACGCCCCGCCAACAATAAAGAGGATCTTTGACGTATCTACCTGAATCATATCTTGATTTGGATGTTTACGCCCCCCTTGTGGAGGAACCGATGCAACCGTACCTTCAATTAATTTCAATAACGCCTGCTGAACGCCTTCACCAGAAACATCTCGAGTGATTGACGGGTTTTCAGATTTACGGGTAATCTTATCAATCTCATCAATATAGATAATACCGCGCTCTGCTTTTTCAGGATCATTATCACAACGCTGTAGTAACTTTAAAACAATGCTTTCAACGTCTTCACCGACATAACCGGCTTCCGTTAAAGTGGTCGCATCAGCAATCGCAAAGGGTACATCTAATAGACGCGCTAAAGTCTGTGCTAAAAGCGTTTTACCAGAACCGGTAGGTCCAATCAGTAAAATATTACTTTTAGTCAGTTCAACATCGTCTTTATCATGCGCGTTCTGCAACCGTTTATAGTGGTTATAGACGGCAACCGAAAGTACTTTTTTAGACTGTTGCTGACCAATGACATAATCATCCAAAATCGCGCTAATTTCATGTGGCGTTGGCAAGTTATCCAACTCGAACTGGCTCATCTCTTCTTCGCCAAATTCTTCACGTAAAATATCGTTACACAGTTCCACACACTCATCGCAAATATAAACGGATGGGCCTGCAATTAGTTTTCTTACTTCATCCTGAGTTTTACCACAAAATGAACAATCTAAAGTATTGTCTTCGCTCATTCTTCCTAACCCTATCGATTCGTAAGTACTTTATCAATCAATCCATAATCACACGCCTGCTGCGCGCTCATAAAGTTATCTCGATCCGTATCTTTTTCTATGATTTCTATTGGCTGACCAGTATGTTCCGCTAAAGCTTTATTCAACTTATCTTTAATCTGCATAATCTCTTGTGCATGGATCTGAATATCACTCGCCTGCCCCTGAAACCCACCTAGAGGCTGGTGAATCATGACACGTGAATTGGGGAGCGCAAAACGCTTACCTTTCTCACCTGCGGACAATAAAAATGAACCCATACTCGCGGCCTGACCGATACACATAGTACTGACATTTGGTTTAATAAAACGCATGGTGTCATAGATTGCCATACCCGCCGTAACACTGCCGCCAGGTGAATTAATGTACAAATGAATATCTTTCTCTGGATTTTCTGCTTCCAAAAATAACATCTGAGCAACAATCAAGTTTGCCATATGGTCTTCAACTTGGCCTACTAAAAAGATAACGCGCTCTTTTAAAAGTCTAGAGTAAATATCATATGAACGTTCGCCACGGCTAGTCTGCTCAACGACCATTGGTATTAATGTATTGTTAATCGTATTATCCATATTCTGTATTTCATCCTATTTGAAAACTATTTGTTATTTAACGTGTATCTTAGCTGTTTCTTAAGCAAAAAAAAACTTAACCCCACCGACAAATCGAAGATTTATCACCAGGATTAAGTTTTCGAGTGAATCTTAGCGAACTAAAATCAAACTAAAGCCCAAATTAAGCGGCTGGAGTGATTACTTCATCAAAAGTTTTAGTCACTTCAGTCACTTTTGCTTCTGCTAAGATTTTGGCAGCCACTTTACCTTCCACTAAGATGGCACGAATTTCACTTTTCGCACCCGGATTTTCTGAGTACCAGTTAATGACTTCCGCAGGATCCTCGTAAGAAGAGGCTTGCTCAGCAATATAAGCATTCACTTCATCATCGGTTGCTTCAAACTTATTTGCCTTAATGATATCACCCAGAATCAAACCTAACTTAACGCGTTTTTTAGCTTCTTCTTGGAAATGCTCTGCTTCGAGATTAACATCCGCAGGGTTCATTCCTTGCTGTTGAATATTTTGCACAGCGCGATCCATCAAGCTTTTAACTTCTTGCTCCAGAAGTGACTCAGGAATCTCAACGTCAACCACTTCTTCTAAAGCGTCTAATGCCACAGCGCGATTTTTACTCTCAACGGCACGTTGTAACTCTTTCGTCATGCTCTCTTTGATTTCAGCTTTAAGAGCCTCTTCAGTACCCTCTTCAACACCGAAAGAGTGTACAAATTCTTCATCAATCTCAGGCAATACTTTTGTCATTACAGAGTGAACTGTGATATCAAACGTAGCCGTTTTGCCTCTTAACGCTTCTGAAGCGTAATCTTCAGGGAAGGTGACTTCAATGACTTTCTCTTCGCCTTTCTTCATACCAATGATCTGATCTTCAAAACCAGGAATCATTCGGCCAGAACCCAACTCAAGTGGTGCATTTTCTGCCGCGCCACCGTCAAACTCTACACCGTCAATTTTACCAACGAAATCGATAATAACCTGCTCGCCTTTTTTAGCTTTCTTAGCGGCACTTTTCGCCGGTTTCCAAGCCATACGTTGCTCGCGTAAGCGAGTAATCATATTATCAACGTCTTCATCAGTTACTTCAGCATTGATTTTTTCAACGGTAATACCGCTGAATTCAGGTAATGTAATCTCTGGATAAACTTCAAAACGTGCCGTGAATTTAACCTCGCCGTCAGCCTCATTTAAGTCATCAAATTTTGGGAAGCCAGCAACTTTTAATGATTCTTGATCAACCGCATCATAAAATGCTTTTTGTAAGGCTTCACCCATCATTTCTTGGTTTACTTGTGCCCCGTGACGTTTCTTAACCACGCTTAATGGCACCTTACCTGCGCGAAAACCATCCATTTTGATCGTGCGACGAATCTCGTTTAAACGCTTTTCTACGCTTTCATTTAGGTCTGACGATGGAAATGTGACTGTCATCTTATGCTCAAGACCTTGTTTTGGTTTTTCTACAGTTACTTGCATATTAAATCTCAAAGTTGATGTTTAAAATTGGTAAATCAGTTAATTTGTATTAACTAAAAATCAGGGTCAAAAGTATACTTACTTCACCATTAAAGTGGAAGTAAAACCGTCAAAAATGACCGAATATCTAATAAAAACAAGGTTGAGAGATGAATCGATCTTGTGTAACCCCAAAAAAATGCTAGAATTCGCATTAAATTATCTTAGAGGATGGGCAAGTTTTTTTCATAGGACTTCACTCATCAAGACTCCCATGAACAAAGGATTTTGAAATGAATATTGAACGTATTGTAATGTTAGTTGCTGGCTTTATGGTTCTAGCAAGCGCCATCCTAAGTGTTTGGCATGCTCCTGAATGGATCTATTTAACTGGTTTTGTCGGGGCTAACTTAATGTTTTCTGGTATGACCGGCTTCTGCCCAATGGTGATCATCCTCCGCAAGCTTGGTTTTAAGCACGGTAAATCATTTAAGTAAGATTTAACACGCCATGTTTTCACAAAAAAGGCCTGTCACTTAATATGACAGGCCTTTTTTGAATCTTAATTTAAACCGCTATTTTAAACTACTAACCAAGCTCTCCCTCTACGATCTCTTTTTCGGATTCCAGCTGCTCTTGCAACTCTAGCCACTCTGTTTCACACTCTTCTATAGCGCCCTCACACTCGGCCTGAGATTTAATGCACTGTGCTAACTTAGCTTTATTTTCAACTTCATATAAGTGACTATCTTCCATCAAAGCATGATATTCAGACTGTTTGTCCTGTAATAACTCTAACTGGCGTTCTATCTTCTTAACCGCTTGAGTAATTGGTTTAAGACGTGCATCCACCTTTTTTCTCTGCGTTGCATTGATTTGACGCGCTTGTTTTTTAGTTTGACCAGGCCTGGTCTCTTTAGATTCAATCTCAACTTGCTTCAACTGTTTAAGGCGCGCTTGAAGATAGGTCTCTAAGTCACCCGAAAAACGTGAAACTTGACCATCATGCACCCACCAAAACTGATCAGCAATACTGCTCAATAGATGTTTATCATGTGTCACAACAATTAAAGCGCCTGTAAAATCTTGTAACGCCAGATCTAAAGCATCGCGAGTTTCCATATCCAAATTATTGGTCGGCTCATCTAAAATAATTAAATTTGGTTTTTGAAAAACAATAATCGCCAGAGCCAAACGAGCTTTTTCACCACCAGAAAAATGATTAATAGCGTCTAAACACTGTGCATTTGAAAAACCAAACCCCCCTAAGAAATTACGAGCTTCTTGATCCGTCGGTGCCTCTGGCAACATTAACAAATGTTGCAATGGACTCTTATCTAACATCAACGACTCAAGTTGGTGTTGAGCAAAATACCCAAATTTAACC
Source organism: Pseudomonadota bacterium (assembly GCA_051746325.1). Lineage (GTDB taxonomy): Bacteria > Pseudomonadota > Gammaproteobacteria > Thiomicrospirales > Thiomicrospiraceae > Thiomicrorhabdus. The sequence goes on from JBNJEY010000039.1 coordinate 4,579, forward strand.
CCCTTGTTGATTTGAACCTTACCACTGCTCGGCTTTAAATCGCCGACAAGCAATTTAATCAAGGTTGATTTACCAGAACCATTAACCCCCACCAAGCCAATACGATCACCCGCACGCAATACCAACTTAACAGAGTCTAAAATAGGTTTTTGCGGATAGGCAAAACTGGCCGAATCCACTGACAACATAGGATCAGGTTGATGCAAAGGTGGAATAAATTCAAAATGAAAGGGATTGGCCGCCTGAACCGCCGCAATGGACTCCATGCGTTCCAATGCTTTTATACGGCTTTGAGCCTGCTTGGCTTTAGATGCCTTGGCTTTAAATCGCTCAATAAAGCTTTTTAGATGTTGCATCTGCTGCTTCTGCTTATCATGCATAGATTGCTGTTGCATCAACTGTTCATTGCGCTGATGCTCAAAAGAGGCAAAGTTACCAGAGTAGAAGGTGATCTTTTGATCGTGAATATGTGCAATACCCTGTACCGTTTGATCCAGAAAATCACGGTCATGAGAAATAATTAGAATCGCGCCTGGATAGGATTTTAACCACTGCTCGAGCCAAGCAACCGCTTCAATATCCAAGTGATTGGTCGGCTCATCCAGTAACAGTAAATCAGAACGCTGCATTAATGCTCGGCCTAATTTAAGGCGAACTTGCCAGCCACCAGAAAACTCGGCCATTGGTTTAGTAAAATCACTCTCTATAAAGCCTAAACCGTACAATAACTGCTTGGCTTTACTCGGCACTGAAAAGCCATCAATTTTATCCAAAATATCATAGGCTTTAACCAATAAATCATGATCATTCGAGGCTTCTGCTTTTTCAATCGACTCTTGGGCTTGCGCATATTTGCTATCGCCAAATGTAACATAGCGCAGCGCTTGGGCATCCGGACGACCTACTTCTTGCTCTACATAGCCAATTAGCCAATTGGCAGGAATTCCAATATTCCCCTCCTCTATTGAGACTTCACCTAATAGACACTTAAATAGAGTCGTCTTACCCACGCCATTTTGACCGACTAAGCCAATTTTTTGTCCTGGATAAATATTAAGATTAGCGCCCTCAAAAAGAGGCTTAACACCCGCGCGAATGGTTAAATTTTGTAGACATAACATGTGTGAGGTTTCCTTAACCGTGTGTCATTTAACGCAAGACCTTTGCAAAAGTCAAAGAGCTCGAGTATCGGCTATAAACCTTATTCGATTAGCTGGCCATCTAGCAAGGTCAGCTGTCGATCCATTTTTGCAGCAAGCTCCAAGTCATGGGTGACAATTAAAATGGCTGTCTGCAACTCTTGATTCAACTCTAACAAAAGCTCGAAGACTTGATTGGCGGCATTGTGGTCCAAATTACCTGTGGGCTCATCGGCTAAAATGCATTTGGGTTCTGTAATAAGTGCCCGCGCTATCGCGACTCTTTGACGCTCACCGCCAGAAAGCTCGCTGGGTTTATGCTCCATACGTTCTACCAAACCCACACGCTCTAATAACTTTTGAGCTTTAAGTTTGGCAATCGCACTGTCAGTACGACGAATACGCAACGGCATCATGACATTTTCCAATGCTGTGAGTTCGGGCAATAGATGGTGAAATTGATAGACAAAACCCATGTATTGATTTCTCAACCGTCCCCGTTTAGCCTCTCCTTCATCGGAAAAACTTGCTGAATTTAAACGAACCTGACCGGAATCGGGTGCATCTAGACCCGCAAGCAGATGCAATAAGGTACTTTTACCAGAACCTGACGCTCCGATAATGGCAACTTTCTCGCCGAGATGCAGACTAAAATCAATTTGTGAAAATACCGACGTTTGGATAATACCTTCGTGGTAAGTTTTCGACAACTGAATCGCTTCTAATACTAAATTACTCATAACGTAACGCCTCTGCAGGTTGTACTTTTGAGGCTTTTCTGGCCGGATATAAAGTGGCTAGCAGAGTCAAACCAAATGCAATACTGGTCACGTACCAGACATCCGTCCACTCCACTTTTGAAGGAACATTGCTAATGTAATAGACATCGGCAGGAAAGAACTGAATGCCCAATAAAGACTCAATAACAGGCACAATAACATCGATATTCAAAGCCAAAGTCAATCCGCCAATTAACCCTAACAATACGCCTAATATGCCAATCACTAAGCCTTGGATAATAAAAATCATCTGAATGCTTGCAGGCGTTGCACCGATGGTACGTAGCACGGCAATATCACCCTGTTTATCGGTTACCACCATCACCATGGTTGAGACAATATTAAAGGTAGCCACCATAATAATCAGCGCCAATACAATAAACATCATCTTCTTTTCCATTTCAATCGCTCTGAAGAAATTAGCATGTTGCTGTGTCCAGTCTCGAATATACAAGGTTTTCTGAGCCACATTAGCAAAATCTTTCTTCACCTGACCCACCAAAAACATATCATCTAATTTAAGTTGTAGTGCGCCCACCGCATCGCCATATTTAAAGAGCTTTTTAGCATCCTCAATATGCATAATAGCCAGGCCACTATCATACTCATGCATGCCGGCTTCAAATAGACCCACCACGGTAAAACGTTTAATGCGGGGTACGATGCCTATCGGTGACACGCTGCCTTGTGGCGCAATCAAAGTGACCTTATCACCGACTGAAACCCCTAAACTCAGAGCCAACTCACTCCCCAAAATAATGCGGTATTTTTGAGCTTCTAAATCGGCCAACTGCCCATATAGCATCTTACTGTCAATATCTGCAACCTGACCTTCAAATTCGGGCAGAACGCCTCTAATCGCCGCGCCCTTTACCTGATTACCCTTCGTCAGCATGCCCTGTTCCATAATATTAGGCGCAGCGCCCTCAACATGAGGTTGATCAATCAGCTCGCTGTAGAGCGACTCCCAATTTTCGAGGCGGTTATGCTCTTCACTGAGAGTCATATGTGCCGTCATACCCAAGATACGTTCGCGTAACTCTTCTTGAAAGCCATTCATAATCGATAAAATCGTAATTAAAGCCGTCACACCTAATGCAATGCCTAGCATAGACGACAGAGAAATAAAGGAGATAAAGCCATTACGTCTTTTAGCGCGAGTATAACGAAGCCCTAGTAACAATTCATACGGGAGTTTAAACATAGTTAACCTAATTTATCATTCTTGATTTTATGGTCCATTTTATCGGGCGAAGAATTCGAACTTATTATTTGATTGCTGTCTTGAGCTCTCTCTTTATAAGAGATAAAAACCGGCAGTTTGATATTAAAAACGATGGCCCAAACTCGAATTGAGAGCGTAATGACAATGGAGATAATGACCGAATATTCGACCGATAACCCAAGCCCTTCCAAGCTTAGAAAGATACTTGCGCCAATAAAAGAGGCCGTGGCATAGATTTCCTTTCGAAACACCAAGGGCACCTCTCCCACCAATACATCACGAATAACTCCTCCGACGACTCCGGTCATAATGCCCGTCATAATCGCGATGGGGTCTGAAAAGCCCAATGCCATGGCTTTTTGCGTGCCTACCACCGTAAATACAGCCAACCCTAACGCATCTAAAAACAGTAAAAGCTTGACGGGTAGGCGCTTATAGCGTGCCAAAAAGAAAAGTAGCAATGCGGAAACCACCACCACATAAATATAGATATCCTGTTGAGTCCAGAAGACAGGAACATCAATAATCAAGTCCCGTAAAGTTCCACCACCAATCGCTGTCACCATGGCAATAACAATGGCGCCAAACAGATCGAGTTCTTTACGACGTGCGGCCAAAAGTCCCGTCACGGCAAATACCACGGTTCCGAGGAGATCTAAAGAGTAAAGTGTCTGTGTAAGTGTCATAGCGACAACATTATAAACGAGCGCAAAAAAAAAACCCTCATTAAGAGGGCTTTTTTTAATCTAAAAACAAATATTTTTTATTTGTCTGATTTAAGGCGTGTAATGCCCAACATTTTCATAATGTACTTTTGGTAAATCGGCTCTGAATTACCTGCTTTCATATTACGAATAAAATACTTTTCAAACGCAATCTTCGCCAAATGAACCCACTTACCTTTCTTGGCCCACGTTAGGTTACGGGGTGGAATCTGAGGTAGCGCAACAAATGCAGCGCCCGAATCCCCCATATCCGCCAAACAAATCGTGTTCCAAGTTGGCTCTTCTGTTGGCTCTTTACCTTCAATATTGTTTGCAATATTATGACAGATCGCCGTGACCATCGATTCAATCATCAATCCCGTTTTTGGTGTACCGCAAGGAACTGGACACGTTGAATCCACCGGCGGAATCGCAATCCCGACTCCGAGTGCATAAATATTGTGGTAGGCGGGGTTACGGCTAAACTGATCAACCTTAACAAAACCACGAGGATTGACTAAAGCGCCCCCCATTTTTTCAGGATCGGCATCCACCATCTCTTGTAGGAATTTAGACCCTTTAAACGCGGGAAGCATCATTGAGTATTTGAATGGCAATTCGTGCTGATCAATGACATCACCACGGTTATTGTACTCATCGACATACATCGTATCCGCTGTAATTTTTGTGACCTTAGCGTTACAGATCCAGTTGATATGACGGTTACGCATTTCAGATTCCATTAAACCTTTAGAGTCCCCCACGCCCCCTAAGCCTAAATGACCAATATAAGGCTCAGCCGTTACAAATGTCATCGGCACTTGGTTACGAAGTTTACGTTTACGTAAATCCGTCTCCATAATCATTCCAAATTCATACGCTGGACCAAAGCAGGAGGCACCTTGAACCGCACCGACAACGATGGGGCCTGGTTCTTTGCAGAAGGCTTCCCACGCTTCATATGCTTCAACCGAGTGCGCCGTTGAACAAACAGAAACGGTATGACCACCATGGCTCTTAGGGCCAAACCCTTCAATTTCTTCAAAGGCCAAAGCAGGTCCCGTTGCCAGAACAAGGTAGTCATAATCCATTTCAGATCCATCAGATAACTGAATCTTATTCGCTTCTGGATCAAGGCCAACACAAGTTTGGTGATAAAATTCAATACCTTTACGCGTTAGATAGGGCTCTAACTTAAAAGAGATATCTTCCGCTTTACGCCAGCCGACAGCCACCCAAGGGTTCGATGGAATGAAATTGAATTCATCGGTATTACTGACGACCTTAACAGTATGCCCCTTATCCAAATGCTTACGAATATCGTAAGACATTGGTAAACCACCAGTACTCGCACCTACTACTACAACTGTTGCCATGCTGATTCCTCATATACTTAAACTTATCGGTAAACGTTATTTATCACGGGCTTTTAAGCCCGTGATAACGCCTACTTGAATAGATTGAAAAAATATTTGTGCTGTGATAATGAACCATCCCGCTGTCAATTAACAATTAAATCTATCAATAGATTATCAGTAATTTTAATAATGACCTGGATATAATTTAATCAATCGGCGTCATCTATTTGTTTTCTAAAGAGATGAGTACGGCAGGCACGACCAGCAAGATTAAAAAGGTCGCAATGAACAGTGCTAATAATGTGATTAAACTTGCTAACTGGACCAATTCATTTTGACTAAAGGCCACTGCCGCCAAACCAATAAACAAGACCCAGGAGGTTATCCAAATCGGCCTGCCGACACTGGCCATAGAGAAACGAACGGCAGACTGCGCGTCGGTAAAGAGAGATTGTTGCGCACGTACATAACGTGAAAAAAAGTGGATACCATCATCGACTATCAAGCCAAATGGCACCATGATAAGCAGCAGACTCATACTGCCTAGATCGACAAACAGCATAAAGCCCGTCAAGGTAAGCAATAAGGCGAATAGATTCACCAGAACATTAATCAAAGCCAGTTTTAAACTCTGCCAAAAAAGCATAAAAAGGATTAAAAAGACGGCGACCAACCAAAAAAGTTCCTGAAATTGAGGCTGATAAAACCCATTAAAGACGACCAGGACAACGCCCCCCGCTGAACCCAACCAAAGCAGCCCATTACGTAGCCATCGATACTTTATCAACCCCTTAGAGACAAAACTAAAACCGTGTCTATCGGCGCTATTGCCGACTCTAAATTCTAACAACCAAGAAAGTAAAAACAGCGGTAGCCAAGTCATTGCACTGAGATAGCTAATCGCAACCCCTAAACTCACAATAATGGCTAATTCCGTTAGACTTGCATCAAACCAAGCCGCAAAGATAAAACCCAACGCTGTTGTTAAGTTAGAGAGAAAAATGGGCATCGCATTGGATTTTAAGGCTTCAGCCACCGCGTCATATTGAAATAAACCCCGGGCCATCTCTCTCAATAAGCTACTCAAAATATGCACTAAATTACTGGTGAGCAACGTCACGACGACCACCAAACCCAATACCGATTCTGTGGTCAATATGATACCAACCCACCCCATCGCGCCAAATAACATCAACAATATATACAGGCTTAAAACTAATTGCACCAGGCCTGATTTAAATGAATCGATCAAATACGCCATTGTCAGACTCATTAAAACTAAACTTATGGTTAGCAAGCCTAAGTCAGCCAATAAGGGGTTGAAATCAACCATAGTCAATCCATAGAGCGCGAGCAAACTCAATAGCGCCCAGCTGCCCGATAAGATTAACTTGTTATGAGCCATAATTTGAACCCAGTTATACGCCCAGCTTGCATTCATGTTTGAGTCCGATAAGTCACAAATCCCTTCTTTATTAATAATTTAATCAATTTAAGATGCCAGTAGTTTAAAATATTGCGCATTCAATATTACAAAGAATCCACAGGTATTATGAAAAAACTGCAGACGCCTTTAGCAACCAATGACATTAAACTTAAGGGCAATCGTTCATACTGGGGGCCTCTCAATGCCTCAGAGAGCGCATTAGTCATTGCCAATACCTACCAGAGCTCACCAGGCCTGATGGTTGTTTTAACGCAAGACAGCCAGTCTGCCAATCAGTTACAAGAGTCTTTGCAGTTTTTTTTGGACCACCCTGATTCGAATCAAGATGACATCCACGCCTTTCCTGAATGGGAAACATTGCCCTACGATCAGTTTTCCCCGCACCAGGACATTGTCTCAGAGCGTTTAAAAACCCTCTATCGCTTGCCGCAACTTCAGCAAGGGATTCTGATTTTACCAATCTCGACCCTCATTCAAAAGATTGTGCCGCACGATTACATTAGCCAATTTACCTTTTTATTAGCGTGCGGCGATACGCTAGAGATAGAGCCTTTTACG
>JBNJEY010000040.1:0-11394 GCA_051746325.1 Pseudomonadota bacterium
CAAATTTTTTTGAGAAGAGAGAATGGACATGTCTAAATATAAAAAAATAATAGAGCCAGTAGCACAAGCAATCAATTCGCTTGAAACCCAAATTGAGCATGGTATATCCGCTAATAAACACCAATTTAGTTTGCATTTGATTCAAATTTTTTTGGTGGGTCTGACGATAGGGATGACAAGAGTTGTCGTACCAGGCCTGGCAGAAACAGAGTTTGGATTGGCGGATCAAGCGTTTTTCCTACTGGCATCTTTTGTGGTGGTCTTTGGGATTGTCAAAGCTGTTATGAACCTATTTGCAGGCAAGCTAAGTGAACACTATGGCCGAAAAACTATATTGATTTGGGGGTGGCTAGTCGCTTTGCCGATTCCATTTATTTTGCTCTATGCGCAAAGTTGGAATTGGATTATTTTTGCGACCATTCTCCTAGGGTTTAACCAAGGCCTCTGTTGGTCTATGGCGTTAAACAGTAAGTTGGATCTGGCTAAGTCAACCCAAAAAGGATTTGTAAATGGCGTTAATGAGTTCTCAGGTTATGCAGCAGTCGGTATAGCAGGACTGGTTACGGCCTATTTAGTCGAGCTATTGGGCGCGAAAGAAGGGTTGTTTATCTTCAGTTTAGTGGTCATCTTATCGGGGTTGGTGCTCGCAAAATTTACCATTGTAGAAACGTTACCGTGGGCAGAGTTACATAATCAAAATGCGCTTGCATTAGGTCAAAAAAGTGAATACCAGAGCCTGGGGCAGCTATTTAAGACAGCCAGTATAGGCGATAAAAATTTGGTTGCTCTTAATCAGGCAGGTCTGATTGAGAAGTTCACTGATGCGATTGTTTGGGTGTTTTTACCGATCTATTTTCTACAGCAAGGTCTGAGCTTAATCGAGGCGGGTGCCATTATTGCTATTTACGGTGTGGTATGGGGCGCAAGCCAGTTAGTGACTGGGCCTTTATCGGACAAGGTTGGCCGCAAAGGCTTAATCGTTTGGGGAATGTGGTTTTGTGGTTTAGGGGTGTTAGCCATTCCATTGACGAGCGATCCCTTTTTATGGAGTTTAGAAGCGGCCTTTATTGGTATAGGTATGGCGATGCTCTACCCCAACTTAGGTGCTGCGGTGGGAGATTTTGCACCCGCCAAACACCGAGCCAGTCTTATTGGGATCTATCGTTTTTGGAGAGATTCTGGGTATGCATTTGGGGCCTTGTTAATGGGGATTATGGCGCAATGGTCTCAGGATCTAGTCTCCCCTTTCTGGTTTGTCGGCGCGGCAATGCTTTTGTCGGGTCTATGGGTGCAGATTATTCTGCCTAAAAAAGCATAAATAATTCAAAGGAGATTTAAATGGATGCTTTAGTAGTGTATTTATTGTTAGTGTTTGTATTATCAATGGTTTTTGGAGCGGTCGCACAAACCAGTCGGTTTTGTCCTGTAGGTGGGTTGAGAGATGTGATGTCAAGCCAGGGAGCACACCGATTGTGGAGCTATTTGGTGGCGATTGCCATTGCTGTGATTGGTGTGACCTTAATTGAGTTTTTTCAATGGGTCGATTTAACGGGTACTAAGCCTAACTATCGATCTGCGGAGTTTGCTTATGGGCGTTATATTCTTGGAGGGTTTATTTTCGGATTTGGTATGGTTTTATCTGCGGGATGTGGGATGCGAAATCTAGTGAGAGTAGGCCAAGGGAGTCTAAAAGCGGTGTTTTTGGTGTTAATTATGGCTATAACGGCCTATATTATGACCAAGACCTCGGTTTATGCTGATTTCTTTATGCCGATAGTCACGCCTTTTTCAGTTAACTTTAGTACTGCGATGAGTCAAGATTTGGGCTCATTGTTTTTAAGTTTTACTGGTTTTAGTGATTTAGCAACCAGTCGCTTAGTGATTGCACTCATTATCGCCTTGCCGATTCTATATTTTGCATTAAAAAATCCACAATTCCGTCAGCCGAGATATCTCCTAAGCGCTTTAGTCATCGGTCTAGTCATTACTGCTGGTTTTTATATTACGGGAGCTGAAATGGGGCAGGCCTTGATTGAAGAAGCAGATTTTATGGAGTCACCGCCATTAGGGCTTGGCACACAATCTTATAGCTTTGCAGCACCCATGGCTGATACCGTTTATGCGACTTTAAATTTTAGCGGCTTATCGGTCATTACTTTTGGTGTGGTTGCGGTGATTGGCATGCCGATTGGGGCATTTCTATCCAGTGTAATACGCAAAGAGTTTAAGACAGAACTTGGTTTTTCTTCGCGCAGAGATGTTCTGCTGAGTCTGTTGGGTGCCGTACTGGTCGGAATAGGCAGTGTATTGGCGATGGGCTGTTCAATAGGCCATGGTTTGACAGGGATTTCGACCTTGGCGTTAGGCTCTTTTTTAGCACTGTTTAGTATTGCAGTAGGTGCCTTTGTCGGTATAAAGCTTGAGGCGAAACTTTAATAGATTTATCTATTGGTTGCCGAGAGCGATGGCTCTCCGGGCTACGTTAATCGTTGCAAAGCGTGCGATAGCTATTGAAATTGATTTGATTAAAGGGCGTCTACAACGCCCTTTTTTATGGCCTGTATTTAATCGGTGTTATCTTCCACCAGACCTGGTCAGTTTGATAACTTAATTTTTGCAGAGTATGATTAACATTTAATATTATATAAATATAAAGGAAGCTTTATGTATTACCAAGTAGAAAGCAATAAGTCATTTGAGCAAGCCGTTGCCGATTTAGACACGGCTGTTAAAAACCATAATTTTGGCGTGTTGTATATTCATGATTTAGGCACAACCTTGCGCAGTAAAGGCATCGATTTTAAAGAAAACTGCAAAATATTTGAGGTTTGTAATCCGGTTAAAGCCGCACAGGTTTTAGCGACTGATATGCGCTTAAATATGGCTTTGCCTTGTCGTATCTCAGTTTTTACAGAAAATAACCAAACCCATATTGGTATGATCGAACCCGCCAAAGTATTGGCTCTATTATCGAGTGATGAATCCCTCACTCCACTCGCGAACGAAGTTGAACAAGAGACCATGAAAATGATTGATGAGGCAAAATAAAGACTCAGCTTAAAATGTGTGCAGAAGAGAGGTTGCAACTTTACCTGTAGCCCTCTCTTCAGTAATGGTCACAGTGTTAATAGGCCAAGTCAGGTCAAATAACGCTCATAATTTTTATGAAATAGCATTAATGTTTAAGCCATTTGGTCGATACCTTATTTAGAGGTATTAACAAAATGAAAAAAGAAAACGCTTTAGCACCTGCGGTGACCTATTTCTTCAAACGCTTAGAGAAACGCGCCGAGCAAATAAGGTCAGGCATCTCCGAGGTCTCTTCACTGCATAAGGAGATACCGTTTGAAGAGGTTGAAGGATTTTTTAGGCAGATAATGACCCAGAATATATTTATTCATACGGTGGGTTTGAACGGAAAACATGAATCGACAATTCTAGCGAAAGCTGTGTTTAGTATGAACAAAGTAGTGCGAGTTTATTACAGTACCAGTTTTAATGAGGATAATAGTGGATTTATTAGAATTCGTCCTGATTCTGGGGAACAGTTGATCATTGTCGAACGCATGCATGGTTTGAGGGCAAGCTCGGAGCGTATTTACGCCAGTGGTGATCAATGTCATATAGTGCGCTTTATGATACGTTGGCTAATGCGTCGTATTGACTGGGATAAAACTAAATTGAATAATCTAGAGCTCTATAAGCGAGTTGTTGCTCAGGAGGAGGAGGAGTTGAAGCTTAAAATTGAGGAGCAGATTGCTCAGCAAGAGGCCGATGAAATTCAACGGGCTTTAGAACACCTCACCAAGAAAAATTCAAGGAGCGTATATTCACGTTAAAGTGATAGGTGAGATTTCGATAGGGTGAACGGCTCGGCCGTTAGTGGGTCTTTAGCGGTGCTGAACTTGAGAGTCAATCATTACTTCTTAGTATGAGCGGTTCACTGCGAGGTCGGCCAAAGCATTAAGGGCCCTTTTAAAATCACTTTCAGCTAAGGGTGATAAGGCCTCTTTGGCAAGTTTGGCTTCGTTTTGAGCGATCTTGTTGGCATAGTCAATCGCACCTGAGTTTTTGATAATCTCAGTGACTTCCGAGAGCAGTGCAATTCCTTCACTTTCAATGGCGCGACGAATAATCGATTTTTCGGCCTCTGAACCATTCTCAAGGCTATAAATCAGTGGTAGAGTTGGTTTGCCTTCTGCGAGGTCATCACCGATGTTTTTACCCAGTTCACTCTCATCTGCGGTGTAATCTAATACATCATCAATAAGCTGGAAAGCCGCACCTAAATGACGACCGTAAGCGATAAAAGCGGACTCTAGTTCGGGTTGATTGGCTAAAATTGGCCCCATCTGAGTCGCAGCTTCAAATAGTTTTGCGGTTTTACGGTGAATGACTTCCATATAACGCTCCTTACTGGTGTCCGCATTATGGCAGTTGAGTAGCTGTAAAACCTCCCCTTCAGCAATTACATTGGTCGCTTCAGACATAACCTGCATAATTCGTATCTGGCCGGGCTCAATCATCATTTCAAATGAACGCGAATATAAAAAATCACCCACTAGAACGCTAGCCGCATTGCCCCATACTTCATTGGCGGTTTTATTGCCACGGCGTGTATCTGACTCATCAACGACATCATCATGTAGCAAGGTAGAGGTGTGGATAAATTCGATAACGGCGGCCATTAGGTGGTGATCTGTGCCCTGGTAGCCGCAAGCGCGCGCAGAGAGTAGTACCAATAAAGGGCGTAATCTTTTACCGCCGCTATTAATAATATAGTGGCCAATTTGGTTAATCAGGACAACATCAGAAGATAGACGGTCAATGATAAGTTGATTGACAGCTTCAATGTCATTCTGAATAAGAGTGTTGATATCGCTAAGAGTCATGGGCTTCAAGGCTTGTTTGTTTATATAAAAAGAGTGAAAGGCGCTATTTTAGTATGAATAGCAGGAGGACGCCAGTATTTGCATGACAACAGCAAAAATTTGCATGATTTGTTTGTGATTAGCTGCGCTGACTGAGATGAGTTGTTATAATACGGTATAATTATCAAACTGTTAGGCGAGATTAGCCTGTCAGTATGCACTTTCGATCGACTCGACATTGACAAGGCCTAGTTATTTTCTAAAAAAGCGTTAATTTGTTTTGACCTGGTCTTAAAAAGTCTATATAATCCCGCCTTTGTCGCAATCTGCGATTGTATAACAGAATTTATTAAAAATCCGGGAGAAGTTCCATGTATGCGGTAATTAAAACCGGTGGTAAGCAATATCGAGTTCGTGAAGGTCAAACTCTACGCATTGAATCTTTAAATGCAGAAGCTGGTGATGCAGTTGAATTTGACGAAGTATTGATGATTGGTGAAGGCTCTGATATTAAAATCGGCTCGCCTTTTGTTGAAGGTGCAAAAATTGCGGCAACTGTTGAATCAAACGGTCGTGGCAAGAAAGTAACTATCATCAAATTCCGTCGTCGTAAGAACCGATCTAAAACTAAGCAAGGCCACCGCCAGAATTATACTGAAGTAAAAATCGGTAAGATTTCAGCTTAAATAATAATTGAATCGAAACAGGGGTTACTTCTTAGTAGGGGGTAATACTGTTAATTAAAGGACTATACCATGGCTCATAAAAAAGCAGCAGGTAGTACTAAAAACGGTCGCGACTCCAATGCTAAACGCCTTGGCGTTAAAGCATTTGGTGGTGAGCAAGTTTCTGCAGGAAGCATTATCGTTCGTCAGCGTGGAACTAAGTTTCACCCGGGTGTAAACGTTGGTCGCGGTAAGGATGATACCTTATTCGCTAAAGCAGACGGCGCGGTTGCGTTTGTTTCTAAAGGTAAGCCATTACGTACCTACGTAACGATTGTTTCTGAATAATTTCAGTTTCAACTTATCTAAAAACGCCCCGCATTGACGGGGCGTTTTTGTTTATAGATAGAAAAATAGACTAAAATCCATTATTGATGGGTATGGTCGCTTGTATGGCAAGGTTTTGATAAAATAAATCGTTCAGCGTTTATAAAGCAACGGTGAGACGTTAATTGACTGATAAAAGGGTAAAAGGGAATAACATGCAATTCGTAGATGAGTCGTCCATTCATGTAGAAGCAGGTCGTGGTGGAAACGGTGTGGCGAGCTTTCGTCGCGAAAAGTTCATTCCATTTGGTGGGCCCAATGGTGGAGATGGCGGAGATGGTGGCAGCGTCATTCTACAAGCTGACCGTAATCTGAATACCTTGGTTGATTTTCGTTTTACCAAAAATTATAAAGCCCAGAACGGTCAAGCCGGTATGGGTCAGCAAAAAACCGGTTGTGCCGGTGAGCCGTTGATTATTAAGGTGCCAGTTGGGACTAAAGTAAGAGATATTGATGCTGACGAAGTATTGGGTGATTTAACCGAGCATGGCCAACAGTTATTGGTCGCGCAGGGTGGACGCCATGGTTTAGGGAATATTCACTTTAAGAGCAGTCGTAACCGGACGCCACGCCAATGTACGACAGGTGAGGATGGTGATGAGCGTAATTTACTGCTAGAACTGATTGTTTTAGCGGATGTGGGTCTCTTGGGGATGCCGAATGCGGGTAAGTCGAGTTTGATTGCAGCGGTCTCAGCGGCTCGTCCAAAAGTGGCGAACTATCCTTTTACCACTTTATACCCTAACTTAGGGGTTGTGAGTGTTTCTCCTGAAACCAGTTTCGTTATGGCGGATATTCCGGGGATTATTGAAGGCGCCGCCGAAGGCGCTGGTTTAGGTTTGCAGTTCTTAAAGCACTTGTCACGTACTGGTCTGTTATTACACGTGGTTGATATCGCTCCTATGGACGATACCGATCCCGTTGAAGAAATTCGTATTATTCAGAAAGAGCTTGAAAAATACAGCGAAGTTTTGGCAGGTAAAGAGCGCTGGTTGGTTTTGAATAAAATAGATCTATTATTGCCAGAAGAGGCTAAAAAAGTTTGTGATCGTATTGTGTCTGAAGTGGATTGGCAAGGCCCGGTTTACCAAATTTCAGCGGTGATGCGTGAAGGAACCACTAAGTTGGTAAATGATATCGCTTATGCCTTAGAGCAAAATCGTATGGAAATGAGTGAAGAGGTTGAACCTGTTCGGACCTCAGTGGACGAAGATTTCGATTTTTAAAATCCCAATTTTTATTGAAATTTAGAGTCTAAATTTTAAGTTCTAATTGAACGCGTTTGGTTACAAAATGAATCGTGAAGAGTTAAAAAATACAAAGCGGTGGGTCATCAAAATCGGCAGTGCTCTATTGACGAATGATGGCCAAGGCTTAAATAAAATTGCGCTTGCCCAATGGGTTGCCCAGATGGTCTACTTAAAGCAGCAAGGTATTGAGGTTGTTTTAGTCTCTTCAGGTTCAATCGCTGAAGGCATGAAGCGTTTAGGTTGGAGTTCCCGTCCTTCGGCATTAAATGAATTGCAGGCCGCTGCTTCGGTCGGTCAGATGGGTTTGATCCAAGCTTACGAATCCCTATTTTCTGAGTTTGATATTCAGACGGCTCAAATTTTAATGACGCATGATGATTTATCAAATCGCAAGCGTTACTTAAATGTCAAAAACACCATTGAAACTCTTTTAGAATATGGCGTTGTACCCATTATTAATGAAAATGATGCAGTGGTTACTGATGAGATCTGTTTTGGGGACAATGACACTTTGGGTGCATTGACTGCGAACTTAATCTCTGCCGATGTAATGGTTATTTTGACAGACCAGCAGGGTTTGTATAATGACAATCCTCGTGAAAATCCGCATGCTCAACTCATTTCACAAGCCCAGGTCAGTCGTAAAGACATTGAAGCGATGGCCAGTCCAGAAGGGGGGACTTTGGGTCGCGGGGGGATGTATACCAAAGTCATGGCGGCCAAGCGTGCTGCCCGCTCAGGCACGGCAACATTGATTGCTTCTGGTCGAGAGTCCGATATCTTATCCAAGCTGTTTAGGGGGGAGTCCTTTGGAACCCTATTGATTCCCGATCTAGAGCCTTTGACAGCGCGCCAGCAATGGCTAGCCGGTCACTTACAAGTCAAGGGCACGCTGGTTCTAGATCGTGGCGCAGTAGAAATGATTCGTTCCTCTGGTAAGAGCTTGTTGCCGATTGGAGTTAAGTCTCAAGGCGGCCTGTTTCAGCGTGGTGAAATGGTCGTTTGTTACGATGAATCGGGTCATGAAGTGGCACGTGGATTAATTAACTATTCTGCAAGTGAATCTGCAAAATTATTAGGTCAGCCAAGTAGTCAAATTGAATCTATTTTGGGTTATATAGACGCTGAATCGCTTATTCATCGTGATAACCTGGTTTTGACCGATTGAATTAACTCTTTTTACGTTTATTGTAAACATATTGTTTTAACCAGGTGTACATACAGACCTCTATTTATAATGACCAGGCCTGGTCATTATCTATTTTTTGCCGTAAATCCTTGAATTCATTTCAACTACTCCCCATATTTAGTTGACAGACCGTCCTAGATGACTAAAATAATTAGCACTCACAAGGATAGAGTGCTAATTTTATTGTCTAATGAATTTAGTATAAAAATTTTCTGTTTCGGCTTTAATCGAAACAACCTTGAACCCCATATTATTTAAACTTTAGGAGACACCTATGAACATCAAGCCATTACATGACCGTGTTGTTATTCGCCGCGTTGAAGAAGAGAAAGAGTCCGCTGGAGGAATTCTTTTACCAGGTTCAGCTCAAGAGAAGCAGAACTTAGGTGAAGTGCTTGCAATTGGCCCAGGTAAAGCATCTGATGCTGGTACTATTATTCCCATGTCAGTAAGTGTCGGCGATAAAGTACTGTTTAATCAGTATGCTGGTCAAGAGACTAAAGATGACAAAGGTGAAGCTTTAACTATTGTGCGTGAAGATGACATTATCGCAATTATCGATTAAATAACAAAAGTACTCTGCGCCCATTATTAAATATTATTGAGATGGATTGACAGAGTAGTTATTGATTGAATTTATTTAAGAATTTAAGGAGTTAGTAAAATGGCAAAAGACGTCAGATTTGGTATAGATGCACGTGAGAAGATGGTTGAAGGTATTAACGTTCTTGCGGATGCTGTAAAAGTCACTTTAGGACCTAAGGGTCGTAATGTTGTTTTAGAAAAATCATTTGGTGCACCCGTCGTGACGAAAGATGGTGTGACTGTTGCACGTGAAATCGATTTAGAAGATAAGTTCATGAATATGGGCGCGCAAATGGTGAAAGAAGTTGCTTCTCAAACCAATGATGTTGCCGGTGATGGTACAACGACGGCGACCGTTCTAGCACAGTCTATTGTGCGTGAAGGGATGAAGGCCGTTGCAGCCGGTATGAATCCAATGGATTTAAACCGTGGTATTCACAAGGCAGTAGAAGCGATTGTGGCTGAAATTAAAACCATGGCGCAACCTTGTACAACTTCTGCGGCAATCGCTCAGGTTGGAACCATCTCTGCGAACTCTGATACGGCTATCGGTAAGATGATTGCAGATGCTATGGAAAGAGTAAGTACGGAAGGCGTTATCACTGTTGAAGAGGGTTCTTCACTACAAGACGAGTTAGTTGTTGTAGAAGGGATGGAGTTTGATCGTGGTTATCTCTCTCCTTATTTTGTGACGAACCAAGACAAAATGATTGCTGAATTAGAGACGCCATATGTTTTGTTATATGACAAAAAAATCTCTAATATTCGTGATTTGTTACCCACTCTTGAAGCCGTCTCTAAAGCGGGTCGTCCATTATTGATTATTGCTGAAGATGTCGATGGTGAAGCGTTAGCGACATTAGTGATCAACAATATGCGTGGTATCGTTAAGGTTGCAGCCGTTAAGGCGCCTGGTTTTGGTGAGCGTCGTAAAGCGATGTTGCAAGATATGGCAATTCTGACAGGTGGTACGGTTATTTCTGAAGAAGTGGGTCTTTCTCTTGACGCCGTCACTTTAGATTTATTAGGTGAAGTTAAGACAGCTGTGGTTGGTAAAGATAGTACTAAGCTGATTGATGGTACAGGCGATAAAGCCGACATCGATAGTCGTTGCGCGCAAATCCGTTCTCAAGCAGAGACTACTACGTCTGAATATGACAAAGAGAAGCTTCAAGAGCGTTTAGCGAAGCTTTCTGGTGGGGTGGCTGTTCTTAAGTTGGGTGCTGCAACTGAGATGGAAATGAAAGAGAAGAAAGATCGTGTTGACGATGCGCTTCACGCGACTCGTGCAGCAGTTCAAGAAGGGATTGTTGCCGGTGGTGGTGTTGCTCTCGTGCGTGCTAAAGCCCGTGTAGAGGTCAAAGGCAGTAACTCTGATCAAGATGTCGGTATCCAAATTGCACTGCGTGCAATGGAAGAGCCAATGCGTCAGATTGCCGCTAACTGTGGTTTAGAAGGCTCTGTTATCGTGAATAAGGTCATGGAAGGCTCTGGTCATTTCGGTTTTGATGCGGCGAAAGAGATCTATTGCGATATGATTGAAGCGGGAATTATCGATCCGGCTAAAGTAACACGTACAGCCATTCAAAATGCAGCCTCTGTTGCAGGTCTAGTCTTAACGACGGGTGCGGCGATTGCCGATCTTCCGGCTAAAGATGGTGCGTCTGCGGATGCACAGATGGGCGGCATGATGTAATTTTTGCTTGAGAAGTTCACATTGATGCAATCTTCTGCGTTGAGAATTGGCTTCCGATGCTCATGTGCCAGATGCACACTGGGCTTCGGTTCCAATTCTCGTCTTGAAGCTAGCGCAAAACTGAACCTCTCAACTCAAAAATTAACTTAGCGTTTATTTTTGGAAAGCCCGCTTAATGCGGGCTTTTTTATGAGTGGATGTTTTGTTTTATAATATGGTCTTTGAAGTTTAATTCAATTTTGTGGAGTTCGTATATGGTAAAGCATCCTGTTTTGTACTCTTATAGGCGCTGTCCTTATGCCATACGTGCACGGATGGCGATTATGGCTTCGGGCGTGCGGGTTGAGCAGCGAGAGATTGTTTTTTGGGATAAGCCCGCCGAGATGTTAGCTGCGTCACCGAAAGGCACAGTTCCCGTCTTAATTTTGCCAGATGGACAGGTCATTGATGAGAGTCGTGACATTATGTTCTGGGCTCTATCGCAGAGCGATAAGTTGAATTGGCTTCCCTCCAAAAAGGATGCCGCCTTTGCCGAGATGATCTCTTTAATTGATCTTTGTGATAATGAGTTCAAAACGCATTTAGATCATTATAAATATACAGAGAATTTTCCGGAAGAGTTGCCAGAAGTCTACCGGCTAAGAGGTGAGGGGTTTTTACAAACTCTCGAAGAGTTGTTGGTGCAAAGTCATTCCGTGAGTAAATTATTGGCGCTCAATGGTAAGGGTATCAGTATGACAGATATTGCCCT
>JBNJEY010000041.1:0-11286 GCA_051746325.1 Pseudomonadota bacterium
ACACCAAGCATTTTTCACACAAGAAGCACTAGATAATATCGCCCTGATAACATTGAATAATTTTAAAGATTTTTTTGAGAGCGGATATTTAGAAAATGAGGTTTGCTACAAATGCGTTGACACCTTCCCCGCTCTTAAGCACGAGGATTCCTAACGGCACTAGGCCGATAAAAAACATTGATGCTGTTGCCTCAAGCACTCGCTTAAGTGTTAAATCAATGTCGGAACCATTTTTAAAATTGCCTTTAGCATGTGATCCGTACAAATTGCGGTTTCAATTTCTGAAAACTGCGCAAACGCTGTCCGCAATGAGACTTGGTTTTAAACCGTTATTGTTGTTCGAGCTCTTTTTCTACCAGTCCATCAAAGCGCTTTTCCAAAAAACAGAACTCATCAAAATATTCCGTCTTAACTGCCTGAACAATTTTTTGCCTCGTTTCTTCATTGTAGGTATGAAAGCCCAAGCCTCGGCTCTGAATCATCGACATCCAAGCTTCACCATCTTCAATTAACTCTGTTTTAAATGCCTCGCGAGCGACATTTTTTGGGCTAAACAAATCCGTTGCACCTTGAGTCTCTAAAAAATCTTTTTGTACCTTCCAAGCCAACTCATGCGTATATTCAAAAGATTGAATAAGGCCTTGTTCTTCCAGCTCATTCAAAGAAGGTCTTTGTATAAATTTATTAAGCTGGGCTAACGCCTTCTTAAAATTATTAAACCGTTGAATCCAACGAATATCGTGATGGGCTTCGTTCGTCATTCGGTGATCCTTTATCCATAGAGATGTTTCTCACAATAATACTTTTGCTTTGGGCTATTTGTTTGGCCCGGCAGAGTGGAGATTAGCCATTTGGTTTCAAGCAAAGGTTGTAAAATCTATTTTCTAAAATGCTCGCAGTCATTTAAACCAAAATAATTCTGTCATTCACTACGACTATCTGGGATTTGGCAAAATGCCGCCAGGCGTGAATCTTGTTTTGAAACTCCGTTACCTCTTTTTGTAATTGCCTTATTTCTTTAACCGCTGACATTGCTAGTCTAATCTTTACTGAGTTATGGCCTCTAAATCTAGTTCAAGAAAGTTCTGTAACTGCTATGCACAGTTTTGCATACCATTCTGATTAAGATTTAATGAAATAGAATGAAATCAAAGGAGACTTAGTGAGACTGACAAAAGGCTTCAAACCCTGATGTAGTAAGAGTTTTAGACATAAAAAAAGCCCACTTGGTATCAAGTGGGCTTTAAGTTATGGTGGCTACACCTAGATTTGAACTAGGGACCCCATCATTATGAGTGATGTGCTCTAACCAACTGAGCTATGTAGCCAAATGTGCGCGTATTATAGAACCTTCAAGATATATGTCAACCAAATACCATCACTATTTGAGACTTTTTTAAAACTAACTAGGCCTGGTAACTCTTAAAATCAATTCAAAGCTGAATTCGTCTTAACAAAGACGTTTCACACCATAATTTTGGATTTATTAGACTAGAGAGTATGTGCAAGACAAGGCAGAAAATATGGGCTTACGAATGTAAGTGATCATGTTTTAACACAGCATTGTGCTTGCACTCTATTTCTAAGACAGTGAAATTTAAACGTTAAAGCGGAAATGCATAACATCGCCGTCTTTGACAATATATTCTTTACCTTCTAAACGCTGCTTACCGGCGGTTTTGGCGCCGGCATCGCCCTTAAATTGGATAAAGTCTTCATAAGCGGTGACTTCGGCACGAATAAAGCCTTTTTCGAAATCAGTGTGAATCACGCCAGCGGCCTGAGGCCCTGTAGCGCCCTTCTTAACCGTCCAAGCGCGTACTTCTTTCACACCGGCTGTAAAGTATGTTTGTAACCCGAGCAACTCGTAGCCAGCACGAATGACACGATTTAAACCTGGCTCATCTTGTCCCATGCCTTCTAAGAAATCGGCTTTATCTTCTTCATCCAACTCAGCAATCTCTTCTTCAAGTGACGCACAAACCGCAACGACAATAGCGCCTTGCTTATTGGCTAATTCAGTGACGGCATCGAGCAGTGGATTATTTTCAAAACCATCTTCATTGACGTTGGCAATATACATCATCGGCTTAACGGTCAACAGGTGCAGATCTTGAAGCTCTATCAACTCCTCTTCTGTTAACCCCATTAAACGGATCAAGGTGCCGTCTTGAATTTTCTCTGATACTTTTTCAAGCAGAGCGTAACGCGCTGCCGCAGCTTTGTCACCGCTGTTGGCAATACGCTTAACTTTAGCAATGGCTTTGTCGATTGATTCCATATCGGCCAATGCAAGTTCCATATTGATGATTTCAATATCGTTAATAGGATGTACTTTACCAGCGACATGCACAACATCATCATCTTCAAAACAACGAACCACTTGGACGATAGCATCCGTTTCACGGATATTGGCTAAGAATTTATTACCTAACCCTTCCCCTTTAGAGGCCCCTTCAACCAGACCCGCAATATCCATAAAATCTACGGTCGCAGACATGACTCGTTCCGGCTTGACGATTTCAGCCAAAGCCGCTTCACGGGCATCAGGCACGGCCACAACGCCGACATTCGGCTCAATAGTACAGAACGGGTAGTTAGCCGATTCAATCCCTGCGTTGGTTAATGCATTAAATAGTGTAGATTTTCCAACATTGGGTAATCCAACGATTCCACATTTAATTGCCATTGAGTTTTCTCCTAATGAAAATAAGGCTAAAGGCTTAGATTTAAGCTAATTTATTACTTGGTATGCAGAATGTGCATGGCTTTTTGATAATCGCCTGACACCAGCTCTGGAATAACTTTACTGGCTTGATAACAGGCATCTTCAATCAATTGAAAGTCGGATTTTGAGGGGGCTTTAAGGACATAATCCACCACCTGGTCACGGTGACCAGGATGACCCACCCCCAAACGCAAGCGCAGAAAAGTATTCCCCATGGTCGCAATCGTATCACGTAGACCATTATGCCCGCCGTGCCCACCGCCCACTTTTAATTTAGCCACACCAGGTGGTAGATCCAACTCATCATGAACCACTAAAATAGATTCTGCGGGGATTTTATAGAACTGGGCGATGGCGCGAATAGATTGGCCACTGCGGTTCATAAAAGTAGCGGGTTTTAATAACCAGAAATCCATCCCATTGGACTGCACACGTGCGACATGACCCAGAAATTTGGTCTCTGGACGAAATACAACACCATATTGGCGCGCTACTTCGTCCACAAACCAAAAACCGGCGTTATGTCGGGTCTGTTCGTATTTTTCGCCTGGATTTCCCAGACCAACAATAAGTTGAACAGATGACATAAGCCGGCTCTCGATTACTTAGAATAATACGTTATAAATAACGAATTATTATTTACTACGCTTGGCTTTACTAATGCTTACAATCGATTGATCGTAATCAGAACTACCATGCGAAAGTGCGGTCAGGCTAACGCCTTCAGGCAATTTGATTTCAGATAGACGCATACTTGTGCCTTCTTCCATAGTAGAAACATCAACATTAATCGTAGTCGGTAAGTTTTTAGCGACACAACTTACTTCTACAGCTGATTGTAGGAATGACATCAAGCCACCAGCTTTAACACCTGGAGCGACGGATCTACCTTTGTAAGTAAGCGGTACTTTTTTAACAAGAATATTGTCTGCTGCACGCTGAAAATCGATGTGATGTGCAGCGCCTGTTGCTGGATGACGTTGCATATCTTTAATAACACAAGTTTCAGTGTCACCACCTTCAACTTCAAGGGTTAACACGGTGTTAAACATCGCCGCATCTTCTAATGCATGCTTCACAAAACTAGCAGGCAAAGAAACAGATACTGCATCTTTTCCTGCACCGTAAATTACTGCGGGTACTTTATTCGCATGACGAAGGCGGCGGCTCGCACCTTTCCCTTCATCAGTACGGATTTCTGCTGTCCAAATATGGCTCATGTTTTTCTCTCCAATAACGATAGTTTTCTCTATTAATGGCCAAAGCCATCAAATTGATTTTTTAATGAAACTATCTAAATTTTAATTTCTTACCGTTTGCGACCAACCGTAAGGGAAGCGGGGATTATACTGAAATAAATATTTTATGCCACTGTTTTTATGATTTTTATTAAAATAATCAACGACTTCTTATACAAAATGGCGGTCATAAAAAACGCCCATAATGGGCGTTTTTTATGCGTGGTGACCTTTAAAGCTTAGTGCTTCATTAAAGAGGTTACCGATTCATCTTGGTTAATACGACGAATTGTTTCACCTAAAATCTCAGAAATGGTAATGGTCCGTATTATCTTACAAGCCAACGCCTCTTCTCGCTGAGGAATTGAGTCGGTTACAACCAACTCTTTTAAGACTGAACCTTCAATATTATCAATCGCAGGACCCGACAACACAGCATGTACGACATAAGCCGAAACACTTTTAGCTCCGCGTTCCATTAAGGCGCTGGCGGCTTTACATAAAGTGCCTGCTGTATCAACCATATCATCCACGATAATACAGTCACGGCCTTCGATATCACCAATAATATTCATAACTTCTGAAACATTGGCTTTTGGACGTCGCTTATCGATAATCGCCATTTCGGCATTTACAGCCTTAGCCACCGCTCGCGCTCGAACCACACCACCCATATCGGGAGAAACAATCATTACGTTCTCTAAATCACAGTTCTTTTGCATATCTTCAACCAATAGAGGAGAAGCATATATGTTATCTACTGGAATATCGAAGAAACCCTGGATTTGGTCGGAGTGTAGATCAACGGTGACCACTTGATGCGCACCTGCTTCAGTAATCATATCCGCCGTTAAACGGGCCGTAATAGGCACACGAGCTGAGTGAGGACGACGATCTTGACGGGCAAAACCATAGTAGGGAATAACGGCGGTAATGCGGGCGGCTGATGCACGTTTAAGTGCGTCAATCATCACTAACATTTCCATTAGGTTAACCGCTGGCTCTGGTGTACAAGTCGGTTGTAATACATAGACATCTTGACCACGAACAGACTCTTTAATCTCAACCATGATTTCGCCATCGCTGAAGCGACCGACATCGGCATTTCCTAAAGGGAGGTCTAGATACTGTGAGATTTTTTCTGCGAGATTGACATTTGCGTTTCCCGCAAAAATCATGACATTTTTATTGGCCATTACAGGCGCTCCTGATCGGGGTAAAAATGATTTGGGGAATTAGGATAGGATATTGGCAGGGCTGGCAGGATTCGAACCTGCGGTACACTGGATCAAAACCAGATGCCTTACCGCTTGGCTACAGCCCTTTAATATCATTGTCGTTAATGACAGGGGCGTATTATCCATGTATTCACTCTAAGTTCAAGGGAAAAGTTAAAACTTTATCAAAAAACTTTTAACTCGGTGACTAAAGTATTTAACTACTGTTTTTCAAGTTCATTGATTAAGTTCTGCAAGCGCGTATTTTGCAAAAAGCTCTTATGATAATGCTGCCACAATAATCGGGCTTTTTCGTACTTACCCTGTTGCCAATAGGTTGAAATCAAATGGATTAAAACCTCATCATCTATCTGAGCATCCAAGGCTTTCTCTAGATACTCTTGCGCTAAGGCGTAATTTTGCTTATTAAAATAGAACCAGCCCAAGCTATCTAAGACATAATAATTTTCGGGCGCTAATCCATAGGCTTTTTTCAATAAACTTTCAGCGAGCTCATAATGACTCCCCTTTTCTACATAAAAATAACCCAATGCATTTAGAGCATCGACTTCATTTGGATCTAGCTCTATAACGCGTTTCAGGTTACGTTCATAGGCATCGAACTGCTCTAATTTGTAGAACAGCAATGCTTGCGCCATTAACACTTCAATATGCTCTGGATCGATTGCTAAAACCTTCTCATATTGATCAATGGCTTGAGCGTATTTATTTTCGTAACTATAGAACACCCCTTTAGCTCGATACACTTTAATTTTGTCCTGGGGCTTTTCAACCTCAATTGAGTCTAGGACTCCAATCGCTTTCGGCATATTATTCATTGAAAAGTAGATCTCAGCACGGTGTAACTGAGCATCTAAATAGTAATTATCTGAGATCACATTGGCAAAGTGAAGCAATGCTTTTTCATAGTTTTTTTGCTCCTGATGCAATAGACCCAAATAATAGTTCGCCACATTGGTATAGCCCTTTATAGGTAGAACTTGATGTAAATTCGCCTCTGCTTGCGCATAAGAGTTACGCTCAATCTGCAACAGAGCCAACGACAATCTGGATGTATAGGCATCTGGGACCGACTTTAAAATATGTTCGTAACGGGCTTCTGCTTCATCATAAAGTTTGGCTTGCACCTCCAAGCGGGCGACTCGTTCTTGAACAATCCAATCTTCAGGATATTTTTTTAAATAAGGTTCAAGTGCATCAAGCCCTCTTTGTGGTGAGGATGACTGTGAATATAGTTTCGCTAATAGTCTTGCTATCTGTGGCTCTGACTCTGTCGTTTGCAGAGTTCTGGCCTTTTCAAGCGCGCCCAAGGCGACATCAAGTTGACCATGCACATGGGCGACATAACCCAAAGAGAAATAGGCAGCCCACGAGTCAGGAAAGGCTTGCGTGAGAGAGTGCATAAAGATAATACCGTACTCAGGCTCAACAGAAGTCGACACGCGCTGTGCTGTTAATAACAGGTCTTTATCCAACCCCTCTTCTGAGAGCTTGTGATAGCGATGCCATTGCTCCAACGCCAACTCAACCGACCCTTGACCTAGTGAAATTAAAAATGAAGCGCGCCAAGCCATAGCGGCTTGTGGAGAGAGTTCACGCCATAATTCTGTGGCCGCCTCAATCTTCGCTACATCATAGGTTGTCATCGACAGTTCAAATGCTCTTTTCGCCAACTCTGCATCCCGAGTCGTCAATGCCAAATCATAAATTAGATCAAAAGCTTGCGCAGGCTGACCTTTTTGCACCATCATCTCTGCGGCTAATATCTGAAACATGGTATTAGCATCAATATGCAGAGAGGGCTCAGACTCCTTCGACAAAACATCATCCTCCACCTCTACAGAGGGCGAAGAAGGCAGTGCTACACCCGATATATTAGAATCATTTTCGGTTACAAAAACAGAACTACAACCTGATAGTAATAAAAGTGTACTGATGAGCAAAAATTGAATGCTCCAAAGAGTACGAGTGTGATTACTTGAATATTTTAATGTCAAAATTTGACTCTCTTGATAATGACTGATTTTCCGGCTTAAATAATTAAGCTGCGACTTAAACACTTAAGAGCTTTACATGGAGCTTATTATAAACCCGGTTTCGGGGAAAAAGTTTCCAACTCAACTTACTCATTGTAGATAATTTATGATAAATATAAAGGGGTTGTGTAAATTAATAGCGCTTTACAAGCAACGGTATAATATCCGAGCATCATACAAACGCTGCATTTTCAATTGATTTGCCTCTTGAGGCTTCATTGAACACCCCCCCTCCTCACCTAAGGTCATTGCAGACAAAACTTGCAATTCCTCTCATAATTGAGCAGAATTATCGCTTTTATTAGCAGAATCGATTTCTGTTACTTTTCTTAAATTATGGTAAAGCCTCTATTTATATGAAACTTATTACACTGGGTGTTAATCACGAGACGGCACCTGTCGACATTCGTGAAACAGTTTCATTTACGCCAGAGGCCGTACAGCAGGCGCTGTCTACGCTTAAAGCTCTAGGTCTGATTTCAGAGTGTATTATCTTATCGACCTGCAACCGTACTGAAATCTACAGCATAATGAAAGGTACAACGAAAAGTACAGCAGTCGAGCAAGAGATTCAAAACTGGCTACATCACTTCTTTGAATTAGAGGCTGAGGCTTTAACCCCCTATCTCTATGTTCACCATGATTTGGAAGCCGTTAAGCACATTATGCGTGTTTCCAGTGGCTTAAACTCTCTGGTACTAGGCGAACCACAAATATTTGGCCAGATTAAAGAGGCTTATAATGCGGCACATAAAGCTGACAGCATTCATCAAACCCTAGAAAATTTGTTTCAGCATATTTTTAGAACGGTCAAACAAGTACGAACCGACACCTCAATTGGCTCAAGTCCGGTTTCGGTGGCCTTTTCGGCCGTCTCTTTATCGAAACAGTTTTTTGGCGACTTATCAGCACAGACAGCCTTATTGTTGGGTGCTGGTGAAACCATAGAGTTAGTTTCAAGACACTTAGCAGAAGCCAATATTGGCAAGCTGATTATCGCCAACCGCACACTGGAAAAAGCGCATCGTTTAGCCGAAACGCTTGGCGGTTATGCCATTGAACTAGAAGAGATTGATAATCACCTGCATGAAGCCGATATTATTATTGGTTCGACCGGCAGTCCACATGCAATTTTAAAGCAAGCACAGGTCATATCAGCCCTTAAAAAACGTAAGAATCGTCCGGTTTTTATGATTGATATTGCAGTACCACGGGACATTGAGGCCAGCATTAATGAACTCGACAATGTTTATCTCTACACCGTTGATGATCTAAAAGAGATTATTGAGGGCAATAAAAAATCCAGACAAGTGGCCGCGATTGAGGCAGAAGAAATTATTGAACTGCAGGCGCATAATTTCATGGTCCAACTGCATGCCATGCAACAGGTTAAACCCATTATTCAAGTCTATCGTCAACAAGCGATGCGCCAGAAAGAAGAGGCGTTAAATCATGCGCTCCACCAGTTAGAACAAGGTTGTGAGCCAGAAGATATTATTAAGCGCCTGGCAAACCAATTGACCAATAAATTGATCCACACCCCAACATCACAATTAAACCATGCAGGCATCGAAGGTAATAAAACACTCATCGAGAGTGCTGAAGCCCTTTTAATTTGCGATCAAAAAGCACATCATCCAAACGGTTAAGAGACTTAATCATTCAAAAAATAAATAATCGAGACCCCTGTGAAAGATTCTATTCGTAGTAAATTAGAAACCTTGGTTGAACGCCTTGACGAAGTCAACGCTTTAGTCTGTTCACCCGAAACCATGAGTGACCAGAAAAAGTTTACTGCACTGACCAAAGAGTACTCGAAATTAAGCCCTATTGTCGAAACCTTTAACAGCTTCATTCACGCGCAAGATGATTTAGATGAAGCCATGGAGATGATCAACTCTGGCGATGCCGAACTCAAAGAGATGGCACAAGAAGAACTTCCTGATTTAAAAGCCAAAGTCAGTGAACTTGAACTGGCACTACAGACTATGCTCTTACCGACCGACCCAAATGACGATTCGAATATTTTCTTAGAAATTCGTGCAGGTACGGGTGGCGATGAAGCGGCAATCTTTTCTGGCGACCTATTTAAAATGTACAGTCGTTTTGCTGAAAAAGAGGGATGGCAGGTAGAGATCCTCAATACTAACCTCGGTGAACACGGTGGTTACAAGGAGATCATTGCTCGCATTATCGGCGATGGTGCCTACTCAAAACTGAAATTTGAGTCCGGTGCGCATCGCGTACAGCGTGTGCCTGCAACCGAAACCCAAGGTCGTGTTCACACCTCTGCCGCGACCGTGGTCATTATGGCGGAATCAGCCGATATTGAGCAAATTGAACTTAACCCCGCAGACCTAAAAGTGGATACCTTTCGCGCTTCAGGTGCTGGGGGACAGCACGTGAACAAAACCGATTCAGCCATTCGAATTACCCACATTCCGACCGGCACGATTGTCGAATGTCAGGACGAACGTTCACAACACAAAAACCGCGCCCGAGCCATGTCGCTGCTGGCGGCTCGAATTATGGATGCGAGGCAGCAGGTTCACGACCAAGCCGTTTCAGATGAGCGAAAAAGCCTGGTCGGTAGTGGGGATCGTTCTGGCCGTATCCGCACCTACAACTATCCTCAAGGGCGTGTAACGGATCACCGCATCAACCTGACGCTCTATAAATTAGATGAAGTCATGAATGGCGGACTGGATCAAATCATCGGGCCACTGCTCGCCGAACACCAAGCAGAGATGCTGGCATCTTTAAGCTCTACCGAATAGTTCATCTCTTATTGTGAGTAACTCTTCCACCATCGAGAAAGGCCTTCAGGCCGCGAATCAGCAACTGATTCAAGCAGGCCTGGTCGACTCTCCACAACTGGATGCCGAACTCCTGTTGGCGCACAGTTTACAAGTCTCGAGAACATACCTATTCACCTGGTCGGACAAGGAACTCAATCATCAGCAACAACTCGCCTTTAACGAACTATTGCAGCAAAGAGTTCAAGGCCGGCCGATTGCCCATATTCTGGGAGAACGAGAATTTTGGGGACTTAAATTGAAAGTCACCGCGGATACCTTGATCCCTCGACCTGACAGTGAGACCATAGTAGAAGCGACCTTAGAGCTTTACCAGCAGGCTCAAAGCACTTCAAGCACTACAGACCTCAAACTCGAAAACAAGAGTGACCAGGCCTGGTCACTCTTGGACTTAGGCACAGGCAGTGGCGCGATTGCCCTAGCCTTAAAAAGTGAATGCCCGCGTTGCTCAGTCACCGCCGTCGATTTGAGCGAAAAAGCGTTACAAGTCGCTTTAGAGAACGCCTTAAATCTGCAACTAGAGATTAACTTTTTACAAAGCAATTGGTTTTCTGCCATCGCACCAACACACGCATTTGATTTCATTGTTTCCAATCCGCCTTATATTGAGGAGGCCGATCCTCACCTGTTTGAAGGAGATGTTCGGTTTGAACCCATTACGGCATTAACGTCAGGCCAGGATGGCTTAGAGGCTATCCGAAAAATAACGAACCAGGCCTGGTCGTTTTTAAAACCTAATGGTTGGCTACTGATTGAGCACGGCTATCATCAGGCGGACTCGGTGGCGGAGATATTCAAAAAAGAGCACTACAGCAATGTCAGAGGCATTAAAGACTTGGGCGGAAACCCACGCGTCACCCTTGGACAAAAACGGTAAATTCGGCATAATAACGCACTTAACGTTAACCTCCATTAGAATTAGACCAACCATAACATTCATTTTTTTATAAGATAAAACCCATGACTAAGACCGCTAAAACCGAATTAAATGATGCTGAACTTTCCCGCTATAGCCGACAGATTTTACTGCCGGAAATTGATTACACTGGACAGCTTAAATTGGCACAATCGCATGCGGTCATTTTTGGCCTTGGTGGTCTAGGCTCCCCGGCTTCACTCTACTTGGCGGCCGCCGGCATAGGCCACTTAACCTTGGTGGATTTTGACGAGGTGGATGACTCTAACCTTCAGCGGCAGATTGTTCATCGTGAAGCCAATATTGGCCAAGCC
>JBNJEY010000042.1:0-10958 GCA_051746325.1 Pseudomonadota bacterium
TTTAGAATATGGCTCCCGATTCAGGATTCGAACCTGAGACATACGGATTAACAGTCCGGTGTTCTACCAGCTGAACTAATCGGGAGTGGTAGAGATCAAACAACTCGTTTGATGTGGCGTATTATAGGGAAAATCTCAAACCTTGCAACCCTTTTTAAACAAAAGTGTTCATCTTTTTTTAGCGTCGTTAGGCGGCTAGAGGAATAATTGGGCATCCTAACTAAAATCCGTTGTTCATTAGGGCCTTTGAGTTAAGGACCTATCTTCTTTTTCCTCCTAAAAAAGCATCAATTTCCATCTGGTGCCCATCTGGTGCCCAAACTGTGCCCACTTATTTTAGCGCCCGATAAATTTGAGTTGCGGACTAATTGTAATCCCCTAATGTAATCCTCTAAAGTTATCACAGATACCTCCTATTTTTTCCCTGCTTAGCTCTCTCTTATATTAGAATGTTAGACATTATCATTTTTAGTAAATATCCTTATTCAATTTCTTATATATAAAGAGTCCCTATGTCTATTAAAAAAATCGTTATTCCTGTTGCAGGTTTAGGTACCCGTTTTTTACCCGCGACCAAAGCAATCCCGAAAGAGATGATTACATTGGTTGATAAGCCGTTGATTCAATATGTTGTTCAAGAAGCGGTGAATGCGGGATTTACAGATATTATTTTAGTCACCCACTCTTCCAAGCAAGCGATTGAAAATCATTTTGACCACCATTTCGAACTTGAGACGACTTTAATTAATAAAAAGAAAGCCGCCCTATTGGAAACCCTTAGAAATATTATTCCTGATAACGTGAATATTATCTCTGTTCGCCAACCTGAACCTTTAGGGTTAGGCCATGCCGTTTTGTGTGCGGCACCTGTCATTGGGGATGAAGATTTTGCCGTCATGCTACCGGATGTCATTCTTAACAGTGAATCCCTCGATTTAGCGAATATGGTCAATGCCTTTCACCTTTCCAATCAAAGTCAGATTATGGTTGAACCTGTCCCAGAAAGTGAAGTGGATAAATATGGCATTGCGGACTGCATGGGTAAAACCCTGAACCCAGGTGAGTCTCGTAAAATGGTCGGAATAGTTGAAAAACCGGCCTTAGATAAAGCACCCTCTAACTTATCTGTGACGGGACGGTATGTTTTAAGCAACCGTATTATGACGCTTTTACAAACGACCCCTAAGGGCGCGGGTGATGAAATACAATTAACAGATGCGATAGCGCAGCTCATACAAGAACAGGACATTCAGGCATACTGCTTGGAAGGCAACAGCTTTGATTGTGGTGATAAATTGGGCTACTTAAAAGCGACTGTTCAATTTGCCGTGAAGCACCCAGAAGTTGGGGACGATTTCAGACAGTGGTTAAAGGAGTTTATGAAATGATCGAAACTCAGGCATTCTCTAAATTAAAACCCTTAGCGGAATCCATTAAACAAATTCATCTAAAGAGTTTGTTTGCAGATGACGTTAACCGTTTTGAGCAGTTCCATGTTCAAACTGAACATCTTCTTTATGATTTTTCGAAACAAAAAATCGACTCAGAAGTTCTGCAAGAGTTGCTTAACCTTGCTGCCGAATCGGATCTTCAGCCATGGATTGAAAAACTGTTTGCTGGCGAAAAAATAAACAATACAGAAGACCGAGCTGCGTGGCATACCGCCTTAAGGGATATTAATAACCCTTTGACAGAAGTCGCACAACAATGGCAGAAGATGGAACACATTGTGGACTTAATGCACTCGCATCAACTGCGCGGTTTTTCAGGAAATGCGATTAGTGATGTCGTTAATATTGGAGTAGGTGGCAGTGATTTAGGGCCTTTAATGGTCACCTATGCACTGGAATCAGACAGATTATCGGTTGCCCCAGATATTCACTTTGTCTCCACCTTAGATGCTCGCCAATTACAACCGCTATTAAAAAAGCTGAACCCTTCAACCACACTCTTTATTATTGCCTCTAAGTCCTTTACCACAATAGACACCTTGTCTTTAGCAGAAACGGCCAGGGTGTGGGTTGAAGGGTGCTCCCCTTCCAAAGAGGCGGCCCTGCGCCACTTTATCGGCATTTCAACCAATACGACCAAAATGAGTGAATGGGGCATACTGCCCCAGCTTCAACTTGAATTTTGGGATTGGGTTGGCGGCCGTTACTCTTTATGGTCCGCAATCGGCTTAAGCATTGCGTTTAAATTAGGCATGCAGGGTTTTAAAGATTTATTGGCAGGGGCACACGCCATGGATAACCACTTTAAAACCACGCCCTTTGCTAAAAACATTCCAGTACTGCTTGGACTAATTGGCATCTGGAACACTAACTTCCTGGATTTAACGGCGCAAGCGATACTGCCCTATGACTCCAGACTAAAATACTTTGCCAGTTATCTTGAGCAATTAGAAATGGAGAGTAACGGTAAAAGTACACGTCGGGATGGAACGGCAACGACCTATAGAACTTGTCCAGTTCTTTGGGGAGAAGTCGGACCGAATGCACAACACGCCTTTTACCAGTTATTGCACCAAGGGACTGAACGGGTTATGTCTGACTTTATTTTATTCACCCAAGGCCAATCAAGCTCTGAACGCGCAAAATTCCATCAAAACCTAAATATTGCCAACTGCCTCGCTCAAAGTCGAGCGATGATGATTGGCAAAGCCAGCGAAGACCTAAATAAAAACTATCCTGGTGATCAAGTCTCCAATACATTATTATTGAATCAACTGGATGCCTTCCATCTAGGGCTACTCGTCGCGCTCTACGAACATAAAGTATTTGTACAGTCGGTAGTCTGGAATATTAACCCATTCGACCAGTGGGGCGTCGAGTTAGGCAAAAAACTCGCTATGGATATTTTGGCGCATATTGACACACACACCACCAAGGAATTGGATACCTCAACAGCGGGTATTCTTAACACTATCTGGAAGCAGCAAAATGAAAATTAATGTTTTTGGTTCAAATATCAGCGCCTTAGTTTGCGCCGGTTGCCTGGCTGAGTCTGGCAACCAAGTCACCCTTATTGGCAATAGAGATCACGAGCGTGCCGAACCAGGCCTGGTCAAATTATTAGACACGCAATTGGACTCTGGACGTTTAGAGTTCTCGACGGGCTATGATATCGATGCCGATTATCAAATTATCTCACTTGAACCGCGCAACTGCTCAGAAGCGAAACTGATCGCTAAATCCTTAGCCGCAGGAAGTAACCCCAATACCTGCTTAATTATTCGCTCTAACTTTACGATGGGGACCTTTAAAACGATTACTGAACTCTCTAAAAAACCCTGCATTATGAACCCTGACTTTGCCTCAGAGGGACGCGCCATTATTGGTTTTATGCGACCGGATAGAATCATTATTGGTAGCCATGAACCGCAAGCGATTAAAAGCTTTAAGCGACTCTTCGCCCCCTTTAATCGCAACCACAATGTCATTATCGAAATGTCTCCAGAGTCGGCCGAATTGACAAAATATGCGACCAATGCCATGTTGGCCACACGTATCTCTTTAATGAATGAATTAGCACAGGCTGCAGAGCATCTTGGCGCGGACATTGAAGAGGTCCGTCAAGGGTTGGGGGCTGATCAACGTATAGGTCAAGCTTATTTATACGCTGGCACTGGCTTTGGTGGCGCTGACTTTGAAATTGATCTGTCGCGTATTCAGAAAATAATTCATGATTCAGGTTCTGATGAAGGTCTCTTAACAGCGGTTAATTTGATTAACGAACACCAAAAAGAAATTTTATTCCGTAAAATTTGGCAACATTTCAACTGCCAACTAGAGGACAAAACGGTCGCCATTTGGGGGGTCAGTTACAAACCCAACTCTCATTCAATTGAAGGCGCACCGAGTCTCTCTTTAATTAAAGCGCTGCTTAACCAGGGGTGTCACATAAAGATATTTGACCCCATGATTGAGGCGAACTTTACCATCTGGATGCGTGAATCATTACCGCTAGAGCAACAAAAACGCATTGAAATTTGTTCTGATATGTATGATGCGACCGAGCTTGCCGATGCGCTTTGCGTGGTAACCGAATGGCAACTATTTTATTCTCCAAACTTAACCGCTCTTAAAACCAATATGCGTACCCCAATTATTCTCGATGGACGTAACCTCTACGATAAACAGTGGCTGGAAGAGAATGGGTTCATCTATTTTGGGATTGGACGATAACGCCCTCTCAAACCAAGGTCTGACCGACTCTTAATCAATGAAAACTGAAGTGAAAGAAATTTTAAATGACATTAACCTCGCAAAAAATAAACTGTTTTAAAGCCTATGATATTCGTGGCCGGGTACCTGAAGAACTCAATGCCGATCTTGCAGAGAAAATAGGTCGCGCTTTTGCCGCTGAACTTCGCCCCAATCAGGTCGTAATAGGCTATGACATCCGTTTAGAAAGCCCTGAAATCGCCAAAGGCGTGATGCAGGGGTTAATTGACTCAGGTGTGGATATCATCGATATTGGGCTTTGTGGTACCGAAGAGGTCTATTTTGCAACGTCTTTTTACCAGGCGGATGGCGGCATTATGATTACCGCCAGTCACAATCCAAAAGGGTATAACGGCATGAAATTGGTGGCGCGTGGTTCGGTCCCGATCAGTGGCGACTCTGGTTTAAAAGAGATTGAACAGCGTATTATCGAGAACCGTTTTAATAATAGAGTGCCAACTGCGGACAAAGGCACTATCCACCACAACCCGAGTAAACAGGCCTATATTCAACATCTCTTAACCTATGTTGATTTAGAGCAACTAAAACCTTTAAAACTGGTGGTCAATGCGGGTAATGGTGCTGCGGGTCCAACTTTTAATGAACTGGCGAAAGAACTGCCCTTTCAGGTCGCCACCGTCAACCATGCAGTTGATGGCAACTTCCCTAATGGCGTGCCCAATCCAATGATATTTGAAAACCGTGCCATTACCGCTCAAACGGTTATTGAGCAGCAAGCGGATATGGGGATTGCTTGGGATGGTGATTTTGACCGTTGTTTTCTGTTTGACGAAAAAGGGCAGTTTATTGAAGGCTATTATTTGGTTGGACTGCTGGCAGAGACGCTATTGGCCTCTCATCCAGGAGAGAAAATCATCCATGATCCACGCCTAACCTGGAACACCATTGAGCAAGTTTCTCAAGCCGGCGGCATTCCGGTGCAATCCAAAACAGGCCACGCTTTTATTAAGGAGCGCATGCGTAAAGAGGATGCCCTATATGCCGGTGAAATGTCCGCACATCACTATTTTAGAGACTTTTTCTACTGTGATAGCGGTATGATTCCCTGGCTATTGATTGCCGAGCTGATCAGTAAAACGGGAAAAACATTATCAGAACTCATCTCTGAAAGAGCTAAGGCCTACCCTTGCAGCGGAGAGATCAACTACACGGTTAAAGAGAGTCCAACGATCTTGGCCAATATTCGAGCGCACTTTGCATCTGAAAACCCCACCATCGATGAAACCGATGGTTTAAGTTTGGAGTTTGCCCAATGGCGCATGAATATTCGCTCCTCGAATACCGAACCGCTGTTAAGGCTCAATGTCGAATCTCGTGGCGATCCTGACCTGGTTTGGCAAAAAGTGAAAGAGCTTGAAGCCATTATTTTGGCATAAACAGCCCTGATACAAAGGGCGCTATCGCCTAGCCTGTGCTAATCCTCTCCCGATTAGCCATTTTCTCGACCATTAAAAGAGTTCAATTATGCTGAGTTATTTACACTCTTACCATGCGGGTAATTTCGCAGATGTTTTAAAACACATCACCTTAGTGCACGCTTTAGACTATCTGACGCAAAAGCCGAATCCGACCTTTTATCTAGACACCCACTCGGGTCCGGGCATTTACACCTTGGCAGACGATGAGGCTCAGAAAAACTGTGAATATAAGAATGGGATTGCCAAACTTTGGAACGAAAGGGAGTTACCGGATGCGGTGGCCCGATATAAAGAGGTGATTGCCGCGTGCAATGCGCTTAAAGGCTCTCAATCAGAGTTACAACTCTACCCCGGCTCTCCGTGGATTGGGGCACACTTATTACGGGATTATGACCGATTGAGTTTATGTGAACTGCACCCTAGAGAAGAACAGACCTTGAGCCAGAACTTTAAGTCTGATCGACGTATTAAAATATTCCAGCAAGATGGATTTCAAACGGCTATTGGGGCTCTGCCGCCTAAAGAGAGACGGGGTCTGGTATTGATTGACCCACCCTATGAAATCAAGCAGGATTATGAGCGTGTCGTTGAGGTCTTAATCGCAGCGCATAAAAGGTTTGCCACAGGCACTTATGCCATCTGGTACCCCGTGGTTAAACGAGAACAAATAGAGCGTATGTTAAGAGCCATTAAAAACAGCGGCATTCGAAATATTCAACTGTTTGAGCTGGGACTGCAAGCCGACACGGTTGAACGGGGCATGACCTCAAGCGGCATGATTTGGGTCAATCCACCTTGGACATTGTGGAAGGAGATGCAACAAACCCTTCCCTTTCTTGCCCAAAAACTTGGCGGCAAGCAAGGGGTTTATAAAATGCAGCAACTGGTTGCAGAATAGAGATACTTCGACTTATCTGCAGTTGCAAGCTAGCGGGTTCTCTGTAGCCATACCGCGGAGATTAATAATAAAATAACCGCTGGCATAAAAGCCCCTAATATCACCGGCCAGTGATAGACCACCGTTAGATTGCCGACCAACTGATTTAATAGATGAAAGCCCATCCCCAATAAAACGCCTAAAAAGACGCGCTGTCCCATGCTCACCTGCCTGATTGAACCAAAAATCAATGGAAAGACGAACGCAATCATGGCGATGACCATAATCGGCATAGAGATTTTGCGCCAAAACTCCAACTGATAGTTACCTGCTTCTAAATCATTCGCTTCCAAAAATTGAATATAGTGATAAAGATTCCAGGCACTTAAGTATCGCGTTTCGATGTCTAGATTGCGTAACTCATTTGGCGTTAATGGAAAACTAGAGATCACAGAGTCAGACCGAGTGACGTTTAACTCTAAGCGTGGTGGCAGTGATCTCTCTAACTCAATCGGCGAGGGAACAAATTTGAGTTGCTGCTGGAGAGCCTCTTTAAAGCGCCACTGCCCCTCATCATAGCTGGCTTGTTTTATTTGCGACAGTTCACTTAACTGCCCCTCTGTCACCTCATAGAAGGTGATCTCTTTGAGCTTGGTACTTGAGATTACCCGTCCGACATGAATATAGCGATTTTCGTCCTTTATCCAAAGACCGTCCTTTGACCCCACCGAAAAACTTTGATGTAGGGCTTCAGCTCGCATCTTTTTGGCATAGGCTTCACTGGCAGGTGCGACCCATTCGCCTATTATGGCAATGACCACCCACATCAATAGAGCCGTTTTCAAAACGGCCCACAGAATTCGTTTAATCGACCACCCCGTCACGCGCAAAACCGTTAATTCCGACTGATTGGCCAGGCTACTCAAGCCCATTAAGGTACCAATAACAAGCGCAATCGGAAAAATTTGGTAGCCGTAAACCGGCAGTTTAAGCAGTGTATAAAAAGCGCCTAAGGTCAGTGTATAGCTATCGTTTAATTTAGAGATTTGGTTCATAAACTCAAAGAAGCCAAAAATCATTAATAACACCAATATCACCAATAAGGTATAGCTCACCACAATCTGCGCTAAATAGCGTTCTATTCGATTCATATCAAGGCCCTCTTCCAGTTGATTCAGAAGCCTTTGGTTTAACGCCTAATTCAGCTGACTTGAATTTTGCTATTAATGGAGCGGTCAGTGGCTTAAACTCGACTAAAGCAAACAGTAAGAATAATATAGGAATCGGCCATAAACCAATGGTCGCTGGCCAAATACCATCTGAGAGACTCTCTTTTCCAACCACCAATAACTGACTATAAACAATATAGAGTAACAGCGCGTAAAAGACCCTGACAAAACGCCCCTCTCTTGGACCTGTCCGGCTCATTTTTAAGCCAATCAAACCCAGTATTAACACCCCAAAAGGGGTCACTAGACGCCACTGCAGTAGCGCCTGATGCTCTAATGTATCAGAGCCCCACAAAATATCCGTGCCGACTTCAAGCTTATCAGGCCTGGTCGGTTGAGAGCTGAGTTCTGGAATTAACACCTCAAATCGTTTGAATGCTTGCACTTCGACCTCGCCTGAGACGGTTGTTGCAGGGTAATGCATTCCAAGATAACTATAGCCCTCTTCCAATACCAATACCAATCGGCCATCAATCCATTCAAATCGCCCTTTTGGCGCGACTAAAATAAGGTCTTGTTCGGCATCTTGCGCTTGTGCTTGAGCTTGAGCTTGAGATTGACGCTGAATCCAAATAGTGGAGAGCTCACCAGAGCCTGAAATTGACTTGGTATAAAATACACCCGCATCATTCGGTAAGATATTAAAACGACCTGGAACCAGACCCGAAACGGGGGTAAGTGTTTGCGCCTCGCTGATAAGAAGGCGTTCAGCTTTATAACTCCATGGCGTAACCACCAAAGAGATCCAAGCGGTCAGTAGCACTAAAGGGATCAAAAAAAACAGGACTCTCTTTTGAAAATAGCGTGGCGAGATTCCACAGCTGCTCATGACGACCATCTCTTGATCTTGATAGAGTCGACCGATCGTTAACATAACGCTTAATAGCGCCACTAAAGGCAAAATAACTTCCAGCGCGGGAGGGACTTTAAGCAGCAAGAGTTGCAGAACAATGGATGAAGGCACTTTACCCTCGACGGCCATCGCTAATAGCTTGGTCGCCTCTGCACCAAAGGTGATCAATAGCAAGACTGTTAAGACCGCAAAAAAAGTCTTTAGCAATTCGATATAAAGGTATTTGTCGAGAATTCGCAAAAAGCGCTCCACACACGTTAAAATAGTGAACATCAATTTTTAATAGAGACACTTCTGTCTGACCAAACATGAGTTTGAGAACAGCAGAAACTTAATCTAGCCATTATACAAACAAAAAACGTAGAATGACTCTTTTAAACAAACCTGTTTACCAAGCTGAATCCTCGATTTTAAGGACAAACATTATGAAACACATTCAATTTTCATTCAATACCTCCCCTGCGCACTTTGATACCTTAATACTTCCCCTTAATGAAGAAGGCGACATTATCGCGTCAGAGAACGCTCTGTCACAACAATCTGCTTTGAATGAGCTAAGTAAAAGCCTCGTAAAATCGGGTGATTTCACTGGAAAAGTGGGCAAAACGCTGCTCCTCGTTAAACCAGCAGGGATTGACACTCAAAGAGTGTTATTAGTGGGTTTTGGCGCGAGTGACGAACTGACCACGAAGGGTTATCTCACCTCAATCCAAGCTGCGGCCGATGCATTGGACCACTGTGGCGCGACTCGTATTGCCAATGCAACAATCTTTGCCAAGCCTCTCGCTGAGACGCTTGCGTGGGCGGTGACCCAAAATGCACAAATATTCCAGCGCAGTTTCTATGATTACAGCCATGAGAGCCGTGGCGCTCATGCGTTAAAAGAGCCTAAAGCAGAGAGCATGGTTTTCCCGTGCGAGGATTACACCGTGGCGGCACAACAAGGTCAAGCGACGGCTCTGGGCATGGCGCTCACACAAGAGTTGGCGAATATGCCGAGTAACTTCTGTACTCCAACCTATTTAGCCGAGACGGCGCTCCAATTGGGTCAAGAGTTTGCCTTTGATATTAAGATCCTGGATCGCAAAGAGATGATTGACATGGGGATGGGCTCTTTTATGTCTGTTGCACAAGGCGGTGATACCCCGCCCAAAATGATCTGCCTCTCATATAACGGAGGGGATGCTTCACAAGCCCCTATCGCGCTGGTCGGTAAAGGGGTTACCTTTGATACCGGTGGAATTTCATTAAAGCCAGGTGCTGCTATGGACGAGATGAAATACGATATGGGCGGCGCGGCTACTGTTTTAGGCGTTTTTAAGGCATTGGGGGAATTAAAGCCCAATATCAATGTGGTCGGCGTAATTCCTGCCACCGAAAACATGCCCTCTGGCAGTGCCATTAAGCCAGGTGATGTCGTCACCTCCCTTTCAGGTCAAACCATTGAGGTTTTAAATACCGATGCCGAAGGCCGTCTGGTTCTGTGTGATGCTCTAACCTATACACAACAGACCTTTAAGCCTGCTAAAATCATTGATATGGCGACCCTGACGGGGGCGTGCGTTATCGCCTTAGGCCATCATGTATCCGCCATTATGGGCAATAACCAACCGTTGGTAGATGCCTTAACCACCGCGGGGAAAACCACCTATGACCGTTTTTGGCAGTTACCATTGGGCGAAGAGTGGGATGAGCAGCTTAAATCTAATTTTGCCGATATGGCCAATATTGGCGGACGCACCGGGGGGGCTATTACCGCCGCCCAGTTTTTAGCGCGTTTTGTCCAAGACGTTGACTGGGCCCATTTAGACATCGCCGGAACCGCTTGGGTCAGTGGCGATAAAAAAGGGGCAACTGGACGCCCTGTTCCGGCGTTGGTTGAATACCTATTAACGCAAGCGAAGGGCTAAAGCGCATGGAGGTGTCACAAGCTCAAAGCCAATCGGCAGAAAGCGTTAGCAAGACAGAGGTTCAGAAAGATGTATTGTTCTATATATTGAACAGTACGGACCCACAGTCGAGGGAGGTTTTTTTAAACAAATTGCTTAAAAAGATTTGCACCCAAAAACGCCGCTGTGACATCCGTTTTGAATCGGAACAAGATGCCCTGCGCTATGATCTGGCGCTGTGGAGTGCACAACCACAAAGCTTTATCCCGCATAGCGTTGGCAAACAAGTTCCGGCCTCTATTCAGCTCTATGGCGAACAGATTGTAAAACCCTCTGGCGATGTCCTAATTAACCTGCATCCTCAATTTCCGAGCATGTTTGTACACTATCAAAGGACCATCGAAATTCTCGATCAATCCGACTACTTAATCAAAATGGGGCGCGAACG
>JBNJEY010000043.1:0-10904 GCA_051746325.1 Pseudomonadota bacterium
GGCCTTTTACAGCACCCTATAAAAAGTATCGCGGTGATTGAGGTACAGGGTAAGGCTCAGGTTTTTGCAGTGGGTGAAGCGATACAGCGTGATGTTGAATTGATTGAGGTCGGCGCTGATTTTGCCATTATTTTAAATCGAGGCAAACAAGAGAAATTAGAGTTAAAGGCCGAGCCTAATGTTTTAATGGCACCGGGTGGTGCAATAGATTCTACCGATATGACTCAATCACTGTCCAAAAAGCTGACGTTGATTGAACAGCAAGTCAAGCAAACCCCTATCTCTATATTAGGATATGTACGCTTTGAATTTGTGAATAACAAAGGTAAGCCTGTCATGATTAAAGTCTGGCCAAAAAAAGAGGCCGCGCTCTTTAATGCATTAGGGTTTAAGCCAGGGGACTTATTGAAAGTGGTGAACGGACACTCAGTAGAGGCACTTTCGAAAAATCCTGCTTTATGGCAAGCCTTGATGTCCGAATCGAGCTTTTCAGTGGTGGTGGTTCGACAAGGTGTTGAGCAAAGTTTAAGGGTAGAGCTGCCTAACTGAACCGGTTAGTGATGGATTTTTCCAAAAAAAATAATGAAAAAAGGTTTAAAAATGAAACGAGTCAGTGACCACAAACTGTTTAAAAATGCTTTAAAGCGTTCTGCTATACGGACGTCTTTAATTGTATTTTCTTTGCTAATGCCGATAGCCTATGCTGCACCTGTCCAGGCAGAGGGTGAGATGAAGCAAAGTTTTAAGCAGGTTGATATTGTGGTTGTGATTGAATCGGTTGCAAAAATAACCGGCCATAATTTCATTATTGATCCGCGCGTAAAAGGCAAGGTGACCTTGTTGGCTGAAGAGGGCATGGCACCTGAGGCTCTTTATGAAACGTTACTCGCTGTTTTGAATGTCCATGGCTATGTTGCCGTGGAAGGAGAAGAGGTCACTAAAATTATCCCTGCGAACTTGGCAAGAGATCAACTGCCCTATCGTAGTTGGGAAGAGAATAGTCAAGACTGGGTGACTGAAGTTATTTCAGTTCATAATGTCGCATCGACAAAGTTAGTGGCTATTTTACGTCCATTAGTCGCAAGAGAAGGTCACTTGGTTGCGTTGGCTGAAAGTAATAAATTAATTATTAGTGATACGGTTGCCAATATTAAAAGAATCAAGAATGTTTTAAAGCGAGTTGATATTGATACCAATGGTGCCTATGAAGTCATTGAAGTGAAAAACGCCTCTGCTGAAGAGTTGGTTAGGACAGTCAAAGGGGTGTTACAAAAAGGACGGGGCGATTTAGATGTCAAAATCAGTTTTGATGAGCGTTCAAACCGCATTATCTTAACGGGTGAAGAGCATAAGCGCATGATGTTACGTACCTTAATTGCCGATTTAGATATTAAAGTCGATAGAGCCGGTCGCGTTCAGGTGCTCTATCTTCATTATGCTAAAGCCATCGATATTGTGCCGATTTTACAAACGATTGCTCAGAATAAAGCCCTATTAAATACGACAGAAAATGTGACAGAGTCGACGGGTGCTGATGCGGCGCCAGGGGCAGAAAGCACAGGGTTGGCATTCTCTAATCAAACGGCCGAAGACGACATTAGCATTGAAGCGGATGAGCGTATGAACGCCATTATTTTAAGCGCTCCAGCCAGCATTGCTTCGGCTTTAAAAAGCGTTGTTAAACAGTTGGATATTCGTCGAGCGCAAGTATTAATCGAAGCGATCTTTGTTGAGGTATCTGAAGATAAATCTCGACAGCTAGGCGTTGAATGGGGAGTCTTGGGCGAAAATGGTGTGGGACTCATTAATTTCACGGGCAGTATTCCAACTATTCTTGGTAATGCTGGTGATCCGCTGGCACAATCGGCAGCCATTGGGCGTGGTATTTCCATGGGCTTTGGTGAGGCAAGTGCCGATGGTACGACGGGTTGGGGCGCTTTAATTACCGCTTTAAAAAGCGATTCCGCCTCTAATATTTTAGCGACACCATCGATTGTGACGCTCGACAATTCAGAGGCCGAGATTGTTGTTGGTCGAGAAGTGCCTTTTCAAACAGGCTCCTATACTAGCACCACCACGAGTGTCAGCAATCCATTCAGTACCATTGAACGTAAAAATGTTGGCCTGAAGTTAAAGGTTACGCCACAAATTTTAAACCAAGGAACTGAGGTCTATTTACAGATCGATCAAGAAGTGTCTGATGTTCTGCCAAAAGGCGAAGCGGTTGATATTCAAACCACTAAAAGACAGATCAAAACGCAGGTAGTTGTTGGGGATGGCAAAGTTATTGTTCTGGGCGGATTGATTACAGAAAAAGAGACCGAAGTGGAGTCCAAGATCCCCGGTTTAGGGGATATACCAGGCCTAGGGCAACTGTTTGGTGCGTCTGAAAATAAGCGTGAAAAGGTCAATTTGATGGTCTTTATACGTCCCGTTATTATTAAAGATAATGCGATGAGCAATTATTATAGTCAGAAAAAATACGCAAATATGGTTTCAGAAGAAGAGGGCGTGATAGAAAGAATGAATACCGATCGTTTAGACGGAGAGGTGCCTCGCCTACCTTCCTTGAGTGCTTGGCAAGAAGAAGAGGATGTGACTGAACCGGTTAAAAAAGAGCCAAAAGAGAGCGTTGACGAAAAACCTGATTCGCAGATTGTTCCAATGTCGACGGAAGAGCTACTAGGTCTATGAGCATCGAACTCTCCTTTAGCTTTGCACGCAAAAATCAAGTGGTATTAGCGATTGCAGAGAACAGTGGGATTTCGCTGTTTTACACCGATCAGACACCGCCTTTAGCGCTGTTAGAGATGCAACGCCGTTTATTGGGCGAATCGGTGTCATTTCATAAGCTTTCTCAAGCCGACTTTGAAGGCAAGATCCAAGTCTGTTTTGCTAACCGATCAAATGCTTCAATGGAGTCGATTCAGTCCATCGAAACCAATGATTTAGAGGCGATTTTTACCGAATTGGGCGAGCCAGAAGATCTGTTAGACAGCTCTGATGAAGCGCCCATTATTAAACTTTTAAATGCCATTTTGACCGAGGCCATTCGTGAAAATGCCTCCGATATTCATATAGAGCCATTCGAAAATCAGCTACGTATCCGCTTTAGAGTCGATGGCGTTTTGCATACGGT
This sequence comes from Pseudomonadota bacterium, assembly GCA_051746325.1. Classification (GTDB taxonomy): domain Bacteria; phylum Pseudomonadota; class Gammaproteobacteria; order Thiomicrospirales; family Thiomicrospiraceae; genus Thiomicrorhabdus. Next base: position 3,140 of record JBNJEY010000043.1, read on the forward strand.
TTTGTCGCCTAAGCAGGGATTAGCCCCCATGTTGGTTTCTCGAATTAAGGTCATGGCGCGTTTGGATATTGCTGAAAAGCGCTTGCCGCAAGATGGGCGTATGGCTTTAAAACTGGGTGGTCGTGCCATTGATTTAAGGGTCTCGACGATTCCGTCCAGTTTTGGCGAAAGGGTGGTGTTACGTATCTTGGATAAGGGCGCAGAGCGTCTTATGCTGTCGGATTTAGGTATGCCTGCTAATATGGAAACTGGAGTGAAAAAAGCTCTGTCGAAATCACATGGTATTTTCTTGGTCACGGGGCCAACAGGCTCTGGTAAAACCACGACCTTATATGCCGGTTTAGGGCTGTTAAATGATACGCAGCGTAATATTATGACGATTGAAGATCCCGTTGAATACAATATTGACGGCATCAATCAGACTCAAGTCAATATGAAAGCGGACATGACTTTTGCCAGAGGTCTACGCGCTATTTTACGACAAGATCCAGATGTGGTCATGATTGGTGAAATTCGCGATCAAGAAACGGCGAATATTGCGGTTCAGGCTTCATTAACCGGGCATTTGGTTTTGTCCACTCTGCATACCAATACGGCAGTGGGAGCCATCACCCGATTAAAAGATATGGGTGTTGAGCCATTTTTACTCTCTTCAAGTTTAGTGGGGGTGCTTTCACAGCGCCTAGTTCGCTGTTTATGTCCACATTGTCGAGAAGCCTATGAAGCGGATTCAGCCGAGTGCAAAGTGCTGAATGTTGAACAAGCCAAAATTTATAGACCTGTGGGCTGTTCACAGTGTAAACAAACGGGTTATCAAGGCCGAATAGGCTTGTACGAGCTTGTTTTAATCGATGACCAAGTGCGCAGTATGATTAATGATGGAGCCTCTGAGATGGAGATTGAAAAAGTCGTTCGAGTGCAATCGCGACCTTTACATGAGAGCGGTTATCAAGCGGTACTGGAAGGGCGTACCAGTTTACAAGAAGTCCTCAGAGTGACTCAGGTTTAAGGCAGGTATATTGTGGCGGTATTTGAATACAAAGCATTGACGGTATTAGGTCAAACCAAAAAAGGGGTATTGGAAGGCGATTCTGAACGTCAAATTCGCCAAATGTTACGCGATGAAGGGTTGAGCCCTGTAACCATTAAATCGATGGCGACCCAAAAAAGTAGCGATAAAAGTTTCTTTAGCAGTTTATTGACGCAACAGATTAAAGTGAGCGATTTATCGCTCTTTACGCGTGAACTCTATACCTTATTAGATGCGAGTATTCCGCTTAACCAGGCTTTGAAATCTCTTTCTGAGCAATCCGACTCTAAGCTTATGACACGTTTTGTCACCGGATTGCATACACATGTCAGTGAAGGTTACTCTTTGGCGATGGCCATGCGGCGCTCCTCGTTTCGAGTCAGTCAAGAGTATGTCGCGATTATTCAAGCGGGTGAAGAGAGTGGTTATTTAGATAAGGTCTTATCTCGTCTAGCGGATGCAATTGAACAGCGTGAGCAATTGAATAAAAAACTTAAAACCGCTCTCATCTATCCCGTTTTAATGGTTGTGGTCGCGATCACTATTGTGATATTCCTTATGGTCTACGTTGTGCCTAAGGTGGTGAGCGTGTTTGACAATATGGATCAAGCGCTGCCGCCCTTAACGCAAGGTTTGCTCGATATCAGTGCTTTTATGCAAAACTATGCGGAGTTTTTAATACTACTGTTGATTGCATTAGTGTTGATGGTTAAATGGATGCTACGTCAGGCTAAATGGCGCTTTAAAATACACTCCATGCTCTTAAAAACGCCGGGTATTAAACGCTTCTTAATTTATTCTGAGACGGCCCGTTGGGCAAGAACCCTTGCGGTTTTATTGTCCAGTGGTGTTAATGTCAAAGAAGCCCTAACGATTTCGGTTGAAGTCATGACATTGGACCCTTTAAAGCAATCCGTTTTAAATATAGTGGCCAAGGTACGCGAAGGTAAAAGTGTCTACCATTCGATGGAGTCAGAAAAAATATTTCCGCCTTTGCTTATGAATCTCGTTAAAACGGGTGAGGGCAAAGGCCAACTCGATAATATGTTATTACGAGGCGCCAAACATTATGAATCCGCTGTCGAAAATGCCGCAGAAACCATGATGAGTATTTTAGAGCCCGTCATGATTATTGTTATGGGGGGCGTGGTTTTATTAATTGTATTGGCGATTATGATGCCGATATTTGAAATGAATCAAATGATTAGTGGTTAATGTGAGCCAGCAACTGAGTTAACGCAATGATAAAGAAGGATTAAAGATGAAACAGAAAACAGTAATGACCTCTTCGGAAAAAACACAGCTTCAAAAAGGCTTTACCCTGATTGAATTGATGGTAGTCGTGGTGATCCTAGCGGTCTTAGCAGGCCTGGTCGTGCCTAAATTAATGGAAAGACCGGATGAAGCCCGAATCGTAAAAGCTAAACAAGATATCAGCGCAATCAGTTCTGCATTACAGCTTTACCGGTTAGATAACTATGTGTATCCCACCACCGATCAGGGCTTAGAGGCGTTATCAGAAAAACCAACAGAAGATCCAGTCCCTAAAAATTGGAAACCGGTTTTGGATAGAATGCCTTTAGATCCATGGGGTAACCCCTACCTGTATTTAATGCCGGGCGAACATGGTGATTTCGATGTATTTACCTATGGCGCGGACAATGAAGAAGGCGGTGAAGGTGCCAATGCGACGATTGGTAACTGGATGATTCATTAAGTTCTTGTTACGGTTGCATACAGTGTTTCAACCTTTATTTAAGCGCCAAACACACAGCCAGGTCTTAGAAAAAGGCTTTACTTTGATTGAGGTAATGGTCGTGGTGGTCATTATCTCCATTGTTTTGGGGGTAGGCATGCTCTCTTTAAATCAGAATGATCAGAATCAGCTTAGAGCACAGACGAATAAGGTTAAAGGCTTGCTTGAGTTTGTCAGTGATTTATCGGCTTTAGAGCAAAAAATGTATCTGGTCGTGCCTGATGAAACTGGTTTAACCACCTATCGTTCTGTTAAGGGGTCGTGGGGGCTTGCCACTAAACTGACTCCTTTAAAGTGGGGGGTTCAGGCACAATGGCAGACCCCATCATCTGCCGTGCAGCGTTTTGAACTGCCCAAGCCAGGGTGGGTGTTTTGGCCCAGTGGTGAGGTGACTCCAGGTGAAATTGAACTGATGACTCTGGCACAAAAGCAGCAGCAAAACAGCGTGGCACCACAAGTCATTCAATGGAATGTTTTTTTACAATTTAAAGAGAGCGATGCTCAATGAAATCCCGCATCCAACGCGGTTTCACATTAATTGAAGTTATGATTGCTTTGACCATTATTGCCATTGCCTTAGCTGCGCTAAGTCGCTCGATGGGGTTGGCTATTGTCAATCAGACAGGATTAGAAACGCGTATTATGGCCACTTGGATTGCCGAAAATGAGTTGGTTAAACTTCAGGTAGCCACGGGAGCAACGGTTGAGGCCAAGCAGACCATTTCGTTTATGAATTTGCAGTGGGAAACAGAGCGTTTAAAAGAGCCAACACTGATTCCTGGGATTTATAAAACGGAAATGCGGGTACGAAGCGCCAATCAAAAAGAGATTGCTGCGCGTTTGGTGACCATTGTAGGTGAGGAGTGACTTCGCCTGGACAGCAGCGGATAATGTCAAAATCGGCTTTGCAAAGGGGGTTTACCTTAATTGAGCTCCTAGTCGCCTTGAGTATTTCAGCCGTCATTGCCGTTTTATCTTATCAATCCATCGACAGTGTGGTGCGCGTACAGGATAGTTTTTTTGAGCACAATGACCGAATGACAGAGATTCAAAGAGCAATATGGTGGTTGGAGCAAGATATAGTGCAGATGGCACCGCGTTCCGTTCAAGATGAATTAGGGGGGCGGTTGCCGGCTTTTCAATACCGACCAGATTTGGGCTTAGAGTTAACTCGATTAACCGCTTTTCCCTCTCCCTTTGCGAGTGCTGGCTTGATGCGGGTGGGTTATTATTTGGAAGACGAACAGCTCTATCGTCTTGTTTGGTCAGCGGTTGATCGTGCGCCAGATAGTGAACCTCAACGGTTATTGTTGTTAGACGCGGTCAGTCAATTTTCATTAAGAGTCCTTAATCAACAGAACGAATGGGTCGATCACTGGCCGAGCGCGACCGACTCAATGACCGATTTACCGAGGCTAGTTGAGATAGTCATTGAACTTCAAGATAAGGGCACGCTTACAAAACTGATTAAAGGGGTGGATAGTGCCTCTTTTAGCTTAATGAGTGTTGTAGAGACAACCACAGAAGATGGCATTATAGGAGTAGATGATGCTGAAAACGAGCCCGTGATTGAAAATACGAGGACTGTTCAATAATGCGCGTTCTTTCATTGCTTGCTCAACCAAAAGGCGCTACTCAATCTCGCGAAAAAGGGTTCGCTCTATTGACCGTTTTATTGGTAGTCGCCATAGTCACTATATTGGGCAGTAATATTCTCTATAAAGAGCATTTGACTCTTAAAAGAAGTACCTATATGTTGCATCAAGCACAGTCGTTATCCGTGTTATATGGTTTAGAGTCTTGGGTTAAAAAGGGATTACGATTAGATGCCGAATACAATAAATTCGATTCCTTAGATCAGCAGTGGGCGCTACCCTTGGTTGCGATCCCGTTTGAGGGGGGGCAGATTAGCGGACAGCTTGAAGATCTATTTGCCAAGATTAATGTCAATAACTTGCTCGAAACCGATGCGGACAAACAGAAAATATGGCGGACTATGCTTGAGCGCTATACGATCCAGCTTGAGATGGAGCCCAGCTTTATGGATGCGTTAATTGACTGGGTCGACAGTGATGATGAGCGATTGCCCTTTGGAGCGGAAAGCGAGACCTATCTATTAATGGAGCCGGCTTATCGAACTGCCAATCAAGGGATTGTCTCCTTAAACGAATTGAAAAATGTAAAAGGTTTAAATACTTTACCAACCAAGCAGTGGGATTTATTTAAACAAGATCTCACCGCTCTGCCAATGGTGACAAGCATTAATATCAATACCGCTTCAGAAGCGGTACTTTTGGCTCTAACAGATTGGATGAGCACGGAGGTTGTGAACAGCTGGATTCAGTCACGTAAGGCAGGTCCGGCTAAAAATATTGAAGAATTTAGAGTGTTTTTAATCGAACAAACTGGATTTTCAGCAGAGGAGATCACTCGAGATTTACCCGACTGGATGGTAGGAGTACAAAGCCAGTTCTTTTTATTGAACGGACGGATTCACTATGGCGACTCAAATCAAGGTGTGTCGGCTATTTTTTACCGAGGGAGTGATGCAAAAGTGAGTTTATTGCAAAGGTGGTTAAGTGCATCAGAATGAGATGGGTGATAACAAAATTGATAATAATAAGATTATTGCCAGAATAGATTTGCAGGGCGCGTTAATTTTGTCCTCTAAAACCGGACAAATATTCGAAACGGATCCGCTGATTCAGTCACTCAATATGCAAGGTAATTTGGCGCAAAAAATTGCTGTCGTGTGGGTACCTTCCCAGTCGGTTTTATTTATGTCGGTGTTCGTGCCAGGAAAACGTAAAGCCGATTGGACGGCGGCTCTGCCTTTTGCGTTAGAGGAGTCTTTGTCTGAACCGATTGAACATTTTCATATTGTGGCCTTAAACCGTTCTGCACAAGGAGTTGTTTCAGCAGGCCTGGTCGAACATGGTTTAATCCAAAAATGGATTCAACTCTTAGAAAATCACGGTTTGGAACATGCGGCACTGGTTGCAGACTGTTTTAGTGTACCCCTTTATCAAGCGGACGAAGTTCAAGAAAGCCCAGTGTGGAATGTGTATAGCAATGAAGATTCACGTATTGTTAGAACGGACCAATATGCAGGTTTTGCCAGTACTCCAGAGTGGTTAGAAGAGATACGCCTTTTGAGCGGCCAAGAAGACCAAGCGCATAAGTTACCTGTGTTGCATACCGTGAACCAATTGAGTGACAGTTCAGTTCAATCTCTTAAAGCTGTGTCAGCCCTTAATTTACGAACCGGTGATTACGCCTCTCAATCTCAAGGTTTTTCGGGGCTACGACGTTGGAAATGGCACTTGTCAATTCTATTCTTGATCTTACTGAGTTTTCTAGGGCAGACCGTGGTTGAAACCCAGCGTTTGCAAGCTCAGGCGGCTCAATATAAAGCAGAAACTGAAATCCTCTTTAAAACGCTTTTTCCTGAGGTTAAAAGAGTTATTAATATTCGACTTCAAACCAAGAGCAAGCTAAATCAGGGCGACCGATTAGTTCATGTTGGGCCTAGTCAGTTAATCAAAGAAATTGAAAGCGCTTTTAAATTGTTTCCAGTGGTTAAAATTCAAAAGATACACTGGAGTCAAAAGCATTCAAGCCGCCAAAATGGTAGTGCTGGACGTTTAACTATTGCAGTTGAATCTTTAAATACTCAGGCGTTAGAAGCGCTAGACACTCGGTTACAATTAGATAAAGTCTCAGGTCAGGTGTCATTGCAAATTAAGAACGTAACCCCGGCATTAGTCGAAGGAGTCTTTTATGTGGATGCAAATTAACCAGGCCTGGTTGAAATTAGCACAACGTGAAAAGCAGTTAGTCTATCTAATGGTTCTGTTTCTAACAGTTGTATTGTTCTATAGCCTTATCTGGTCACCCATTCAGAATGCGCATAACAGCGCGAAACAAACTCTTGAGAAGAGTGAAAATGAGTGGCTTTGGCTCAATCAACAAGTGCCACTTGTTTCACAGAAGAGTCAACCTTCATTGCAACTCGATATTCAAACCAAAGCGGGACTCATGAGTTTTGTGCAAGATGCATTAAAGTCAGAAAACTTAATGCATCAAATGCAGGAGCTACAACTGACTAATAAGGGCGTTAAAATCAGCTTTAATGAGGTAGATGCACCGCGTCTGTTTCGTTGGTTGTCTTATTTAGAAGCGCAAGGCGTGATTGCAAAAAATCTCCAGCTTACACCACTTAAGCCTGGATTTACGCAGGCTCAAGTAGAGTTTGAGGTCGTGAACTGATGGCCGTTTTAATAAAAAGTCTCTCAGGCAGTAAAGGGGGGGAGAGTTTGGGTTATTTTTGGACCGCTCTTTTATTTGCGTTTACATTTGCATTGTCAATATTTTACAACCTCCCTGCGAGTTGGCTAGTTTCACAGCCAATGGTTCAGCAGGAAATCCCTAAGCAAATGTTAATAGACTCGGTGAGTGGGTCTGTTTGGGATGGTGAAATGAGATTTTCCACTCATATAAATAACAACTCAGGTACAGTAGTGGATTTAGGTACCCTTCAGTGGGATATCGATTGGTTGCCTTTATTCAAAGCAAACCTAAGCAGTCAGCAGCAATGGCTTTTGGCGGAAAATAGTCAAATAGGTTTTGACTTTGAAAAAGAGTTGCTCTCTGCCCAAGCGCCACTGCTTTTAACGGGTCTGCAGGGGAGCATCGATATTGCAGAACTTGTTCAGAGTTTAGCGTCAGCCGGTCTACCTACGTTCGCTGCAACAGGTCAAATTATTGCAAGAGATGCCGAAATCACACTGAACCAATCAACCTTCTGGCCTGAGAAGGTGAATGGTCAATTTGAAATTCACTCACTTTCCACTTTCGGACTTAACTTACCTGTGGTGACAGCGGTGTCGAGCATGGAGGCTCAAGTCATTCATTTGAAATTAAGTGCTCAAGAGGATGGTTGGCAGTTACAAGGTAGTGTCACTATGGCACCTAATCAT
>JBNJEY010000044.1:0-10736 GCA_051746325.1 Pseudomonadota bacterium
ATAACCCGACTGACCCTAACGTATTAAGAGAGCTAAGAGAGAACCATGAGTTCAAAACCGACCAAACGTATTCGCGAAATTCCATACAACTACACCTCTTTCTCGGACAAAGAAATTGTCCTAAGATTTATTGGAGAGTCATGTTGGCAGACGATTCAGTCTCTGCGTGAATCACGTAATACAGGTCGTTCGGCACGAATGCTGTTTGAAGTATTGGGGGATATGTGGGTCATTACACGTAATCCCTATATTCAAGGTGACTTAATTGAAAACCCTAAAAGGCGTGATGCACTTATAAAAGCGCTTCAGCATCGTTTAAAAGAAGTTGAGAAACGCTTAAATAACAATCAACTCGCCGAGCAACTGTTAGATGCTGTGAAAGAGGCTGTTACTAAGTTTGCAGATTGGTTCCCTGAGCAAATTCTTCTCCGTGCCAAAGTCACCAAGCGTCTTAAAAAAGTATGTCGTGAAGATAATATTGATTTCGATGGTTTAGCACGCGTTGCGCATGCAACCGATGCTACGGATTGGCGTGTAGAGTTACCGTTGGTCGTTCTTAAACCCGACAGTGAGCAAGAAACCATTGAGATGGTTGATGCGTGTATTGAACTAGGTTTAACCATTATTCCCCGTGGTGGCGGAACCGGTTATACCGGAGGGGCAATTCCATTACATGCCGATACGGTGGTTATCAATACTGAGAAGCTTGAGTATTTGGGGCTGGTAGAGCAGGTTGAATTGTCGCAAATTGGTAAGGTTGCCACTGTCCAAACAGGTGCGGGAGTGGTAACACGCCGCGTCTCTGAGCAAGCTGAACGTGCAGGCTATGTCTTTGCAGTAGATCCAACCTCTCAAGATGCCTCAACTATTGGCGGTAATATCTCGATGAATGCCGGCGGTAAAAAGGCGGTGTTGTGGGGGACGACTCTGGATAACTTAGCCTCATGGCGTATGGTGACCCCAGATGCGAAATGGTTAGAAGTTGAGCGTATTAATCACAATTTAGGTAAGTTGCAGGATCAGCAGACTGTCTTATTTGATATTCGCCGTTTCGAAAAAGATGGTATTACTCAAATCGGAGAGACAGAGCGTCTAGAGATTCCAGGCTCTGGATTTAGACAGGCAGGCCTGGGCAAAGATGTCACCGATAAGTTTTTAAGTGGTCTACCGGGTGTTCAAAAAGAGGGGTGTGATGGTTTAATCACCTCTAGCCGTTTTATTGTCCACCGTATGCCAAGCCACACGCGTACCGTTTGTCTGGAGTTTTTCGGCACCGATCTAAGCATTGCAGTGCCTGTAATTGTTGAAATCCTTGATTACGTTGAATCCAAGAAAAAAGAAGGTATTCTGATTGCCGGACTAGAGCACCTAGATGAACGTTATATTAAGGCGGTTAAATACAATACCAAAGCCAGTCGTAAAGAACTGCCTAAAATGCTTTTATTGGCAGATATCTGTGGCGAGAATGGCTTTGAAGTTGCCAACACATGCAGTGAAATTGTAGCACTTGCCAATAAACGAAATGCGGAAGGTTTTATTGCCGTCAGTGAAGAAGCGCGTAAACGTTTCTGGTTAGACCGTTCTCGTACAGCGGCAATTTCATCGCATACCAATGCCTTTAAAATCAATGAAGATGTGGTTATTCCGTTAGATCGATTGAATGAATACAATATTGAAATTGAAAAAATCAATATTGAAATGTCCATCAAAAATAAGCTCGATATCCTTGACGCTTACATTGAGTACTTTGAAGGCGATATTCCAGAGTTTGTTCAAGCAGATGATTTTGAAGATATCTCCGGCCCAGCCAACTATTTCAGAGGTAAGGTCGAAGAGACCCTTGAACACTTTAAAACGGTCAAAGCGCGCTGGTTATCAACGCTTGAACGACTAGACAGTCCTGCAACAGAGTGCTTAGATTTGTTACCAGAAGAGTCTCATTCGAATATCCGCGAGGGCGATACCTTAGCGAGTCTATTTTTAAGACGTGAAACTATTTTGTCACACCGGACAGAGGTGAAAGAGTTTCTGGCGAACACCTTCTTGGGGCATGATTTTGAGGCACTGCATAAACGCTTAGATAGCATTCATGCCGAGATTCGTACTACGCGCTTGTTTGTTGCTTTACATATGCACGCCGGTGATGGCAATATTCATACCAATATACCAGTGCATTCAGGCAACTATGAAATGGTGCATATGGCCGAAGGTATTGTCGATCGTATTATGGACATCGCTAAGCGCTTAGGGGGCGTTATCTCTGGGGAGCATGGCATTGGTTTAACCAAGTTTCAGTATTTAGAAGCCTCTAAGGTTGAAGCCTTTGTTAAGTATAAAAATGAAGTCGATCCTGATGGCCACTTTAATAGAGGTAAGTTAATGCCGGGCTCAAGCCTGGACAATGCCTATACCCCTTCGTTAAGCCTGGTCAATCAGGAAGCGATTATTTTAGAAGCCAGTGAAATTGATGAACTGAATAATGACATCAAGGATTGTTTACGCTGCGGTAAATGTAAACCTGTTTGTCAGACGCATATTCCACGTGCAAACTTACTTTATTCACCTAGAGATAAAATCTTGGCAACCGGGCAGGTTATTGAGGCCTTTTTATATGAAGAACAGACTCGTCGTGGCATCTCATTCAAGCATTTTGAGGCCATGAATGATATTGCCGATCATTGCACTACTTGTCATAAGTGTGAAGATCCTTGCCCGGTGGACATCGATTTTGGTGATGTCTCTATACGCATGCGAAATATTCTGACCAATATGGGCAAAAAGCAATTTTCATTGACGACTAAAATGGCACTCTTTTTCCTAAATACGAAGCAACCATTTACTGTTAAACTTTTAAGAAAAGTTATGATTGGTTGGAGTGCCGTCGGTATTACGCTGGCACACCGAGTTGCTAAGAGCTTAGGTTTGTTTGGCCGAAAATCAGAGCTTCCAGCTAGGTCTAATAAAATAGCACCGATTCAACAGCAAGTGATTAACTTTGTGCGTAAGCCTTTGAATACTGGGCCAAACCAACCGACAGTACGAGCACTGTTAGGCTTGGAAGAGGCCAATATGGTCCCGATTATCAGCGATCCAAAAAAAGTGACCGAGGAGTCAGATGCCGTCTTCTATTTTCCCGGTTGTGGTTCAGAAAGGTTGTTTAGCGACATAGGGTTAGCAACCATTGCCATGCTAACAGAAACAGGTGCGCAGACCGTTTTACCACCAGGCTATCTATGTTGTGGTTACCCTCAGACTGCGGCTGGTCAGGCTGAGAAGGGCGCTCAAATAACCGCGGAGAATCGAGTATTGTTCCATCGAGTTGCAAACACACTTAACTATCTAGATATTAAAACGGTTATTGTCTCTTGTGGTACCTGTATGGATCAACTGCTTAAATATGAGTTTGAACGAATTTTTCCAGACTGCCGCCTACTCGATATCCATGAGTATTTACAAGAAAAAGGGGTGAGTTTGGACAATGCGACCGGGACCAAATATCTCTATCATGCGCCATGTCACGATCCCATGAAAAAACAGGACGGTACCCAGGTTGCTAAGGAATTATTGAAAACGGAAGACGTTTTGTTTTCTGACCGCTGTTGTAGTGAAGCAGGTACCATGGCAACCTCCAGGCCGGATATTGCGACACAATTGCGCTATAGAAAAACCATTGAGCTACAGAATGGCATTGAGGAGCTCACGGGTGAAACGAAAGCGGATAAAGGCAATGTTAAGATATTAACCTCCTGTCCTGCTTGCCAGCAAGGGCTGAATCGTTATGAAGGCGAGACAGGATTGAAAACCGATTACATTGTTGTCGAACTGGCTAAGAATTTACTGGGTGATCAGTGGCAGAAAGAGTTTGTAGAGCAACTTAAGATAGATGGCGTGGAAAAGGTTCTACTTTAGAGTCAAAGGGTAGGAGTGGCACGCACAAAAAAGGCGCTTATTAATAAATAAGCGCCTTTTCTGTTTAGATGGTTCATATTAATCACGGATGCCTGGTTTTATCAGACCGAATTACTGAGCAAGTTTTTAAAGTGACCAGGCCTGGTCACTTTAAAAAGCACTATTTAGCCGTTTGCGCTGCGTAGAAATCCGCTAAGGCTTTAATTTCTTCATCGGTTAAGCCTTTAGCAAAAGGCACCATAGTGGCGTCTTTACGGTAGCCATCACGGAAGTCTTTCAATTGCTTTTCAAGATAGTTTGCATGCTGACCTGCTAGTTTTGGGAAGTTTGGCACCATGCTGTTGCCATCTGCACCGTGGCAACCGACACAAGTGGCAGATTTAGCTGGGGCTTCCATAGCATTGGCTGAAGCCGAAAATAAGAAGCTAGCCGTGATGGCCGTCATTAATAATTTTTTCATAATCGTTCTCGTTAAATTTAAATACTTGAAAGGTTTATCCTGTTATTTAAAGCCATGTCTGCTTGTAAATCAAGCGAGAAACTCAAAGATTTTAATTAGACTCTCTTAAAGGCGATAAAATAAAAGCAAAAAAAAACCGCCCGAAGGCGGTCTTTTTCACTAAACTCTATAAATTATAGAGAAGCGGTGTAAGCTGCGATGTTCTCGATGTCTGCGTCAGAAAGACCAGCAGCCATTGGAGCCATCATAGAAGTCATTGGACCTACTTGCTCGCCAGCTTTATACATTTGAAGTTTCGCTGAGATATCTGCAGCAGTTTGACCTGCTAACTGAGGACCAACTCCACCTTCACCTGCCGCGCCGTGACAACCTATACATGTTGCATAAGCCGCTTGACCAGCCGTTGCGTCAGCCGCTTGAGCCGCGGCACCAAAAGAAACTAATCCAGCCGCAGCCAGAGCAATAATTGTATTTTTCATGATGTACTCTCCAAAGCACTATTTAAATAGTTCGGGCAATTAAACCCTGGTGCCTATTACAGTCGAAAAGGCCCTCTGAGTCAAGATAGAAGAGTTGAGCAATCCTTAATATTTACTAGAAAGATGCGCTACTTAGTAATAGGAGCGCTAAAGGGTTGATGAAAATTAGTTTTTATCTACAAAAACAGTGTCATTAAGCGTTTCATAAATTCTGTAATCGCTGTTTTCATTCAGTTCATCACTTTTTATTTTAATTGTTTGTTAAGTGAATATTATGGTTACTTTTTCGGTAAAATTGCCTTAATTATAGAAATGAATAACGTCCGTCGTTGATTTAATAAAGGTCAGTGACATAATTTATTATTTTAAATATTGTTTTAGGTCTCTAGGCAATCCATCGGATTTAAAAGCTTTAAAACAAGAGGGAGTGATTTTGATTAGATTGTGGTTAGTGGTAATTGTTTTGACAGTGATTAGTGGGCTAGTTTTGAAATTAGCCCAGAAGTCTATTCACTTAGGTTGGGTGTTTTTATTCTGGACCGTGGCGATATTTGGGACAACTGTATTACTATATGGTTTATCGATATTGTTTGCAGGCGTTTAAAGCCATAACCAACCTATACCAGCTTAATAAGTACGGTGTTAGCCACTATCGTTCAGGTTCGCTTTTAAACTCTTCAAGCATACGTTGGAAACTCAAGTAACGACTGTAGGCTATCTCACCCGATTCAACGGCCTCTTTAATCGCGCAATTGGGTTCAATACTGTGTGTGCAGTTATTATATTTACAGTGGCCTAAAAACGGCGCAAAGTCTGGGTAATAGCTGGCCAGTTCATTGGCCGAGCAAGGAGTTGGACTAAACTGGCGAATTCCAGGCGAGTCAATAAGATTACCGCCCTCTTTTTGCGACTCATCCATGCTCGGTAGATGATAGAGAATACTATTGGTTGTTGTGTGCTTGCCCAGACCAGTGGCTTCAGAGAGTGTCCCAACACGGATCTCTAGATCCGGAATTAAGGCATTAATCAGAGAGGATTTACCTGCGCCTGATGGCCCAACAAAAACACTATTTTTACCCTTCATAAAGCCCTGCAGCTCGTGCAGTCCGGCCTGTGATATGGTTGAGACGGGAAGAATTTCAATCCCAAGTTCCGTATAGGGTTCCAATAATGCAGCAATGGTATCCCAATCTTCCTCGTTTTCTAATAAATCCACTTTATTAATGATAATAATAGCCGGAATGTCGAGCTGGGCTGCCCCCACTAGATAGCGGTCAATCATATCAGGATGAATCCCTGGCAATACTGGCATAACGATACCGATAAAATCGATATTCGCTGCAATCATGCGAGTCTGGCCCCTAAAGCCAGGACGACTAAATTCATGAGTCCGCGGTAAAACACTCACCACAACGCCCGTGCCAGCCTCAATGTCCGTCTGCCAAATGACCCGGTCGCCTGCAACCAGTTTCCCCAAATGCTGGCGGATAGCACATTTAAAATGTTCACCCGATTCGGCTTCGACTAGGACACGTTTACCAAAACTGGTAATGACCAGGCCTGGTTGTTCTGCACCGAGTAAACTCGCATCTGAGGCTTTTTTAGACAGGAGTTTTGACGTGTCAACGCCACCGCTTTCAGAAGATTGTTTTTGTCTTTTGATGCTGACCCGGCGGGATTGCTGATCAGTAAGTTTACGTTTGGCCATAAAGTAATTGAAACCTTATTCTTTTAGATAGAGCTGATTTAGGTAGAGCTAAAGTTGAGAAAATTAATGTGACGATTAGGTATAGCCAAGCTTAATAATTAGCCTAATAACACCCAAAAAGTTGAAATCGGTTAATGATTTTATGTCAGTTAATCCAGTAGCGCATTAATTTTAGCGGCCATAATCATATCGTTATGGGTCAACCCTTTAGCATTATGCGTGGTCAGCGTGATTTTTGCACTGTTATAGTCAAAACAGATTTGTGGATGATGATCCTCTTTATTTGCCAACCAAGTGACCGCATTTACAAAAGCAATAGTCTGCTGATAGTTCTTAAAGTGAAAGGTTTTCGATATATTCACATAATTTAGCGGTGCATCCCAGCCCGTTAAGTGGCTTAGGTTGCTTTCAATGGCGGGAATAATTAAAGGCTTAGAGCCTTTATGCATCTCCTCACAGCGCTGCTGAGTCAGTTCTTGTGATAGAGTCATTTTTGATGTCATCTCGATAATTCCTAAATAAGTTTGAAGTTTTTTATGATGGCTTTTCTAAGAGTTCTGCTTGCTGATTAAGGTCTTTAAATGGTCAATACGAATTTTAGCGGGGGGATGACTGTCATGGTAAGCCGAAAAAGTCGGGTCAGGTGTTAAGGTGCTGGCGTTGTCTCGATACATTTTCAGCAAAGCTGAAATCAGATGTTCCGCACCGACATGTTTAGCAGCAAATGCATCGGCTTCAAATTCATGTTTACGACTTTTAAAGGCACTGATAGGTCCCATAAAAAAGAAAATAGACGGTACAGCAGTCATAAATAGCAGTAGGGCAATGGCAGCCGTTTGTGAACTCATCCCCAAGCCACTATAAAATTCTGGTAACTGAATCAACCAGCCTAATAGGGCTAATCCTGCTAGGGTCAAAAAGGTGCTTTCAATCAGTCTTTGGCGAATATGGCCATGTTTAAAATGACCGAGTTCATGTGCTAAAACCGCTTCAACTTCTTCTGGGCTCAGTTTCTCTAATAGGGTATCAAAGAATACAATACGTTTGTTTTTGCCCATCCCCGTAAAGTAAGCATTACCGTGGCCCGAACGCGAAGAACCATCCATTACAAAGATGCCATTAGATTCAAATCCGGTGCGTTCTAGCAATTTGCTAATGCGCAGTTTCATGGCTTCATCTTCTAATGGTGAGAATTTATTGAAAATCGGTGCAATCCATTTTGGATAAGCCCACATTAATATAAACTGAAAGCCCATCCAAACAACCCAAGTATAAAACCACCAGGCCTGGTCAATATAACTCGTCATAATAGAGACAACCACCCAAATAAGAGGGACACCCAATACGATCATTAATGCCCATTGCTTTAATAAATCCGTTATAAATTTTAACGGGGTCGTTTTATTAAATCCAAATTCAGCTTCGATTTTAAAGGTACTTATAATCGAAAAAGGCAGGTGTAATAAAGAAACAAACCATAGGGCAGAAAGCAAAAACGCAACATCAAGCCAAACGGGTTCCAAAGCGGTGGTTAACCAGAGGTTATAGATCTCTTGAAACCCCCCTCCTAGTGTCATAAATAGCAGGATTGCGGCATCATAAAACAGTCCTAAACGACCCAGTTGCAATTTAGCACGGCTATAGTCAGCCGCTTTTTGATGGGCTTCTAAGGTCACCATCTCACTAAACTCTTCAGGTACACTCTGGCGATGCTTGCCGATATGGAATTGATTTTTGATATTAAGCCAAACCTCAATCAAGACGTTAAGGGTGAGGGCGAATAAGAATAAAGGGGTAATCCAGTTCATAAGGCTCTTTCTATGGTTTAGAGAATAGGGGTTTCTATTTTTAAGAGGGTTTTTTACGTTAATATAACAGATATATTGTATGTGAAAAGAGAGCCGATTATGAAGTCTGATAAGAATTTAATTTGGATTGATTTGGAAATGACTGGATTAGACCCAAAAACACACCGAATTATTGAGATAGCCACCGTGGTAACGGACAGTGAGTTGAATCTTCTGGCCGAAGGGCCGGTATTGGCAATTCAAACAGAGCAATCCGCGCTCGATATTATGGATAAGTGGTGTACCACGCATCATGGAAAATCCGGCTTAACCAAAAGAGTCCAGCAAAGCCATGTGACGATGCAAGAAGCCCAAGCCTTAACCGTTGAGTTCTTAAAGCAGTATGTGCCTGCAGGTAAGTCACCAATGTGTGGCAATAGCATCTGTCAGGATCGTCGTTTTATGGTCGAGCAGATGCCATTATTAGAGATGTTTTTCCATTATCGAAACCTGGATGTCAGTACGTTAAAAGAGCTTGCTCGACGGTGGGCACCTAAGGTCTATCAATCGCATAAAAAAAGTGGCGCGCATTTGGCGTTAGCCGATATTCATGAATCTATTGATGAGTTACAACACTATCGAAAAAATTTGTTTGTCGCGAAGCTCAATTAAGGGCTCTTTTTCAGCGCTTATAATTGCATTATTGTTATATGAATGTTTCTATATGAGCAGAGTTATAAATATTTCATTTTAAGATTTTAAGTGAAAAGAGGGTCATATAAGAGCCTTTTTTTATGCCAAAAATCTCAGCCTAGATGCTAGAAAAGTTGATTTCAGGAAGGGGGAGAGCTCTTTTTCCGCCATAGGTTAAAATTTTGGGCCTCTATAGCGATTTATCGCGAATTTATTTAAACAAAGCCTGGGTTTGGCTTTATAAGCCGGACAAAATTTTATATAATCCCTCCTTTTCCACGTGCAAAGCGGGTGGATGTATTTAAACCTTAGTTGTTCCTTTCAAATTGTCTTTTTTTGTCTCATTAAATATTAGATAAAAGCAGTCTATTTTTGGAAGGAGTTAACGTAACTAAAAGGACCAATGTTGTGGAAATGACTGGTGCTCAAATTCTTGTAAACTACCTAGAAGATGAGGGCGTAGAGCATATTTGGGGGTATCCTGGTGGAGCTGCTTTGCCAATTTATGATGCCCTTAATACTGACGCTAAAAAATTAAGCCATATTTTAGTCCGTCACGAACAGGCTGCAGTGCATGCTGCAGATGGTTATGCGCGCTCTACAGGAAAACCAGGAGTGGTACTTGTAACTTCCGGGCCAGGGGCGACTAATGCCGTCACTGGGATCGCGACCGCCTATATGGATTCAATTCCATTGGTCTGCATTACTGGTCAGGTGCCAGTGGCACTGATTGGTTTGGATGCATTCCAGGAGATTGATACCACTGGAATTACAAGGCCCATCGTTAAACACAACTTCTTGGTCAAGAATGTCGATGACCTTGCTATTACGCTCAAAAAAGCGTTTTATATAGCAACAACTGGCCGACCTGGCCCGGTTGTGATCGACTTTCCCAAAGATGTACAACTCGCCAAAAGCAACTATGCATTCCCACAAGAAGTTGAGATGCGCTCCTACGTGCCTGTAACAAAAGGTCATAGCGGACAGATTAAGAAAGCTGTTGAAATGATGCTTTCTGCTAAACGACCTATTTTATATACCGGTGGAGGGGTCGTTTTAGGTAACGCTTCTGCTGAGTTAACTGAATTAACCCATAAATTAGGATTCCCTATTACCCAAACATTGATGGGGCTTGGCGCTTTTCCAGCGTCAGATAAACAGTCTGTCGGTATGTTGGGTATGCACGGTACTTACGAAGCCAATTTATCAATGCATCATAGCGATTTGATTATTGCGATTGGCTCTCGTTTTGATGATCGTGTTACTGGGAATTTAGAAAAGTTCTGTCCGGATGCCAAAATTATTCATGTCGATATAGATCCTGCATCTATTTCTAAAAATGTTTTAGTGGATATTCCAATTGTCGGTCCAGTGAAAGAAGTTGTCACTGAGATGTTGGCAATTTTAAGCAAGAGTAAATTAAAGTCAGATGAAGAAGCCTTGGCTGCTTGGTGGACTCAAATTGAAGAGTGGCGTGCTACTAACTGTCTTCGTTATGACACTATGGGGGCAAAAATTAAGCCTCAAGCCGCTGTTGAAGCGGTTTGGAAAGCCACTAAGGGAGATGCCTATGTCTCTTCCGATGTCGGTCAGCATCAGATGTTCGCCGCACAGTACTATCCATTTGATAAACCACGTCGTTGGTTGAACTCGGGTGGTTTAGGGACCATGGGCTTCGGTTTACCTGCCGCCATGGGGGC
>JBNJEY010000045.1:0-10519 GCA_051746325.1 Pseudomonadota bacterium
CCAGTTTCTTGGGCTAACTGCACGGCAAAAGAGGATGACTTATAACAGGCTTCACGACAGCGAATATTGGGATGTTCAAAAGCAGGCACATCGTCACCATACTTTGCGCGGAAAATTTCTTCCTGCGCAAGAATCATCGGAGTATCTTCGCAATGGGTGGTAATCAGCGTTGGGCTATGGGTAAAAATATCACGCAAAGCCTGCTCACGATCGACCAACATATTGCCGGTTGATGCACCCATAAAAATCTTAACGCCACAAACATTGCGAGGATCCACTTTCTTAAGCTCGTCTAAATTATCGTTGGTCGCACCAAAGTAAAAAGAGTAATTACTCCAAGCCTTCTCAGCCCCAATCTGATATTTAGCTTCCAGATTTTCAATCGTGGTCGTCGTCGGCTTTACATTAGGCATGTCCATAAAGGTCGTCGTACCACCAGCAAGAGCCGCTTTAGATTCGGTGGCAATATCCCCCTTGGCCGTTAAGCCAGGGTCTCTAAAGTGCACTTGATCATCAATCATACCGGGTAATAACATTAATCCTTTAGCCTCAATAACTTCATCAGCTTGGATCACTATATGGTCTGCAATTTCAACAATTCGTCCGTCTTTTACCAGAACATCACCAATCCATTGTTGACCTTCATTGACAATCGTTGCTTGCACAATAAGAATGCTACGGGAATTCGCTCTCATGGTAATTTTCCTTTCGTCGTTGGATAATGCATTTTTGTCACTCATAACTTGGTATTCTATTGTGAAGCAGGGTGAATTCATTCATTATAATATTTTTTCTGTTTATTTAGGTAGGAGAGTCACTTTGCACAAAAATATTATATTAGCACTATTATAATTAACCTATATTAGCATTACCCGACCGCTTTTCGGTTGGAAACTTAGAACCCCAGCTCATGGAGAATAATGATAAATTTTATTATAAAACTGACCTTATTGAGCGATTACATTGAAACCCTTTAACCCCATTACTTGGTTACTCATCGGTCTGCTACGCTTCTATCAACTGTTTATCAGCCCTATACTCGGGCCGAGGTGCCGTTTTTATCCGAGTTGCTCGCATTACGCCATTGATGCCTTAAAGCAGCATGGTATCCTCTGCGGCAGTTGGCTGGCCATTAAACGACTCTTTCGTTGCCATCCGGGGAATCCTGGAGGAGTTGACCCAGTGCCGCTGTGTGGCTGTCAATCATCCAAAAAGTGTCAAGCACCCACAGAGAATGAACCTTTCGAAAATAAAGATGATGAGAGAGAGCATTTAGAGAGCAAGGATAAAATCGTAACCGAGCCAGAAAATAAACCTACTCACAAATAAAGAACCCTCTTCTTAACCAATCGCTAGCAGGAGAGTAAACGACTCAATTCCTAAATTCAATCTGTAAATTAATGACCAGGCTCGGTCATCTTCGCTGTTTATTATTTTAAATGCCAAAACTGAATGCTTGTCATCTAAAATTAATAGAGCAATGCAGATTTATAAAGCAATAATCGGCTAAAATAGAGTAAATTCATCCCCTCACAACTGTCACATTGACTCAACCCAGGAACTCACATGTCTGCGACCTCTGCAAATGACAACTTAACGAATTCAGCTAGCTTAAACGCTCAAAAGTATCCGCGTTATATCAACCGAGAGCAGAGCCTGTTAGAGTTTAACCGTCGTGTACTAGCCCAAGCCAAAAATCCTGATATTCCGCTATTGGAACGTCTAAAGTATTTGTGTATTTCCAGTAGCAATATGGACGAGTTCTTTGAAGTACGGCTAGCCAGTTTGAATGAGTTAAAAGAAGACCCATCAGCCTTAACGCTTCCTGATGGTCAAAGCCCTAAAGTGGTGATTGAGTCTTTGTCTAATACCGCGCATGAAATTGTTAAAGATCAATATATTACTCTTAATCATCTACTGATGCCCGCTTTAGAAAAAGAACATATTCGCTTTCTACGCCGCACCCACTGGACGGAACAACACAAAGCCTGGCTGACTAAGTTTTTTATCGAATCGCTACAACCGGTCTTGAGTGCTGTCGGACTCGACCCTTCACATCCATTCCCCAAAGTCTTAAATAAAAGTCTAAATTTTATTGTCTCTTTAGAGGGTAAGGATGCCTTTGGACGCACAAATGGTCTGGCCATTGTGCCAGTACCGCGCGCGCTGCCACGTATTATCAAGTTACCGGATAATGCAACCGAAGGCCAGGATGACTTTGTTTTTCTCTCCTCTATTTTACATGCCAATGTCTCGCGTCTCTTTCCTGGCATGACTGTTACCGGCTGTTATCAGTTTCGAGTAACGCGTAATACCAATCTATTTATTGATGAAGAGGAGGTCGACGATATTCTGAGTGCATTGCAAGGCGAACTATCTGGTCGCCAATATGGCGGAGCGATTCGTTTAGAGGTCGCCGACAACTGCCCAAGAAATATGGTGGATTATTTATTAGACCGTTTCAAGTTAAACGAGGCGGCACTTTATCAAGTGAATGGCCCGGTCAATTTGCACCGTTTGAATGCCGTACCTGATATGGTGGATCGAGCAGATCTCTGTTTCCCGCCCTTCACCGCTAAGCAGCACAAGACCAAGCGCCGCCAGAAAAGAATCTTTCAACTGTTTACTCAGTATCAACAAGTGGAACAAAATATTTTTGATAAGATTCGTGAAAAGGACATTTTGCTGCATCATCCATATGATGCATTTACCCCTGTTATCGAGTTTTTACATCAAGCCGCGACCGATCCAGAGGTACTTGCCATTCGCATGACACTCTATCGTACCGGCGAAGATTCACTTATTATTAAAGCCTTAGAGCGTGCCGCTAAAAATGGCAAGGAAGTCACGGCCGTGGTCGAACTGCGTGCGCGCTTTGATGAAGACAATAATATTATTTTGGCAACCCGTTTGCAAGATGCTGGTGTCCACGTCATGTATGGCGTTGTCGGCTATAAAACCCATGCCAAAATGATTTTAGTAGTGCGACGTGAAGCAGACAAAATTCGCCACTATACCCACATGGGCACGGGTAACTACCACCACATTACCACACGCTTCTACTCTGACTTTGGCCTAATGACGGCCAATCCTGCCATTGGTCGCGATGTCTCTAAAATATTCCAACAACTGACGAGCTTGGGTGACACTAAAAATCTTGAAGTCTTATTGCAATCTCCGTTCACGCTTTTATCAGGCATGATAAAGCGAATTGAACGCGAAGCAGAACACGCCAAAGCCGGCAGGCCTGCTCGAATCATTGCCAAAATGAATGGATTAGAAGAACAGACCATTATTGATGCACTCTATGAAGCCTCGCAAGCCGGTGTTAGAATCGATTTAATTGTGCGCGGTATCTGTAGCTTGCGACCTGGCATTGCTGGTTTATCTGAAAATATTACCGTCACCTCTATTATTGGCCGTTTCTTAGAACATCATCGGATCTATTACTTTGAAAACGATGGAGGCCAACCCGATCTCTTCTGCTCAAGTGCAGACTGGATGAAACGTAACTTGACGGCGCGTGTTGAAACGGGCTTTCCGATTTTAGATCCGGCCTGCTTTCAACAGGTCTATACAGAAGGTTTAGCGATCTATTTAGAAGATAATACCAGTGCTTGGCTACTCCAACCAGATGGTTCATATATTCGCAAACCACAAAATGGAAAAACGCCTTTTAATGCTCAGCAAGCGTTAATTGAGAAATACAGCTAGTTAGAGACCGACCTCCTCTAAAATTCAAACACTTTATAAAATCGTTTATTGGGTTAAACCGCCTAAACCGGGTAGAATGCCCCCCAAACAATTTGCACGATTTACAAGATGATAAAAAATGCCAAAACAGACTCAAAATCCCCCTGAACTAGAGAGTGACACAGATCAATCACTCTATGCCGCGATTGATTTAGGCTCGAACAGCTTTCATATAATTATCGCTCGTGAAGTGCATGGTCAGATGCAGGTAGTCGATAAGCATAAAGAGATGGTACGTTTACGCTCTGGCCTGGACAAAAATGGCAAATTAACGGACAAAGCCTTCCAACAGGGTATTGAATGCCTGGAGCGGTTTGGACAACTCATTAAAGGCATTCCCGCTCAAAATGTGCGTGCCGTGGGCACCAATACATTACGTAATGCCCGAAATAGCCATGAATTTTTAAATCAAGCCAAACAAGTGCTTGGGCACACCGTTAAAATCATTGCAGGCCAAGAAGAAGCGCGTCTAATCTACTTAGGTGTTGCTCATGGTTTAGCCGCCAATGATGAACAGAGACTGGTCATGGATATAGGCGGTGGCAGTACTGAATATATTATTGGCAAAGGATTTGAGAGTAGCCATCTTACCAGCACTGAAATGGGCTGCGTTAGTATTACCCAAAGCTGTTTTCCCAAAGGAAAGATCAGCACAGAGCGCATGAACTTCGCCATCTCTCAATGTCGTCAAATTCTCAGACCCCATCGAATTAAGCTCAAAAATTTGGGCTGGAACAGCGCCATTGGTGCTTCAGGCTCGATTAAGTCCATTGGTCAGATTTTAGAGTTAAATGGCTGGTCAGAGTCTGGTATAACCTTATCAGGAATGGAAAAACTCGCCGCCGTGCTCATTAAAGCCGAATCGGCAGACACCCTTAAACTGGAAGGCTTAAAGGATGAACGTCGTCCAGTATTGGCCGGTGGTTTAGCCATTTTAATGGCGACCTTTATGGAGCTTGGGATTGAACAGATGCAAGTTTCAGCCAATGCCCTACGTGAAGGACTGGTCTTTGATACGCTCGGTAGACTTTATGCTGAAGATGTTCGAGAAGTAAGTGTGAGCGCCATGCAGCAGTGGATGCGCGTTGACCTGAAGCAAGCCACTCATGTTGCAAAAACCGCTAAAGCGCTCTTTAAACAAACCCACAATACCTGGAAATTACGTTCCACTGATTATGATCTAAAACGTCTGTTAAATTGGGCGAGCATGCTTCATGAATGTGGTATTGCCATCAGTTACAGACGTTATCGCTATCACAGTGCTTACCTGATTAAACAAGCTGATATGCCAGGGTTTGACCAACAGGAAAAGCAGATGCTCAGTGCCATGATGTTAAACCATCGCGGAAAATTCAATGCGACAGTCTATAGTGAGCTCGATGAAACGACCGCCGAACAGCAGATTTATTTAACGGTATTACTGCGCTTAGCGGTTCGCATTCACCGTGGCCGAGATTTCGAACAAGCAGACCCGCTACTTTACATTGAGAATAAAAACCATATTCACCTAGAGTTTGAAGAGAACTGGTTACAAGACCACCCATTAACACGCATGGATTTAGAGATCGAAGCCAAACGCCTAAATGCGATTGGCTTAAAGCTTTCTTTAGAATAAAATCACACAAGTCAGCTTTCACTTTTTAATAGACATCCAACTGCACACGCCTCTGTTTTCGCCAGGCCTGCCAGATGCTCTTTGCGCTTGGTAAATCCACCTTATCAAACTGCATAATCAACTCAATCCAACTGTTTTCAACCGCCGTTGCTAAACGGCATTGGTCCCCACAAATATAGATAATGGCACCCTGCTCGACTTGTTGCCAAAGCATCTCTGCCTGCTGCTGCATAAGATTTTGCACATAGATTTTTTCTGCTTGATCTCTTGAAAAAGCGCAAAATAGGTTTAGCTGCCCCGTTTTCTGATGCAGTTGCAGATAATCAGCAAATAGAAATGAGCAGGCCTGATGAGTTTCACCAAAAAAGAGCGTGTTTTGCCCACTGGCGTTATCGGCAACACGTTGCTGTATAAAACCGATATAGGGTGCAATTCCGGTCCCCGCGCCAATCATAATAATGGGTGTGGCCGGGTCCAGCGGAAGTTTAAAAGTGGGATTGGACTTAATCTCACCCTCAACCAGATCTTCGGCTTGGAGCTGGCTAACCCAATAGCTGGCGACACCATAATGTCTACGATTGGCGAGACCCTTCCCGTCTTCAGGTAAATAGGTGACTAACTTCACCAGCAGATGTACCGTGTTGCCCACGGCAATCGGTGCCGAAGCAATGGAGTAATAGCGGGGTGCTAAAGGAGAGAGTAGCTTAAGAAACTCAAGCCCTAAGGCTTTAAGCGAGGGGAAGGTTTGCAATAGATCCAGAATATCCTTGCCTCTGGCGTAATCCATCATCGCTTGTCTATCAAGCCAGTCGCCTAAGCCATATTGGCGCTGAATTTTATTGAGAATCGCCGGATTTAGCTGTGATATCTCTAGGTAATGGGTTAACGCCTGTTCAACCGAAACACGGCCAATACGACGTAATTCGATGAACTCTTTACCAGTCAGGGACAACTCTGCCAATATGGCCTCGACCCATTCGGGTTGATTAACCGCTTGTAGCCTTAACCAGTCGCCAGGTTGATAATCAAGTTGTTGGCCGCTTTCGGGCTGTAATCCCAGATGATAAAGGGCTTTATCTTCACAAAGATGGGTAATGTTTTGATTAAAGATAACACGAAAACGCATTCCAAAAGCACTCACAGACTGGATTCAATTGACGCATTTTAACATGCTTAATGATTTAACCAGGCCTGGTTAAAGTTAAATAGCGATTTCACCTGTGATATTTTAATATTGGATATGAGTCGAAAAGCTGGCATCCACTCGACACTATCGAATGCTTTCCATCAATACCGTTAACCAAGGTGCTGTTGCCAAAATGGTTATGGCGGACATTAAACCGGCAACCAGACCTAAGCCAATTTGCGGAACAAGATTATTCTGTTTCATCTCGATATTAGAAATTTGCCGTTCAACCGCGCTAAAAATATCAATCTGTTTTTTCAATAAGCCATTCAAAGTGCGTATCTGTTTAAATAAAAGTTGCTGCTCTTTCTCCATCGCCACTGTCGACTTTTTTGACTTCTCTTCCACATTGCGCATCTGACTGGCCAGTAGACCAATCGAGGCATCCATCTCTTTTACCAGCCCTTGAATAGCCGTTTTATCTTCATTAAGCCATTGGAAATCAGGCGTAATCATGTCAGACATATCAATATCATTAAAACGGTTCTTATTCATTTGATTGTCACTGTTGCCTCTTTGACGACGCATCGCTTGTTCTAACAACACACTTTTAGAGCCTAAAGGCTCTACTTTTCTTAAATCAATCGCCATACCGCTCTCCTTGTGTTTCAATTGTGTGAGACCTTTGCACGAGAGGAGTCTCTTCAGTCGTGCTATATACACCCAAGTGTCAATTTATTGCCTCTTATTATATTGTATAACGCAGATAACGTGCCAAGATGGAATTTCTAGCAGACTATTTTGGATTTACGAATATTTAATAAGCTATAACCCAAGGAGTTAATTCGTTTTATGAAATATATTGGTGCCCATGTTTCCGCTGCGGGCGGTGTTGAGAATGCTCCTTTAAGAGCCCATGAAATTGGCGCAACAGCGTTTGCGTTATTCACAAAAAACCAACGCCAATGGACGGCAAAACCCTTATCTGAAAGCAGCATTGTGCAATTTAAAGCCAACTGTGAACGCTACGGTTATGGCCCAGAGCAGATACTGCCACACGACAGCTACCTTATTAATTTGGGACATCCCGACAATGATAAACGCCAAAAATCTCTCGATGCTTTTATTGATGAGTTACAGCGCTGCGAGCAACTCGGCATTACGCTACTGAACTTTCATCCTGGAAGTCATCTACGAGAAATAAGCGAAGAGTGCTGCTTGGACTACATTGCAGACTCCATTAACTTTGCTTTGGAGCAAACAAAAGGCGTTACAGCGGTCATAGAGAATACGGCTGGACAAGGATCAAATCTGGGATATAAATATGAACAACTCGCACATATTATTGACAAGGTCGAAGATAAAACGCGTATTGGCGTCTGCATTGATACTTGCCACGCCTATGCTGCAGGCTATGACCTACGCAATGACTATGACGGCGTAATGGCGGATTTTGAATCGGTGGTCGGTTTTGAATACCTTAAAGGCATGCATCTTAATGACTCTAAAGCGGGCTTAGGACAAAAACTGGATCGTCACCACAGCCTAGGCCAGGGTGAAATTGGCTGGCACCCATTTAAACAACTGATGGCCGACAGTCGAATTGATGGCATCCCGATGATTTTAGAAACCGTTGACCCCTCAATTTGGGCACAGGAGATTCAGACATTAAAAGAGTTTGCTGGGATTGAGTCGAGATAAGCTCAAATCTTTGCCGTATTTTTCCACCCTCTACCGCCTTTTGCAAATTAAAAAGCCCTCTTAGCGGCCTTCTGTTTCTTAAAGAGCGCAAAAAACCCATAAAAATTTGGTGTCAGGAATGGCTTGGAGTAAGATATTGCTCTACTCGATTAAAAGCAAAAAGCCCTACTCTAAATGAATAAAAATCAATTTATCGAATTCGTCATGCAAACCGGTGTGTTAAAGCTTGGGGAGTTCACTCTTAAATCTGGGCGTATCAGCCCCTATTTCTTCAATGCCGGGCTATTCAATACAGGTTCTCAGTTAGCCACGCTCGCCAAAGGCTATGCGAGTGCTATAAAAGAGTCTAATTTTGAATTTGATGTTTTATTTGGTCCAGCTTACAAAGGCATCCCACTTGCCGCAACCACCAGCGTCTCCTTGGCAGTGGATTTTAATATCGACAAACCTTATGCCTTTAACCGCAAAGAGGCCAAAGAGCATGGTGAAGGTGGCAATATTGTCGGCCATCCATTACAAGGCAATGTTTTGATTATCGATGATGTCATTACCGCTGGGACCGCCATTCGAGAAGCGATGGATATTATCACGGCTAACGGGGCAAAACCGGCTGGGGTCGTCATCGCTTTAGACCGCATGGAAAAAGGCAAGGGAAGTCTTTCGGCCATTCAAGAGGTGGAGCAAGAATATGGCATCCCTGTTATCAGCATTATTACTTTAAACGATATAATTGATTACCTGGCCCAGTCTAATGACCCTTTAAGCCAACACTATCTGGATGCGATGCAAGCCTATCGTTCAGAATATGGCATTGGGTAAATCGATGACAGCTCTTATCAAAATTATTGACAGTAAAATTGTCCGTTCAAATACCTTAGTACTTAATATGGCAGAATATTTAAATGGCCAGTAAATTACGTGAATTAATGTTACTAAGACATGCCAAATCGGATTGGAAGCAATCTAATCTGATGGATATTAACCGACCGCTGTCAGACAAGGGTAAAAAGAGTGCTCTAAAAATGGGCAAGTGGTTAAGGTCTCAGAACTTAATGCCAGATCTAATATTGGCCTCGCCAGCGAAAAGAGCACAACAGACGCTTCGCCGTATCTGCAGCGAATGTCCAGCCAATAAGGTTACCGTAGATGAGCTCTATCTGGCCGACTTGAGTACCTTACAAAAGATACTTGCCGAGGCGCCAGAGGCTATGCGCGTAATGATTATTGGCCACAACCCCGGATTAGAGTATCTCTATCGATTTTTGCACAATGAGCCTGAAGAAGATGCAATCCACCTTTTTCCGACCGCCTCACTGGCACACTTTATTCTGCCACAAGACTGGCACGCTCTTGAACAGGGTGATGGTAAATTGGTGCGATTTATCCGTCCAAAAGATATCCCATTCAAATGATTGAAATAGAGAGCTTTGCATGCCTTTGCATACATAAATAGGATCGATGTCAAAAAACCGGTAAAATTTCACCCTTTTTGGCGTGCCATCCACACCTTCCAAAGAAGTAAATAAGTCAAAAAATTAATCATGCGTAACTTTTACGCTAACAACTGCAACTAAGCGCCTATTGATTAGTAATATCAACTATACAGAGTTATAACTGAATGGTATATTAATGACTGCAAACTCAATCTTTTTAAATATATTAAGGATTTTCTTATGAATACTAAATTACTCTCTCTTGTAGCGATTTTATCTCTGGCGGCCTTTGGCACACAGGCCAATTCTCAAGCAATAGAACCTGGTGATATTAAAGACAATGGTAAAGGCGCTTACGTTATCGACTCCGATGGTGATGTTGTGCGTGATTCTTTGAACCGTTGTGTCCGCACTATCAACTGGACAGTTGAAGCGGCTATTAATAAGTGCGAAGGCATTGAAGAGCCCAAGCCTAAGCCAGTTGCAGTTGTAGTAGAACCTGCTCCTGAACCCGTCGCATTCGTAGAACCTGCGCCAGAGGTTATACCTGTTCCCCCTAAGTACACTAGCCACTTTGACTTTAACGACTATGATGTCAAAAAAGTAGATATCCCTGAGCTTAATGAATTCGCAGCATATCTGAATCGTGACTGTAGTTGTCAAGTTGCTATTACAGGTCACACTGACAGCATCGGGCCAGAGAGTTATAACCAAGTGCTTTCTCAAGAACGTGCGCAAGAAGTTGCTGACTACCTAGGGAATAAAGGTGTTGCCCCTTCTCGCATGATTGTGACAGGTATGGGTGAATCTGCTCCAGTGGCTGACAATATGACGAAAGCCGGTCGTGCTGCAAACCGTCGTGTTGAGGTTGAAATCATTCAATAAGCTTTT
>JBNJEY010000046.1:0-10376 GCA_051746325.1 Pseudomonadota bacterium
AAATTTGTCGTGAACTTTAACGGCAATGGTAAGGCGAAGTTTTTAGCGGTCGATTTGCAGTTTATGTCCTATTATCTACCTGTTGTAGGCGCAAATGGCGAGATGGAGAGTTTGCGGCCTATCCTCAAGAATGATATTCAAAGACTATTACGTAACCAGCACTTTACCGACTTGAATAAACCTGATGGGCCCGATCTTTTAAGAACAGAAATTCTTGAGGTGGCACGTAAAGTGTTAGAGAAACATAAAATTTACCCAGATTTGATTGAAGACGTCTATTTGACACGTTTCGTCATGCAATAAGGCCTTCTAAATGGATGATATTTTAAGTCAAGATGAAGTTGATGCGCTTTTAAAAGGTATGGGGGGCGGCGATGTTGAAACTGAGGATGATTCTTCAGTTGGCGGCAGTGCTAAATCTTATGATTTTACCAACCAAGAGCGTATGGTTCGTGGGCGTTTACCCGCCTTAGATATTATTAATGAACGCTTTGCAAGAGGCTTTCAGCGCCATTTTAATGAAATGATTATGGCGAGTGTTGAAGTCACTGCCGGCGAAGTTAAAATCATTAAAATGATTGATTACTTAAGAAATCTTTTCGTGCCGACAAGTTTGAATATTTACCGTATTAATCCACTGAATGGTGTTTCGTTATTTACATTGGACTCGAAATTGATCTTTACTGCCGTCGATATTTACTTTGGTGGTACCGGGTTATTACCTTTTAAAATTGAAGGGCGTGAATATACTCCAGTCGAAATGAGCATGGTTCGCAGTATTTTAGATATTTCAGCCGAAAACCTCCGTAAGGCATGGGGGCCTGTTATGGATATTGAGATCGAATATATGCATTCTGAGATGAACCCCAAGTTTGCTGGCATTGTTGATCCAACCGATATGATCGTCGTGAGTCAAATCAATGTGCGCTTTGAAGGTGCTGAGGGACGAGTCGATATTGTTATGCCTTATGCGATGCTTGAACCCATCCGAGATAAGCTTGAAGAGGGCATGCAGAACCTACAGGGTGAAAGCGATAACCGTTGGTCAAGAACGCTTAAAGAAGAAGCGAAGAATATTGAAATTAATTTAAGTGTCAATCTGGCCGAGTTACAGATGAGCATGGATGACTTGATGAAAATGGAAAAAGGCGACATTATTCCGCTTGAAATGCCAAAACAGGTTACGATCAAAGCCGAAGGAATCGCCTTTGTACATGGCCAAATTGGTGAAAGTAACAATAAAAAAGCAGTCAAAATAGAAAAAATATTACATCACCCGGCTTATCATGAGCCAACGGTAGGGAATGTTAAGGAGTGGAACAATGAGTGATGAAGAAGATTTGAGTGCTTGGGGTGATGCATTAGCTGACCAAGAGAGTGCTGGCGCCATGGATGATGATCCGTGGGGAGCCGCTTTATCCGAGCAGGCGGATGCCAGTGCTGATGCAGAGAGCATTAGTTCTGCAGCCTTTGATGAGTTAGCAGCAGATCGCGGAGACAGCAAAAATAGAGTAGATTTGGATGTCTTACTGGATATTCCGGTGACTCTGCAACTGGAGATTGGGCGGGCCAAGGTTTCGATTCGAAATCTACTCTCCTACACTCAGGGATCGGTCGTAGAGATGGACCGTCTAGCAGGAGAGCCTTTAGATCTGCTGGTCAATGGGACCTTGATCGCGCATGGTGAAGTGGTTGTGATTAATGACAAGTTTGGTGTACGCCTGACGGATGTTGTGAGTCCTCAAGACCGCATTAAGAAGTTAAAATAATGTTCAAAAGCTACCAGGTCTGGTCACTATTGCCGTCTCTTTTTTTCTCAGCCTCGAGTTTCGCAGCTGAACTACCCGCTGTGGGAGAGTCTGTAACGCGTCCTAGTGAGTATTTTGGACAGATTTTGGTGTCACTGGTTCTCGTGCTACTGATTATCTTTGTCGCGGCCTGGCTATTGAGGCGCTATGGTCGTTTTCCTGGTGTGGCAGATGGTCACCTAAAGGTAATTGGGACCTTATCGGTCGGTCAACGCGAAAGAATTATGCTGCTTCAAGTCGGTAAAGAGCAGATTTTGGTGGGGGTGACGTCGAATCAAATTTCGACATTACATCAGCTTGAAGAACTTGTCCAAGTAAAGGATAATGTGCCGATTAGTGGTCAGTTTTCTCAACGACTGCAAGATGCGTTAAAATCAAGGGATACTAAAAAGAGTCCACGTGCAGATACTTAAACCGCTTGTTTTTCTTTTTTTAGGTCTATTCCCCCTTCTTTCATGGGCGATGCCTGGCATTCCTGCATTTACGGTAGAAACCGATGCGACAGGGGCTCAAGACTACACCTTAACGATGCAAGTCCTGTTGCTCATGACGGGGCTAACGTTATTGCCAGCGGTATTGATTGCCACAACCTCATTTTTGCGTATTATTATCGTTCTGGCATTACTTCGCCAAGCGCTTGGCACCATGCAGACACCTTCCAATCAAGTCTTAATCGGCTTGTCGTTATTTTTAACGCTGTTTATTATGGGCCCGGTGTTCGATAGAATATATGATGTTTCTGTTGGCCCTTATATGGAGGAGCAGATCCAGTTTAAAGATGCGGTTGAGCTTGGGTCAGGTCCAATGCATCAATTTATGTTGCAGCAAACACGTGAAGATGACTTGGGCATGTTTGCCGAGATGGCGGATGTGACACTCACCAATCCTCAGGACGTGCCGTTTAAGGTGCTTATTCCAGCATTTATGACCAGCGAACTAAAAACAGCCTTCCAGATTGGCTTTATGCTCTTTATCCCATTTTTAATTATCGACTTGGTGGTAGCAAGTTTACTGATGTCGATGGGGATGATGATGCTTTCCCCAATGATTATCTCGTTACCCTTTAAGCTGATGCTTTTTGTGTTAATTGATGGTTGGGCGTTGGTGGTGGGAACGATTGCTAACAGCTTTGTCGTGCCGGGAGGCATCTGATGCAACAGGAATTTGTTTTAACGCTTGGACAACGAATGCTTGAGGTCGTCACTATGTTAGCGGCTCCTTTGTTAATTCCAGCTTTATTGGTGGGTCTGTTAGTGGGCATGTTTCAGGCCGCCACTCAAATCAATGAAATGACGCTGAGCTTTATCCCTAAGTTAGCCGTTATCGGCATCGCATTAGTCTTGGCTGGGCCTTGGATGTTAACGACCTTAATCTCATTCACCCGAGAGCTTTATCTAAATATTCCAGCTATGATAGGTTAGGCTGATGTCATTTAGCTATCCAGAGTTTCTACAGCTGGTTGGTCTGTATTTCTATCCCTTTGTGCGCATCGGTGCAATGCTTTCTATTATGCCTATCTATGGCATTCGGGCCGTTCCAGTTCAAGCTAAACTATTTCTTACCCTCTTTATTACGATGGCGGTCGCACCTTCCTTATCGCTTCCCCCACCCGTCGACCCACTGACCTGGCAGGGCGTGCTGTTTATCCTGCAGCAAGTCTTAATTGGTTTGGCTATGGGGGTCGTCTTCTTAGTTGTCTTTCAGGCATTTGTTGTTGCAGGACATATGATTGCGATGGGGATGGGTTTGGCCTTTGCCTCAATGGTCGATCCAGGTACCGGTTCTCAAGCGCCCATTGTTTCACAGTATTTTACGATTATTTCGACACTCCTCTTTCTGGCGCTTAATGGTCATCTATTAGTGATTCAAATGCTAGTGGATAGTTTTGAATATTTGCCCATTGGCACCTCCTTTCTGAATAGAGAAAGTCTTCGACTTATTGTCGAGTTTGGCAGTTATATGTTCTCCGCTGGGGTTTTAATCTCACTGCCTGCGATTACGGCACTATTATTGATCAATGTCGCTTTTGGTGTGGTTACGAGAGCCGCGCCCGCCTTAAATATTTTTGCAGTGGGTTTTCCGGTCACCTTGTTAACAGGCCTGGTCATGTTGTCTTTGACGACACCTCTGATCTTGCCGCATCTACAAGAGTTGATTCATCGGGCGATGGACGTCATTACACAATTGCGATTAACCGGAGCTTAAGTGGATGGCTGAAAATGCTGATGGTTCTGAAAAATCCGAAGAACCCACCGAGAAAAAGCTCAAAGATGCCAGGGATAAGGGCCAAGTTCCACGCTCTAAAGAGTTAACGACCCTATTATTAACGCTCTCTGCGGCACTTTTCTTTATGTTCTACGGCAAAGAGATGCTGGCTAGTTTTAAAATAATTCTAACCAAAGGTCTGAGCTTTGAGCGTTCTCTGGCATTTGATCAATTGAAAATGTTTGATTTAATTGGCGCGATTATGCTGGAGGCCGTTTATTTAATCTTACCTTTTCTATTGCTAATGATGTTAATCGCTTTAGTGGCACCTCTTTTATTGGGTGGTTGGTCTTTGAGTGCAAAAGCGATGGCACCGAAGATTAGTAAATTAAATCCTGTTTCTGGCCTTAAGCGCATGTTTTCAACAAAAGCTTTAATGGAGTTGTTCAAGGCCTTCGCTAAATTTAGTTTGGTGATGGTCGTTGCTGTCTATTTTTTGTATACGACTTTTGGAGAGGTTCTGGCACTCGGTATAGAGCCTTTACATTTCGCATTAGGGCATGCCGGCACTTTGATTGTTGAAGCTTTTATTTTTGTCTGCTTATCGCTTCTGATTGTGGCGGCAATAGATGTGCCTTTTCAGCTTTATGAGCACAATAAGCAGCTGAAAATGACGAAGCAAGAGGTGAAAGAGGAGTATAAGCAGCAAGAAGGGAATCCTGAAGTAAAAGGTCGAATTCGTCAGGTTCAACATGAAATGTCACAACGTCGAATGATGCAAAAAGTGCCCGATGCCGATGTTATTATAACCAACCCAACGCATTTCGCAGTGGCGCTACAATATGACCCAGATAATATGCAGGAACCGATTGTTTTAGCCTCCGGAGCGGACTTTATGGCCGCGCAAATCAGAACGATTGCCACGGCAAACAATATAACCATTGTAGAAGCCCCCCCCTTGGCGCGAGCTTTGTACTATAATGCAGAAATAGACCGCCCAATTCCTTATGATCTGTTTAAAGCTGTGGCGGCCGTTTTGGCCTATGTCTACCAGTTAAAAGAGTATGGTAAGGCTGATAACTTAGATTTTTCTGAGTTGCCGATACCTGAAAATATGCAAGCAGAATAAAATTTCTCACACTAAGATTAAATTTTTAAATGGATCTAACTCAGTTATTCAACCAAATTAAAAAAACGATGACCAGTGGGTTAGGCGTTCCTATTGCTGTATTAGCACTATTAGCAATGGTGACCATTCCATTGCCGCCTTTTTTACTTGATATCTTTTTTACCTTTAATATCGCTTTATCATTAGTGGTTCTAATGTTGACGCTTTATGCAAAACGTCCTCTCGACTTTGCTATTTTCCCAACCATTATTCTTCTAGCAACGCTGTTCAGACTCTCTTTAAATATTGCTTCAACCCGTATTATTTTACTGGAAGGGCATGACGGTGGCGCGGCTGCAGGGCATGTTATCGAGGCCTTTGGTGAGTTTGTTATTGGTGGGAATTTAGCCGTCGGCTTAGTGGTTTTTGCTATTTTGGTTGTCATTAACTTTGTTGTTATTACCAAAGGTGCTGGACGAGTTGCCGAAGTCAGTGCGCGTTTTACACTGGACTCAATGCCAGGTAAGCAGATGGCAATTGATGCGGACTTAAATGCGGGTCTGATTACGCAGGAAGATGCCCAAACAAGACGCTCTGATATCGCAACAGAAGCCGAGTTTTACGGCTCTATGGACGGGGCGAGCAAATTCGTTCGTGGAGATGCTGTCGCCGGAATTCTGATTTTATTTATCAACCTTATTGGCGGTTTTGCCATAGGTATGTGGCAGCACGATTTGGACTTTGCAGAGGCCGGAGAGGTTTATACCATTCTTACTCTGGGAGATGGCTTAGTGGCACAAATCCCCGCACTATTACTTTCAACGGCCACCGCGATTATTGTTACCCGTGTCACGGGAGGCGGTAACAAAGATATGGGCGAACAGATGCAAGAGCAGATGTTCGCAACACCCCAGGCTTTAGGCACAGCGGCTGGTATTGTTGGTTTTATGGGCTTAATTCCAGGGATGCCAAACTTTGCCTTTTTGACTTTCGCCAGTGTCGCAGGCGGTGGGGCTTACTGGATCCATCGCCAACAACAGAAACCAATCAAACCTGATAAATCCTCACTGGAGCTAGAACCAGAAGTGGATGATAGGCCTGCTGATCTCAGTTGGGATGATGTGCAAGCGGTCGATACTCTCGGTTTGGAGGTCGGCTATCGGTTGATTCCGATGGTGGATCAAGCTCAGAACGGCCAGTTATTAGACCGCGTTAAAGGTGTACGTCGCAAAGTCTCGCAAGAGCTAGGGTTCTTGGTGCCACCTGTGCATATTCGAGATAACTTGGATTTAAAGCCTAATCAATATCGAGTGATGTTGATGGGCGTTCTTTCAGGTGAAGGGGAGGTCTTTCCAGATAAAGAGTTGGCGATTAATCCAGGTCAAGTATTCGGTGAGATTGCTGGAATAGCGACTAAAGATCCTACCTTTGGTTTAGATGCCGTATGGATTGCACCAAGCGACCAGGACCAGGCTCAGGCACTCGGTTATACCGTTGTTGATGCCAGTACGGTTATTGCGACCCATGTCAGTCAGGTTATTCAAGATTATGCATTTGAATTATTTGGTCATGATGAGACTCAACAGCTACTTGATAAGCTTAAGAAAACCTCTCCTAAATTAGTCGAGGAGTTGGTGCCCGATAAGCTGCCATTAGCCATTGTTGTCAGAGTGCTACAGAATTTATTACGTGAAAAAGTCTCTATTCGTGACATGCGCACAATTCTTGAAACCTTAACTGAGAAGGCGAGCAGCACGCAAGATGCCACCGCTTTAACGATTTCTGTGCGTGCCGCATTGGGTCGCTCCATTATTCAAGATATTGTCGGCCATGAAGATGAACTGAAAGTCATTACCCTTGACCCTAGCTTGGAACAGATTTTGCTTCAAGCCACTCAAGGGGCACCTGAAGGTCAGTTGGCGATTGAGCCTGGTCTGGCAGAGAGGCTACATCTGACCTTGAAAGAGGAGAGTCAAAAGTTAGAGATGGCTGGGCAATCGGCTGTTTTACTGGTTGCACCGCAAATACGTGCACAATTGGCTCGCTTATTTCGATATAGTTTGCCAACGCTCTATATCTTAGCTTACTCTGAGGTGCCAGAAAACCGACAAATTAGTGTTGTCGCGAATGTAGGACAGGGAGGCTAACGGTGAAAATTAAACGCTACGTTGCACCTACCATGCGCCAAGCGATGAGTTTAGTTCGAGATGAACATGGCGACGATGCGGTTATCTTGTCGACCAAAGATGTATCCGAAGGGGTTGAAATTGTTGCAGCGCTTGATCCAGAAGCAACCCAGTTTCAGTCTTCTCACGAGATTCCGGTTGCAAGAAGCACTTATCAATCGACAGAAACATCCGCTCCATCTCAATCAGGTCTGAACGGAGGTTCTCCCGAGATCTCTGGTATTGCGAGTGAGTTGAAAGCCGTTCGTGCAATGCTTGAAAATCAGTTATCCGGCCTAGCATGGGGCCAAGAGTCACAAAACAATCCGCATACAATCGATTTAATTAAACGCTTACTAAAGCTAGGCATCGGTTGGGAGTTGAGTCAAAAATTGGTTGAATCCATTGATTCTAAAAGCCACCAGGCCTGGTCAGATTTACTTTTGAAGATAGAAGCGAGCATACCAACGACAGAGCGAGATGTTATCGAGCGGGGTGGAATTGTCGCATTAGTCGGACCGACAGGCGTAGGTAAAACCACAACCATTGCCAAAATGGCCAGTCGATTTGTTATGCGTAACAGTCCGGGTGAATTGGCATTGATTACCACGGATTGTTATAAAATTGGTGCGCAAGCGCAATTAAAAACCTTTGCAGATCTAATTAATGTACCGGTGCATATCGCCAGTACGCAGGGTGAACTCTATGCTCTGTTGGCCTCTTTAAGTCATAAGAAATTGGTATTAATTGATACAGCCGGTATGAGTCAGAGAGATTTACAACTGTCTCAGCAGTTAACATCAGGGCATGAAGGTGCTACCAGTGTGCATAATTATTTGGTTATGTCAGCCGCAACACAGCTGAATGTCATGACCGACATAGTCAATTCCTTTGGGAAGATAATTCTAAAGGGATGTGTTTTAACGAAGGTAGATGAGGCTTTGCAGCTCGGTAATGTCCTAACACTGCTGATTGAAAAACAGTTACCGATTATGTATTTGTCTAATGGGCAGAGAGTGCCCGAGGATTTAGAAATCGTTAGAATAAGAGAACTGATTGACCGTGCGATTGTGCTAGGTCATCACAATAAAAATTCAGCTCAAGATGAGCAAGCCTTCCGTATGGGAATGGGTAAGGAGATATCAGATGCTCAATGATCAAGCAGCCGGTTTAAGAGCAATGCAAACAAGCCAGAGTACAGTCCGTGCTAATGACCCTCAACCTGTCAGGGTGATTGCGGTTGCGAGTGGAAAAGGGGGAGTGGGTAAAACCAATGTATCGGTTAATCTTGGCGTCTCGCTCAGCAAGATTGGACACCGTGTATTACTCATGGATGCCGATATGGGCTTGGCTAATGTCGATATCATGCTAGGATTACAGACTAAATACAATCTGTCGCACGTTTTGGATGGTGATAAAACACTTGAAGAAGTTATTGTTGAAGGCCCTGCCGGATTAAAAATTATACCCGCGGCCTCTGGTGTACGTCGCATGGCTCAATTGACGGCTTTGGAAAATGCCGGAATCATTAATGCCTTTTCAGAACTCAATGGTGAGTTAGATATCTTAATTGTCGATACTGCGGCGGGTATTGCCGACAGTGTGGTCAGTTTTTGTCGAGCGGCACAAGAGGTCGTGGTGGTCGTGACGGATGAACCTGCATCCATCACCGATGCCTATGCATTAATTAAAGTACTGAGTCGGGATTATCAATTAACTCGTTTCAGATTACTCGCGAACCAGAGTCGTACTCCAGAACAGGGCAAAATTCTTTATGAGAAACTGGCCCGTGTCTGCGAACAGTTCTTAGATGTCAGCTTAGATTATTTTGGTTCCGTGCCTTTTGATCATGATTTACGCGATTCGGTACAAAAACAAGTGCCGGTGGCGGTCTATCGTCCAAACAGTGAATCTGCAAAAGCCTTTAGAAGTTTGGCTCAAAAAGTTGACCGATGGCCAATCCCGAGAGGGGCGACGGGGTATTTACAGTTTTTTGTTGAAAATTTATTTCAGACAGGACATTAGTAGAGTATGGCAGGTACATCCGTTTATGAACAGGTTCAAAAGCAAGCCACCAGCGAAGTGCTGGAGTTGGAGCAGTATCTACCTTTGGTAAAGCGTATTGCATATCACTTGAAAGGTCGATTACCCGACAGTGTTTTTGTTGAAGATTTAATTCAATCGGGTGTTATTGGTTTAATTGAAGCGATGCAAAAATTTAATGCCAATCAAGGTGCCAGCTTTGAAACCTATGCCGGCATTCGCATTAGAGGTTCGATGCTGGATGAGATTCGTAAAGGGGATTGGACGCCACGTTCAGTTTACCGAAAGTCACGTGCCGTGAGTGAAGCAATCAATCAGGTCGAATCAAAGATTGGTCGAGAGGCCCGAGATGAAGAGATCGCTGAAGAAATGGGCGTGACAATTAAAGAGTATCACCATATTTTACAAGATACTAACTCGGCCCAGTTACTTTCGATTGATCAACCCGACCATGAAGAGCTTGCTGAGGGAAGAATCACAAGTCAGAGTATGTCGCCTTTCGGGAAACTTGCTGAAAGTGGCTTTCAACAAGCGCTTGTTAATGAGATTTCAAACCTACCTGATAAAGAAAAATTGGTCATGTCCCTCTATTATGACGAGGAGTTAAATTTAAAAGAGATCGGAGAGGTCTTAGAAGTGAGTGAATCCAGAGTGAGCCAGATTCATAGCCAGGCGGTCAAAAGAATTAGGTCACGAATGGGCGACTGGATTCAATAGTCTGTTATCCCGTTAGCGTTTTAAGGAACAGAAAATGCAAGTCAACACAGAGATGAATATTTTAGTAGTGGATGATTTTTCGACAATGCGTAAAATTGTTAAGGACTTACTAAGAGAGTTGGGTTTTCACCGTTTTGATGAAGCAGATGACGGTGCAACCGCCTGGCCAATGGTTCAAACGGGCAAGTATGACTTTATTGTCAGTGATTGGAATATGCCGGAAATGACCGGGTTAGAGTTATTAAGACGTGTTCGTGCAGATAAAGATTTAGAAGAGACACCTTTTTTATTGATTACAGCAGAAGCCAAGCGAAGTCAAATATTGGAAGC
>JBNJEY010000047.1:0-10222 GCA_051746325.1 Pseudomonadota bacterium
ATGAACATGACCGCCAGAAGGTCCTTAATTTACTGTACAGACCACACCATGAAAAATTCAGTGAATTGGTCGATCAAACAATCAAAAAAAATGGCCAGGTGATTATTATTGATTGTCACTCCTTCCCTTCAGAAAAACGTTGGTATGAACCTGGGTTTAAAGATGAAAACCCCCTACCTGATATTTGCATAGGAACGGATCCTTTTCACACGCCAAAGTATTTAAGCGCTCTTATGCTCCAGTTTTTTCAAGAACAAGGTTATAGCGTGGCAGAAAATTTTCCATTCGCCGGTTCCATCACACCACTTGAACACTATGAAAAAACGCCTTCTGTTTATTCGATCATGGTAGAAATTAATCGCAAACTGTATATGGATGAGCATCTATGCTCAAAACACAGCGGATTTTCAAAACTGGTCACACAGATGGCAATGCTTGGAGAGCGCATGGGCAACCTGCCTAGTGTGTATACATGCGATAGGGATTAAATGGAATCTATACATATAGACTCCTATACAAAAGGCTTTATTCGGCTCTAGGTACGAAACACCAGTCGATAATGGAAAGTGTCAGGTATTACTTGACCAGAACAGGCTATTTGCACCCCTTAAAACACCCTTTCAGGTG
This sequence comes from Pseudomonadota bacterium, assembly GCA_051746325.1. Classification (GTDB taxonomy): domain Bacteria; phylum Pseudomonadota; class Gammaproteobacteria; order Thiomicrospirales; family Thiomicrospiraceae; genus Thiomicrorhabdus. Next base: position 628 of record JBNJEY010000047.1, read on the forward strand.
TGCAGTAGTAGGCCAGAAAGTGTTAACACTCCAAATTTACCCAATAATTAATGTTTTACATACCAATCAATAAACTTTTCAGGATCAATTAAGCGGCTTTTACCTCTCGTCTTAAAAATAATTTTACGCTTTAATAAATCTTCACTATGTCGATTTATTTGCTGCATAATCGACTTAGGTTGCAAACCTAAAAAAGGTGCAATGTCTTCAGCCATTTTTTTAAGCTGCACTAACTTTTCTATTTCAAAATGATTTTTCATTTATTTATTCCTCTTCTTTACTACAAAAATAATCTAACAAAAATGACTCATAATCGTTTGTGTTTGCTGGTACAGGCATAGATTACAACCGTTGCAATCCATATAGAAATTTAAACCTATAGCAAAATGGGCATGTTTATGGGGTTGTATGCTTATATCGACCTATAGCGGGCTGTATCGAGAAAGATCAAAAGAAATTTATTTATTTACAAATTGGATAGGGAGTTTGAGGAGTTCGAAATGGCACTATTAAGTGCCATTTATAGAGTATCAATCTTGAGTGGAGGTGTAGCTAAAATCTCGACTAGCAGTTGTTTGTACGACTTTTGCATGGTGTGCATAGCGGTTGGTCATCAACGTACTTTTATGATTAAGAGTATGCTTAATTTCTTCAAGAGAGTAGCCATCTTGCAACATTGTCGATGCCGTTGTATGACGCATGTCATGTAGTCTCAAGCCAGTAGGCATATCTGCATTAGAACGGCATTTACGCCAGTAGTTATCAAAATTCATAAATGGTCTTCGTGGATCATGTATGTATGGAAATACCCAGCTGGAAAGCGGTATTGAGCTTTCCCACTCTTTAAGCATCTTAATGACCCCTTTTGGCAAGGCCAGAGAATGATCGCTTTTGTTTTTTGTATCTTTAAAGGTCAGAATACACTCATTAAAATCAATATTTTCCCAACGCAATTTGATGACCTCGGTACGTCTAGCTCCTGTCAAAAGCAATAAATACAAGTAGAGATACAAGCCTTTCCATTTTGATTTTTTAGCTTCTGCCAAAAGCCTTGCTTGCTCTTCTTTACTTAAATACGTCTCGCGCCCCGCTGACTCTTTGCGCCTAATAATGTCCCGAGTTGGGTTTACAAGCTGGTATTCACGGTATTTACGCTGCGAAGCCGCCCATTTAAAAACAGATGAGATGGCAGACTGATAACGATTAACCGTTGGTGAAGCTAAGCTCTTTTCTTCCTGAATATCATCTAGGGCATTTTCAACCATAATCCGGCTAACATCGGTAATGGACCAATCACCGAAGATCTTGGTAAATGCATTAAGTTGATCGAGACGTTTTTCGTCTTTGAGGCCAGTTGCTTTAAAATCAATGCAATAGTCAGAGCACACATCAGAAAAGCTTGGAATAGATTCACGCATGCGCATAGAGTCAATTTGAGACAACTCTTCACGTGCAACTTTACCGAGTGTATTTTCTTTGCTGTGGTGTGTTAAGAGTTCAAGCCAGTCTTCGGCTTGTTCTTTGGTGGGAAAGGTTTTGTAGTAGCGAACACCACTAACCATTTTTGTTGCTTTGAAGCTTGCGTTTTTGGTCTTAGAAATACCCATGATTCCATCTCCTTTAAGGAGACAAAAAACAGTCATTACGCCGCTGATTGCGCCGCGATGTTTTTTGCCCAGTTTTAAGTGCAGTTTTGTACCAACAAACACAAAAAATCTGAGCTTTAAAACACGAAAAACCCGTTAAGTTTCATAACGTTACAGGTTTTTAGAATATGGTGCCCAGGGCCGGACTCGAACCGGCACGGTGTTACCACCGAGGGATTTTAAGTCCCTTGCGTCTACCAATTTCGCCACCTGGGCAGATAGCTAACATTATAAAAATGCTAAGTCGAAATTTATCAATCTTTCCAAATGTAAATGGAGGCGGAACCCGGAGTCGAACCGAGGTAGATGGATTTGCAATCCACTGCATAGCCACTTTGCTATTCCGCCAATACATATTTGGAGCGGGAAACGAGGATCGAACTCGCGACCCCAACCTTGGCAAGGTTGTGCTCTACCGCTGAGCTATTCCCGCTTGATGGGGCGTATTATAGGGGATCGACTTTAAACGTCAAGCAATTTTTAGTAAAAGTTCAAAAAGAAAATTCAGTTTACGTAGGCTTTAAGCCCTAAAACAAAATTATCCTTATGATTTTGTTGCACGGATGATTTCAGGGAGTGCGGCTTTGGTATATTGGATCCAAGTAATCACCGTCAGAGTTGCTGCAAAGTACAACATTGGGAAACCAAGTTCACCCCAATTCACGCCCCATAGCTCGCCACCGTATACCAACCAAGTCAATGCGGCCAGCTGTGAAGCTGTTTTAAGTTTACCCAACTGCGACACGGCAACCACATCACGTGCATTGTTCTGGGCCATCCATTCACGAAGGGCTGAGATGCTAATTTCGCGCATCATAATTAAAACGGCTGAGATAATCACATAAATATTGTCGTGATATTCTGCTGCGACCACAATCAGAGCCGCAGCCACAATCAATTTATCCGCAACCGGATCCAGAAAAGCACCAAGCTTACTATCAGCGCCTAATTTTCTGGCTAAATAGCCATCGAACCAATCCGTAATGGCGGCCACCATAAAGGCCATACCAGCCCAAAAACGAGCGTCCTCTATCGGCGCATAGTAGCAGATCAAAAATACCGGAATTAAAACAACACGAGACCAGGTCATCATCATAGGGAGGGAGTGTAAATTCATAATTTTTCTTTTTCTCAAATAAATTGATATTGTGATTACTCTACCATAAGCTAAGAAAAATTAAGGTGATTCAACTCAACTTTTATAAACTGCCGTGAAAAAAGTCATAGATTCGTTGTGCTTTATCCTGACTCACGCCTTTGACTTTACTTAACTCAGAAATAGAGGCCTGCTTCACTTCGGTTAAGCCCCCAAAATGTAACAGTAATATTTTACGGGTTTTCGGGCCAATCCCTTCGATGGATTCCAAGTTAGATTGAGTCTGCGCTTTGGTGCGTTTAGCGCGATGCGCCGTAATGGCAAAGCGATGGGCTTCATCGCGAATATGGTTAATTAGGTGCAATGCAATATCATCCGACTCTAAATCGATTCCTTGCATATTATAGGGAGTATACAAAATCTCTAAACCGGCCTTACGCCCCTCGCCTTTAGCCACCGAGACCAAAGGCACACTCTCTAATTCCAACCCCTTGAGAACCTCAATGGCTTGGTTTAACTGCCCCTTACCGCCGTCGACGACAATTAAATCTGGCAACTGGGCCGACTCTGTCTTTAAACGACTGTAGCGACGCTCCAAGACTTGATTCATAGCCGCATAGTCATCGCCCCCGGTAATTCCTGAGATATTAAATTTTCGATAGGCTTGAGTGTTTGGAATGCCTTCTACAAAGACAACACAACTGGCAATCGTCAACTCGCCCATGGTATGACTAATATCAAAACATTCCATATAGTTGGGCGGGTTCACTAATCCCAAAACTTCTTGCAGGGCTTTAACGCGCTCTGCCTGAGTCGCTTTCTGGGTAACATGTTGTTTTAATCCGGCATTGGCATTAGTTTGCGCCAACTTGATTAAGCTTTTAGCCGTCTGCTGTACTGGTTGTTTGATTTTGACCAGGCCCGGTCGTTTGTCTTTTAACCACTGCTCCAACCCCGCTTGCTCGGTTAATTTAATGGGCAGTAGAATTTCAGCGGGAATCGGATGAGATTGATAATGTTGCGCGACAAACGCCGCTAAAACATCTTGCTCTTGGGCTGAGTCCATATATTTTGGATAGAAGTGCTCGCTGCCCCACAGATTACCCCCGCGATACATCATTAAACAGACACACACCTGATTGGCTTGTTCAGCCGTGACAATCACATCGATATCCTTGGCACCTGGTTGATTAATCAGGTGCTGACTCTGTATCGCCCTTAAAGCGGCGACCTTATCCCGATACAGTGCCGCTTTCTCAAACTCTAAAGAGTCCGCTGCGCGCTCCATCTTTTCACCTAGGACTTCAATCACCCTAAAGCTTTTGCCCTGCAGAAACATCAGCGTATGCTCAACATCTTCTTGGTAAGCCTCTTTGGTCACCAACCCCTCGACACAGGGGCCAGAACAGCGCTTAATTTGGTATTGTAGGCACGGGCGTGATCGATGGTTAAAAACACTTTCGGCACACTGCCTAACGGGAAAAATCTTTTGCAAAGCCTGCAGGGTTTGATGAACCGCTGAGGCGTTTGGAAAAGGCCCAAAATACTCACCTACTCGGCGTTTCGCGCCACGGTGGTAACTGAGTGCTGGATAGTCCTTGCCTGTAGAAACATAGATATAGGGATAGGATTTATCATCTCTAAACAGAATATTGTATTTAGGTTTATGGCGTTTAATCAGGGTGTTTTCGAGAATTAAGGCCTCACTCTCTGTATCGGTTACCGTCACCTCTATTTTGGCAACCTGGGAGACCATCGAGGCGGTCTTAATCTCGCCATGCTGTTTCTTAAAATAGCTGCTGACACGGCGTTTTAGATTTTTGGCCTTACCGACATAGATAATCACCCCTTTTTTATTCAACATCCGATAGACGCCAGGTCGCTGAGTTAACTGTTTTAAGAAAGCCTCTATATCAAACTCGGACAGATCACATACCAACTTATCCTCAGGCGACAGATCCCCTGCCACAATATGGGTGGCTTGAAGATCTTCTGTCTCACTTTTGGCAGATGGGATATTTTTTAAATTAGCTGTATTTTCTTGGGTCATAGACTCGAACAAGGTAGAATGACAAAAATTGAAATTATTAAATCGAAATTATTAAATCATTATAAGGCATTCAAAATGGAACAAGAGTCTCAAAAATCAGAAAATGACTTTAATCGTTTGGCCGGTGCCGTCGAATCGCTGGTCAAACAAGAACGGTGGACTCGACGTTTTGCCAATTTATTAAAATTGGCTGTGGCCGGTTATATTATTTTCTTTATCTATCTCGCCATTCAAAACATAGGAAGTTTAGAAGGTATCGAAGGCGCAGGTAAAGAACATGTTGCCGTCGTGAGAATTGAAGGGCCTATAATGCCGGGCAGTAAAGTCAGTGCCGAAAAAATCAACCCTCTACTCGAAGAAGCCTTTAGCAACCCATCCAGCAAAGCTGTCATCATTAAAGCAAACTCGCCTGGCGGAAGCCCAGTGCAATCGGCTTTAATTAATGATGAAATCACACGTTTGAAAAAACTGCATAATAAACCTATTTACGTTGTCGTTGAAGACCTATGTGCTTCAGGTTGTTATTATATTGCCGTCGCCGCAGATAAAATTTATGCAAATAGTGGTTCGATGATTGGGTCTATTGGCGTGCGCATGAGCTCTTTCGGCGTTACGGAGTTAATGGAAAAAGTGGGTGTTGAGAACCGATCAATGCATGCCGGTGAACATAAAACCTTTATTGACCCTTTCAGCCCAAAAGACGAAGCAGGTCGTGCATTTTTCCAAGAAAAAGTATTAGAGAAGACCCATCAACTGTTTATTGCGGCCGTGCGTGAAGGTCGTGGAGAACGTCTTAAAGAAACCGATGAGACCTATACGGGCTTGGTTTGGTTAGGGAATGATGCGATGGACAGTGGCATGATTGATGGCCTAGCAGATTTAAACAGTGTGGCACGTGACGTGGTTGGCATTAAAAATGTGCGTTATTATGAAAGTGAGAAAAGCCTAATTGAATCATTAATGGGGGACATTACTTCTGAAACAGCAAGCAAACTCTCCCTCTATTTAAGCACTATGCACTAAGGCGTTACTAAGACCTTACTTATATTCAGGCTGAGGGTTTGATGATTTTCGCTAATTTTCAATAAACCGACCAGGCCTGGTCGATTTATTGAAAGTGCTTAAACGCTTAAAACCCAAAATTGCAAAACAAAATAGCCCGATTACTTCGGGCTTTTTTGTAGGTTCATTTTATAAGTCAGCATTGTAGCTTCATTGAACCCTACCCTACTAAAGCCAAATATGGATAAGATCGATAGAGTTAAAATAAGATTGTTTTTGGTAATCCTCCCTTTTTTAATCATCATTTCAGGTAAGACAGCTTATTAACACGCTGATTTTAAGGCATAAAAAAACCGCTTCTGACCTAAGTCAGAAGCGGTTTTTATCAAGTAGCAGTCACCTGTTTAACGTGGATATTAACCGGCTGCAACACTGATTTCAGCCAATGTTTTTGGCGACTTTATTTCGTAATCTGCCATCTCATCAAACTGTAGGTAACGGTAAACATCGTCGCCCATTGTATCTAACATGGCCACCTCTTTTAGGTACTCAGCGGTGGTTGGCAACTTACCTAAAGCAGCACAAACTGCAGCTAACTCGGCTGAGCCAAGATAGACATTTGCGCCATTGCCTAAACGGTTCGGGAAGTTACGAGTAGAGGTAGAGAAGACAGTGGCACCGTCGGCCACACGCGCTTGGTTCCCCATGCATAATGAACAACCTGGCATTTCAGTTCGCGCACCCACTCGGCCGTAAATACTGTAATAGCCCTCTTCGATTAACTGGCGTTCATCCATCTTAGTGGGCGGTGCAATCCAAAGACGCGTCGGGACATTGCCCATTTTATCTAGAACCTTACCCGCGGCACGATAGTGACCGATATTGGTCATACAGGAACCAATAAAGACTTCATCAATTTTTACGCCTGCGACCTCTGACAGTAACTTCACATCATCTGGATCATTGGGACAAGCCACAATAGGCTCTTTGATTTGATTTAAATCAATTTCAATCACCGCGGCATAGTCAGCATCGGCATCCGATGACAACAGTTGTGGGTTATTTATCCACGCCTGCATTTCATCTCGACGACGCAATAAAGTACGCGCATCGGCATAACCGCTTTCAACCATCCAGTCAATTAAGGCCATATTGGATTTTAAGTAATTAATAATAGGTTGCTCAGATAATTTCACGACACAACCGTTTGCGGAACGTTCAGCAGAGGCATCAGACAGTTCAAACGCTTGCTCTACTGCCAAATATTCAAGCCCTTCAATCTCTAAAACACGGCCGTTAAAGACATTTTTCTTACCCTTTTTCTCAACCGTCAAAGAGCCTTCTTGAATTGCTTGGTAAGGAATTGCATTGACCAAATCGCGTAAAGTCACTCCTGGTTGCATTTTACCTTTAAAACGCACCAGAACCGATTCAGGCATATTTAAAGGCATAACACCTAAGGTGGCGCCAAAAGCCACCAGGCCTGAGCCTGCCGGGAAAGAGATACCAATCGGGAAGCGTGTATGAGAATCGCCCCCCGTACCGACTGTGTCAGGCAGTAATAGACGATTTAACCAAGAGTGAATAACACCGTCACCAGGACGTAACGCCACCCCACCCCGGCTGGTCATAAAGTCAGGTAACGAGTGTTGTAATGTAATATCAACCGGTTTTGGATAAGCGGCGGTGTGACAAAAAGACTGCATGACTAAATCGGCAGAGAACCCTAAACAAGCCAACTCTTTCATCTCATCACGTGTCATAGCCCCAGTGGTATCTTGAGAACCAACGGTGCTCAGATGGGGTTCGCAATACATGCCAGGACGAACCCCGGCAATACCGCAGGCTTTACCTACCATTTTCTGCGCCAGTGTATAGCCGTGGTTGGCTTGGGATTTATCTGACGGACGAATAAAGATTTCAGAAGACTCCATCCCTAAAGCTGCACGCGCCTTATCGGTTAAACCACGGCCGATAATTAAGGGCACTCGCCCTCCGGCACGTACCTCGTCTGGCATAGTCTCTGGCGCAATTTCAAAAGTAGAGATGGTCTCGCCTGCTTCATTAGTCACTTTACCCGCGTACGGGTGAATGGTAATGACGTCGCCCATATTCATCGCGTCAACATCACACTCAATCGGTAAGGCCCCAGAATCTTCAGCAGTATTGAAAAAAATGGGTGCGATCTTGCCGCCTAATACTACGCCGCCTTGGCGCTTATTGGGTACATAATCAATATCTTCACCAAAGAACCACATCACAGAGTTCATTGCAGACTTACGCGAAGAACCAGTTCCAACCACATCGCCCACATAAGCAACGGTATGGCCTTTGGCTTTTAGCTCGTCCATCACGCCACCAACATTCTCAATACGTGCGGCTAACATCTCTTTGGCGTGCAGCGGAATATCAGGACGTGACCAGGCGGCTGTCGCAGGCGATAGATCATCGGTATTGGTTTCGCCTTCGACTTTAAAAACCGTTACGGTAATTTGCTCTGGCATCTTCGGCTTATTGATAAACCACTCTGCATTTGCCCACGACTGCATAACCTGCATCGCATACTCATTGGTTTTAGACTTCTCAACCACATCGTGATAAGCATCATAAACCAACAATGTTTTAGAAAGTGCCGTCACTGCAGCTTTTGCTACACTGGTTTTAGGACTGTCTAGCAGGCTAATCAATGGCTGAACATTATAGCCCCCTAGCATGGTGCCTAATAAAAAGGTCGCTTGCTCCGCCGAAATTAAATCATTGGCAATCGTGCCATTAGCCACATCTGTTAAAAATCCGGCCTTAACATAAGAAGCCTCATCTACTCCAGGCGGTACGCGATTCGTTAACAAGTCCACCAGAAAAGTTTCTTCACCGGCCGGTGGATTTTTAATCAACTCCACCAATAAAGCAGTTTGTTCCGCGTTTAACGGCAACGGCGGCAGGTCTTGTTCTAAACGTTCTGCAACGTGGCTACGGTAGGCATCTAACATAATGAGACTTCTCCTGAAAATTAAAATTTTGAATGCAGATATTTTATCACAGTAAAAACGCGATGGTTTCTGGATTGTGTTGGGTTTTTCGTGGGATTAAAACCGACCGGGCCTGGTTGTTTTGCAATAAGCAGATTTAGAATAAGATAAAAAAGAGATAAAGCTAGATAAAATTCTGGATGAAATTAAAGGGAAACGATCCCTTTCTATAATAACTTGAAAATATTTCAGTAGGAAGATTTTCCTACTGAAACAGTTATTAAGAGTCACTTTATTGTCAGTGACTCTTGAACTAGACTCTCTTAACGACACTGATTATAGATAACAAAATAACCGCGCCAATCGTGGCCATAACTATAGCGCCTAACAAGCCGCCTGTTGTTATACCGAGCAAACCGAATACAAAGCCACCCAATACAGCACCAATAATTCCGACAACAATATTGCCTACGGCACCAAACCCTCTTCCCTTCATTATATTTCCAGCTAGCCAGCCGGCCAACGCACCAATTGCTATAAATATTATCAAGCTAATGATATCCATATTGCCTCCAGTCTTATTTTTTAGCGAAAAGGTAGAGACCAATCACAAAACTGATCGCGCCAGTAATGTAGTAAGTCATTATCTTATTGCTTTCAGCACCTGTAACAGCTTCTGTTACTTGTGATCCGACAGAATCCGATAGTTGATACCCCCATACTGCAAGGCCAATCCCTAAAACTAGTAGGGCAAGACCCAAAATTTTCGTTGTTGTTGTTGAACTCATTGCCATGTTGAACTCCTATCATTGAAAGAGATTAAATATTTTTA
>JBNJEY010000048.1:0-9921 GCA_051746325.1 Pseudomonadota bacterium
AAATCGTGGGCCGCGCAAAGAGCGCTACCAAACTCATGCTGTATTTTTAGCCCGACCTTTTAATCAATTATTCTCAGAACTTAAAGCAGGCAAAGGCGACATAATTGCCTCCGGATTGACCATCACTCCAGAGCGACAGGCAGCGGTCAGCTTTACCTTACCTTACATTAAAGATATACGAGAGATCTTGGTTTCAAATAAGAATCTATCGGCTGTTCAGCGCCTAGAAGACCTCTCGGAACAACAAGTTATCGTGGTCGCTAACAGCAGCTACACTATCCATCTCGAACAGGCCAACCAAGCCCTCGGACAATTAGGCCTGCCCGGCTTCGAAATCATCCAGGCTGACCCAGCTCTAGAAGCCGAAGATTTGCTTGAAATGGTTAATGCAGGCCTCTTTGAATACACGGTCATCGACAGTCATATTGCAAATATTTACCAAGCAAAATTTTCAGATCTAAAAATCCATGAAGATTTTATATTTCACTATGGAGGTCAAATAGCTTGGGCCACCAATCACAACCAGCCAGAGCTTAAAAAATCTTTAAATGCATTTATTTATAACTACGCTGCCCCTGGTCGCCTATTGGGCAATATTCTCTACCGAAAATACTTTAAAAGCACCTTTTGGGTCGAAACACCACTCTCTTTAACAGCGCTGAACACCACCCCGTGTTTACAATACTATTTCGAAAAATATGCTGAATTTTATGAGTTCGACTGGTTTTTGATTGCCTCTCAAGCTTACCAAGAGTCCAAATTTAGACGTCATCTAAAAAGCCCCGCTGGCGCTTATGGCATTATGCAAATAAAATACTCCACAGCTAGATCAAAAGCCGTCGGCATTCCAAATATAAAAAATTTAGAAGAGAACATTCACGCCGGTGTTAAATATCTTGCATTCATCAGAGACCACTATTTCTCATCACCAGAATACTCTTCTGAAGATAGAATAAACTTCTCTTTAGCCGCCTATAATGCCGGCCCAGGACGCATTCGAAAGCTGCAAAGAGATGCAAAAGCCCGTGGACTAGACCCATATAAATGGTTTTATAATGTTGAAATATTAGCGCGACAATTTATTGGCCATGAAACCGTTAATTATGTCACTAAAATCCAAAAAAGAATGATTGGCGTCCGATCATCCTTTGAACTTTCAAAATATAAACGACGCATTAAAAACCAACGTATTGAGGCATTTAAAGAGGTGGATGACTTAGAAGAGATGGAAGAGATAAAAGATAATGACACTTTGGCAAAAAATCCATAGGTAGATCTGAAGCAGCCCCACCATAGACAATATGCCATTATCATTTACCTGATGGGAATGGAGAGTGTGTGTGACTCTCTCTAGCCGACAATTGATTGGAAAAAAGTTCCTTAAGGTCGATATACTCGTACATTTTTAAAACCCGCATCTCTTAAATACTGAGCATGCAGCTGACTCATAACACCTTTGTCACAATACAAGAGATACTCTCTTGATGGATCTAAATCCTTAAAATGGTGATTCAACTCATAAAATGGAATGGCCAAAACATCTGCAAGGTCTAGAGCAGATGCTGCGACTTCATCTTCACGGCGAATATCAATGACCACCATCCCGGGTTCAAGGGTCTTAACCACTTCAACGGCTTCTGCTTGATTTACATCATCAATAATTGAGTCAACTGGAATCGATTGAGCTTGCTCAATCGCCGCATCTAGTACCGAATAATCAAAACGAGCAGACTCTTTCTCCATTCGTTTAAAAGAACCATTAATCACCGGATTTTTTGAGATGACACCACAGTACTCAGGCATATTTTCAGCGAAATGGCGTGTTCCAATCTGGTTGGCTATCGCAATAATTTCAGGCTTATTCATCGTTGCTAAGGGACGTAAAACCAATTTAGTAGTGGCCTGGTCAATCACAGCCAGATTACGCAAAGTCTGGCTACTTACTTGAGCGACACTCTCTCCTGTCACTATGGCATCGATTCCCATCTCATCTGCAATCTTCTCCGAAGCTTTTAGCATTAAACGCTTCAGAGTGATTCCCATATAACTTTCATGGGTTGAGCGAAAAATCTCAGCAACAACATCCTCAAAAGGGATCGTTATAAATTTAACTCTATGCGACGCACCAAACTGTCCCCACAAGTATAAAGCAACCTGCTTTACTCCAATTTCGTGGGCAGCGCCACCTAATTTAAAAAATATAAAATGCGTTTTAAGACCGCGCTTCATTGTCAAATAGCTGGCAACTGTAGAATCAAACCCACCTGACATCAAGGAAAGCAACTCGCCTTGCGTCCCCATCGGAAAACCACCCAAGCCAACTCTACGTTGAGTGATAACATTTAATGTTTTTTGATGAAGTTCAAATTCAACCTTAACCTCAGGGTGGTATAAATCCACACCGGCCGGATTACCGCGCTCAAAAAGATAACTACCAACAAAGCGTTCCATCTCAAAAGAAGATGTTTCATGCGTCCCTGTTCGCTTGGCCCGCACGACAAATGTTTTACCCTCAATATTCGCTAAAGCATGCTCAGCTACCTTTTGCGCGATGACCGATAAATCTTCACCCGTTTCGTACTGAACCACTTCTAAAAACTGCTCAACGCCAGGTGTTTGACTGAGTATCTTTCTGACAGCATCATTGAAAAGATCATCGGCCTGTACTTCAATCTTATCCCAGAAACGTTTAACAATAATCTGTTTATCAATACGATGCAGTAAGGTGCGTAAATTATCATTAAGCTGGCTAATCATCTTCTTCTTGACTGGCGCACCCTTAATCATAATCTCTGGAAATAACTTAACAATAAATCTCATTCGATACTCTTTTAACTCTATTATTTATTTTTATCGCTATTAGGGAGAAGACCCCTTGCTTCAGCTAGGGGATGAATCCCACTTCTTTTAGTATCAAGCATAGATAGTGCCTTTGTTTTGAAATACCAATGTAATATGTTTAACAGATTTGACTACTCGCTTTGTGCCGAGCATAAACGCCAAATAAGTCCCTTTTCAAGCGTGGCCCACCTATTAAAAACGATTTTAAAGAGGAGCTTCAACCCAAAAAAAATCAAAAGTAAAGGTATTGTACACGGCTTGCCTCTTGCTTAAAACCATACTCCAAGATTATCCAAGATTAAGAATCCTGCACTCTAAAATAAACTTGAACAACAATTCTAAAAATATTTGAATTGAAAAAAACGCTTAGAGCATGTTAAAATCCATAAATTCGTTTAACATTTTATTTAAATTTAATACAGCAGAGAGACTCTCGATGAAAAGATTAGATCAAGTATTAGCAAGTGATGGCACTTCACCAGAATTAGAGCTTGTTATCAAAGACGTTATGGTTGCATGTAAGGATATTGCATACAAACTAAGTCAAGGTGAATTAGCGGGTATCTTAGGCACAACTGAAGATGAAAACATCCAAGGTGAAACTCAGAAGATGTTGGACGTTATCTCTAACGATCTTTTAAAAGACATCCTATGCGCTAACCCATTTGTTAAAGGTGTTGGTTCAGAAGAAGAGGATTTCACGATTGCAGGTAACGATGATGGTAAGTTCTTAGTGACTTTCGACCCATTAGACGGTTCTTCAAACATCGACGTTAACCTTTCTGTTGGTACAATCTTTTCTATCCTAGAAGCTCCTGCTGATAACCGCACAGGCGCCGATCAAGAAGTCTTTTTACAAGAAGGTCGTAAGCAAGTTGCTGCGGGTTACGTTCTTTACGGACCCTCTGCTTTGTTAGTCATGACGACAGGTCACGGTGTTAACTTATTCACTTTAGACACAAACATCGGTGAGTTCATGTTAACGAAGCCAATGCTACAGATTCCTGAAGATACGGCTGAATTTGCTATCAATATGTCTAACCAACGTTTCTGGGAACCAGAAATGAAGCAGTACATTGATGATTGCCTAAAAGGTGAAGTCGGTCCATTAGCTAAGCGCTATAATATGCGCTGGGTTGCATCTATGGTCGCTGAAGTGCACCGTATTCTGATTCGTGGTGGTATATTCATGTACCCTTATGATAGCCGTGACCCATCTAAAGCGGGTAAACTTCGCCTAATGTACGAAGGTAACCCTATGTCTATGATCATTGAACAAGCCGGCGGTGCTTCTTCTACAGGTCGTATGGACATTATGGACGTTCAGCCTAAAGATATTCACGACCGTGTCCCAGTTGTACTTGGTTCTAAAAAGGAAGTGGCTAAAGTGGTTGCTTACCACGCAGTTGTTGCTGCAAAGTAAGCCCCTAGCAATCCTGAGTTAAAAAACACCCGCATTAGCGGGTGTTTTGCTTTTAAACAACATTTATTTAAAAAGGAATTAACCATGGGTTATTCTGCTGTTCCAGCGGGTAAAGATTTACCAAACGACATCAATGTTATCATTGAAATTTCCGCCTTCGCGGCGCCCATTAAGTATGAAGTCGACAAAGAGACTGACTTAGTATGGGTTGATCGCTTACAAGGCGCAACCATGTCCTACCCTGCTAACTACGGTTATATTAACGACACCTTATCTGATGACGGTGATCCGGTAGACGTCTTGGTTGTAACGCCACACCCCTTAATGGTTGGTTCGGTTATTCGTTGTCGCCCAATCGGTATCTTTAAGATGACAGATGACGGTGGAGAGGATGCAAAAGTAATCGCCGTGCCCGTTGATAAACTGACCCCTATCTACTCTAAAATAGAAAAAGTAGAAGACATCCCTCTGCTTAAAGAGCAAGTAGAGCACTTCTTTAGCCACTACAAAGACATTGAACCAGGTAAATGGGTTAAGGTTGAAGGCTGGGGAGACATTGATGATGCACGCACAGAAATCCTGAACGGTGCCAAAGCTTACCAAGAAACAAAATGAAAACAGATAGGGTCTAAACTGAACCATCAGCCAAAGCCTATCCATTTTATTTCAAGCCCCTTCTGGGGCTTTTTTTGTGCCCCTTACGCCTAACCTCTTCAAACCCCCTCAAAGACGCCAAATTTCACAATCAATTAGAATTCTCTGGTACAATGTAAGGCTAATTTTCATATGATTCAGAGAGTAAAAATGGCTTCAGAAATTCGTGATAAGCACCTAAGAGCACGCGTAAAGTTACTTGGTAATGTTCTTGGAAAAGTAATTGAGTCTAAAGAGGGTGTCGCCACCTATAACGCTATAGAGAAGCTACGTAAGGGCTACCTAGAACTTCAAAAAGAAGCGAACCCTAAACTGCAAGCTGAGCTAACCGATTTTATCGAATCGCAATCAGCGGAAGAGTTGTCGCCGATTATTCGAGCTTTCAATCTTTACTTTAGCCTTGTTAACCTTGCTGAAGAAGAGCACCAGTACCATGAAAGACAAAGCCAACTTAAACTCGATGGTCCACTGTGGACCGGCTCTGTTCTGAACACCATTGGCGAATTTAAAGAACAAGGTTTGGATGCTCAGCAGGTTCAAACTCTGCTCAATAAACTACACTATATTCCAGTCTTCACGGCCCACCCGACTGAATCAAAACGTCGTTCAGTGATGGATAACTTAAGAAGAATATTCCTAGATATTGGCGCCCTAAATGAAGCCGATACCTATAATAATGAATATGTAAAAGAGTCTATCTATCAACAACTTGAATCTCAAGTACAGGTCCTTTGGCAAACCGATGAAGTTCGCCGCAAAAAGCCGACCGTTGAAGATGAAATTAGAAATGGAATCTACTATTTCCGTAAATCTCTATTTGATGCCGTGCCTGAAGTTTATCGTTATATGGAACGAGCACTTGCAAAGCACTATCCAGATGACAAAATTGAAACGCCTAATTTCTTAACCTTTGGTTCTTGGATTGGTGGCGATCGTGATGGTAATCCATTCGTTACTCACGACACAACGGTTCACGCACTATTACTACAGTCGCGTGCAGTCCTTTATGAATACCAAGAACGCGTTTTTGACTTAAGCTCAAAACTAACACACTCTCGCTTTCTCTGTAATATTTCCCAAGAGGTCATTAACCGTTCGACCATTGTCGATACTGATTTAATCGACCAAGTCTTCAGAAAACGTCCTGAGCGATTCAAGGATGAACCCTACCGTCGTCTACTCTATCTGATGCATGGAAAACTACAGAAGAATATTAATTATTTAGAATCCAGAATTAACGATGAGCATAGTGTTAAAAGTCGTTTTGCCTATGATTGCGAAACAGACTTCTTGGAAGACCTTGAACTGATCCATCACTCGCTTTGCGGACATGGTGATGAAAATATCGCGAATGAAGAGCTGCAAGATTTGGTTCGTCTCGTTAAAACCTTTGGTTTCTACTTGATGCGTTTAGATATCCGTCAGGAATCTAATGTGCATTCAGATGCCGTTGCAGATCTACTCTCCCACCTGGACATTGACTATAATAGTCTAGGTGAAAAGGAGAAATTAGACCTCTTGGCAAGCCATGTCGCCTCAGCGACCATTATTGATATCCAGCACCTTGATCTACATGAGATGACAAAAGAAGTACTCGCCGTTTTTAATGTCGTACGTGAAATGCGTAAAGAGATTAGCGAAAAAGCCTTTAATAACTACGTTATCTCTATGACGCATGAAGCAAGTCACATTATGGAAGTCTTGTTCCTTGCGCATCAAACTGGCCTTGCCGGCTTTAATGCGGGAAAACCTTACTGTGAAATTCAGATTGCACCTTTATTTGAAACCATTGAAGATTTAGAGCATATCGTCCCGGTTACTCAAGCGTTATTTGAAAACTCGACCTATAAAGCTCTATTAGAAGCCTCCGGTAATCAGCAAGAGATTATGCTAGGTTATTCCGATTCCGCTAAGGATGGTGGCAACCTCTCTTCGGCCTGGAGCCTTTATCAAGCCCAGCAACAGATTATGGATTTAGCAGACACTCATCAAGTTGACTGTCGCTTATTCCATGGTCGAGGCGGTACAGTTGGTCGTGGTGGAGGGCCGACTCACTTCGCCATCCTGTCACAGCCAACCGGTACGGTGCGTGGTTCAATCAAATTTACAGAGCAGGGTGAAGTACTCTCTTATAAATATAGCAACTCAGAAACAGCCATGTACGAGCTCTCTTTAGGGGTCACAGGACTTATGAAAGCCAGTACATGCCTGGTCAAAGAGCATGAAAAAGACAATCCGGCCTATCTCGCTACAATGCAAACCTTAGCCAAGGATGGCGAAGCTTGCTTTAGAGAACTAACAGACCATACAGAAGGATTCTTCAACCTCTTCTACGAAGCGACCCCTGTGACGGAAATTGGCTTATTAAACATAGGGTCACGTCCATCACACCGTAAAAAAGGCAATCTATCTAAATCTTCAATCCGCGCCATTCCATGGGTTTTCGGCTGGGCGCAAGCACGCTTGACCTTCCCTGCTTGGCAAGGAACAGGGTGCGCTCTAGATAACTGGATTAAACAATATGGCGATTCAGAGCTGATAGAGATGTACAAACACTGGCCATTCTTTAGATCCTTAATGAGCAATATTCAAATGGCTTTATTCAAAACCGATCTTAAAATTGGGGCTCAATATTGTCAACTAGCCAAAGATCAAAAGGTAGCACAAACCGTCTATAACTTGATTGCAGAGGAATATAAGCGTTCTGAACAACGCATTTTAGAAATCAGTGGCAATCCAAGCTTAATGGCCGATACCCCAACGATTGCACTCTCCTTAACACGCCGTAATCCTTATCTGGTGCCATTGAACAATATTCAAATTGCACTTTTAAGACGTTACAAGTCAGATACCCTGTCGGATGAAGAGAAAGAGATTTGGCTACCTGAGCTATTAAATAGCATCAATGCCATTGCGGCCGGAATGCGCAATACAGGTTAAAAACTGATTGTTTGTTATCCATCTAAACCCGCTTATTAGCGGGTTTTTTTATCTAAGCGTTTCTGCAGATTATCCGCTCTTAAAGTCACCAGGCCAGGTGGCTTTAAGGGTCTTGCAATTAAAGCATTGAACAGTTTAAGCTGCATAGCGTGACTGCTAGGTTGATTTAAAATAGAGATCGTTAGAGAATGCCTCTTCAAATTAGATATTTTGTAAAATAACAGTATAATACGCAGCTAACTTAGAACTTCGTCGTTGAAGTGTGGTGATAATTGCCTTTAACACTGTAATGGTGATCCCATTCAGACGAACCCAAGAGAATATTATGCAAGTTACGCTATTAAAATCAAAACTACACCGTGTTACCACGACTCATTCTGAATTGGATTATGAAGGTTCCTGCGCCATAGATGGCCACCTTCTAGACATCGCCGGCATCCGTGAATATGAGCAGATTCAAATTTATAACATCACAAACGGTGAACGCTTTACGACCTATGCGATTCGCGCAGAAGACAATAGCGGAATTATTTCAGTGAACGGTGCCGCAGCACATAAAGCCAATCCTCAAGACCTGCTGATTATTGCAACTTTCGCCTCTATGAATGAAGCTGAGGCCGATAGTTTTAAGCCAAAACTCGTCTACTTTGATAGCCAAAATCGGATTACGAATACTTGCAATACCATTCCAGTGCAAATGAAGGAAGCAATTTAACCACCCTCCCCTACTATTCTCTATTATGCGTTAATGCTCTGTTTCGCATTAACGCAGCGCCTACTGTCATAGCAAACTTGTAATATTTAAATTCGAATTAATAAAAAATATTATTTTAACAAAACATTATCCAACAGCCTGGTAGTTCCTAAAGAAGCGACCGCCAAAATAACAAACCTTGATTGATTCACAGTTGAATCCAATAAGGTTTGCGGATCACAGATTTGTATATAGTCGACAGTATCAAACCCCTCTAATAAAAGACGCTGAGTCGCGGTTTTAGTCAAAGCTTTAAAATCTCGATTGCCCACTCTTAAAGCCTGAGCGATATCCCATAAGACTCTATTTAACATTGGCGCGATGGCGCGCTGCGCGTCGCTCAGATATTGATTACGAGAACTCAATGCTAAGCCATCTTTAGCTCTAGAGATGGGGGCTGCCACAATGGTGACTGGGATCGCCAACTCATCAACCATTGTCTGGATAACGCGCAGCTGTTGATAGTCCTTTTGACCGAAGGCCGCCAGGTCAGGTTGAATCATATTAAACAGCTTGGCAACCACAGTGGAGACGCCATCAAAGTGACCTGGACGACTTGCGCCTTCGAGTAACCCCGTAAGACTGTGTGGGACGGATACGACTGTCTGTTGCACGCCATATGGATACATTTGCTCAACCGAAGGCACAAAAATGGCATCGGCATTAACGGAGCTTAACTGTTGTTGATCGGATTGAAAAGTACGCGGATAGCGGTCAAAGTCTTCATTAGGACCGAACTGAGTGGGGTTGACAAAAACACTCACAACCACTTTATCGCATTGCGCCTGCAATAGACTCACCAAACTTAAATGTCCGGCATGCAGATTGCCCATGGTCGGCACTAAGCCGACTTTAAGACCTTGCATTTTCCAGCTTAAAACTTGCTCTCTAATATCGGCAATACTTTCAAAAACCTGCACGACTGATCACCCAACTTCATGACAGGGTGCTGGAAAATGCCCCGATTTGACTTCAGCCACATAACTTTGTAAAGCGCTTTGTATGGAGTCCGACTGCGCTAGAAAGTTTTTAGAAAACTTAGGTGCCTTGCCGACCGTCACGCCCAAAATATCATGCAAAACTAACACCTGTCCACTGGTGCCAGGACCCGAACCTATCCCGATAACGGGAATAGAAAGCTTATGCGTAATCTTTTTTGCCAGCGCCGAAGGCACGCACTCTAATACCAACAGTTCAGCGCCCGCCGCTTGCAATGCCAAAGCATCTGCCAGTAGAACATTTGCAGACTGCTCATCACGCCCCTGAACCTTGTAGCCATGCTTTTCAACTGACTGTGGCAACAAGCCTA
>JBNJEY010000049.1:0-9702 GCA_051746325.1 Pseudomonadota bacterium
ATCCCACTTTAAAATGACATTGGTCTCAGAAGACTTTAACGGTGTGAGTAAAGTCAAACGCCAGCAAGCCGTCTATCGTGTATTGTCCGAACTTATGCCACAGTTTCATGCCTTAGCATTACACACTTATTCGCCAGAAGAGTGGGCTCTATTAGTCTCGGCCCCAGCGTCCCCAAAATGTGCAGGCAACCGTTAAACGGCAAGTTTAAATCCGTGGCGCTTGGGCCGTTATCGGTTTAAATTATAGCTATTCCGATTGCTCAGGATTTTCAAAATTGTCAGGATCCGTTTCGGGGTAGGTAAGATACCAGATACGGATAAATTTCTCAGGCTCTAGCTTGTGCTGCAAGAGCACTATTGCTTGCACATATTGTTCAATATAAGTGTACTTGCCTTTACGTACGGATTGCCACATATGACGATATTTACTGGGCAAAAAGTTTTTAAAATGAGGAATCAAGCCAAACCCCTGCTCGGCCTCTGCAATACGGTTAATGACCTCTTGTCTTGCCGCGTATTTGTAACGATATTGTTGATTATCAAACATTTTACCAATCCAAAAAAGCAGTGCTGCGGTCAGCAAAAAGCTGATAATGGGTTGATCAAATAGAAAGGTACCCAGTAGCGTAAAGACGGCCAATAAAACGGCACTGACAGGCAGTGTTAGGACATAAATCCAAATTTTCTTACCTTTCAGTTGCTCCTCTATCGCCTTAACGTCAAAGTGTTTTGGATCGACTTGATTCAGTCGTCTGAGCATCTCTTGTGGAGAAGGGGTTTGTTGAGTTTGCTCACTATCGAATTGAGTGTCCATAATGGTTTAGTGGCCTTTGATACCTGACTTAATCGTCATTTTTTTGTACGTTTACCAGCTTTCGGTTTACATTGCTGTCGGCAATCCACCGTGTAACGCCGCTTTTCTTCAATTGAGTAAGCTGTCAGTGAGCCTCCCCACAAGCAACCTGTGTCGGTTGCATGTACATGATAAGCATCAATTGCACCAAGCGTAGACCAATGGCCAAAGAAAATTTCATAATCCTTGTTTTTTCGGTTCGGCAATACAAACCAAGGTTCAAATTCCGCCATGTGGGCCGCTCTCTTCTCGGGCTTTTCAGCCGACGGTGCCGATTTTAGCTTAAATTCTAATTTGCCATTGGCATCACAGTAGCGCATTCGTGTAAAGGCATTCACAATATAGCGAATTCGATTCCGGCCCGTTAAAGTCTCTTGCCACTCGTTTGAGTGGCTATCAAATAAGCTGTCTGTTAAAAAACGTTGCCAATCATCCCCTTGAAGATGTAGTTCGACCTCTTTCGCATAACTTTGGGCTTGGGAGATGGTCCATTGTGGTGGAATGCCCGCGTGGACTAATACCGCATTATAAACAGCGTGAGTGACCATTAACGGCTGTTCTCTTAACCAATCCATCAGCTCTCTAACATCTTTAGCTTTTAGAATCTCGTCGAGCGTATCGGATTTAGAGAGAAATTTTTGCAAGCCGGCATAGGCTGAAAGCAGGTGAAAGTCATGGTTACCTAAAACGGTAAAAGCACGGCCTTTCTCTTGCAGCTTTTTGACAAAGCGTAAACACTCTAAAGATTTAGGACCTCGATTCACTAGGTCACCGACAAACCACAAAATATCGCTGTCGGGCTGGTAATCAATATGCTTCAATAAGTTTTGTAACTCATCAAAGCAGCCTTGTAAATCGCCAATTACATAAGTTGCCATTGTCTATAAACCTTGTGCGCTAAAATTTATGATTGAGTTTTAAGTCGGTAATACAAATTTGCCATCTGCACAAATCTTTCAAGCGGGAGAGTTTCTGCTCGAAGCCCTGGGTCAATCCCGAGGGATTCAATTTGCTCTGCATCTAACCAACCTTTTAAATTGTTACGTAAGGTTTTACGTTTTAGACTGAAAGATTGACGAACCACGTCTGCAAAGGCCTTCTCATTATCGGCTATAAACGGTTTGACCTTATGGGGGATTAAACGAATAATCGCCGATTCTACTTTGGGGGGTGGTGTGAAGTTTTCAGGGCCGACGGTAAAGAGATATTCGGTTTCACAGGCATATTGAATCATCACGCTTAAACGGCCAAAGGTTTTACCGCCAGGGGTGGCGGTGATGCGATTAACGACCTCTTTTTGGAGCATAAAATGCATATCGCTAATCTTATCGGCATACTTGAGTAGATGGAACATCAATGGACTCGAGATATTGTAGGGTAGATTGCCGACGATTCGAATGGATTCTTCAGACTCTGAAAGTAGGGTCGAATAATCAAATTTAAGCGCATCCGTATGGTGAAGATTAAAGGCGGGTTTAGTGGCAAACTTGATTTTAAGCGGGCCAATCAGATCATTGTCGATCTCAATAATATCAAGTTTTTTAACACGGTCGATAAGCGGTGTTGTTAATGCCGCTTCACCCGGTCCAATCTCAACAATATGGTCCTCTGGCATAGGGCGGATAGCGGCCACAATCTGGTCAATAATGCGCCCATTATTCAAGAAGTTTTGCCCAAACTGCTTCTTATGTTTATGGGTCGAAGGGCGACCTGATTTTTGCTTTGCCATAATATCTGCTCTGTTGTCTGTTGGGTTAAATTTATAGTAGTTAAGCGGCTCATATTGGCTTAACGCTGATGATTTAAGCAGAGCGGGTCGTTTATTAACAACGACTTTGAATCATCTGCAAGGCGACTTCTATGGCATATTTAAAGCTGCCGATATCGGCCTTGCCTGTTCCCGCTAGTTCTAATGCCGTACCATGATCTACCGAGGTGCGGATAAAGGGGAGCCCCAGAGTGATATTGACGGCGTTACCGAATCCAATATGTTTCAAAACGGGTAAGCCTTGGTCATGATACATCGCTAAAACAGCATCAGCCTTCTCGAGATATTTTGGAGTAAACAGCGTGTCCGCTGGAAGAGGGCCGCTTAGATTCATCTGTCCACCTAAGGCTTTTAGGACGGGATTAATAATATCAATCTCTTCGCGCCCCATATGCCCCTCTTCACCCGCATGCGGGTTGAGTCCAGCCACTAAAATATGCGGGTTTGGAATGCCGAACTGGTGTTTTAAAGCGTTATGCGTAATCTGCAAGACCTTGGTGAGCAATGGCTGAGTAATGGCATCGGGCACCTCTTTGAGGGGCAGATGAGTGGTGACTAACGCCACTCTCAGACCGGGCGTTGCCAGCATCATTACAACCTGATCGGTGTCACTCTCTTCCGCCAATAACTCGGTATGGCCTGTAAAAGGATGGCCAGCTTCATTGATCACCCCCTTATGGACGGGCCCAGTCACCATGCCAGCGAACTCTTTCGATAGACACCCCCGAATGGCGCGCTTCAACATCCCAATAACATACCCAGCGTTATCCGGATTGAGTTCGCCCATCTTAACCGGCGAGGCCGTCGGTAGATGTTCAATGGTCAGCTGCTTAGCACGACTCGGTTGCGCGGGTTGAGTGGCATCGTAAGCCTTAAAGCGGATATCAAGATGTAAGGCGGCCGCGCGTTGTTCAAGTAGAGTTTGATCTGCGATGACCACCAATTCTATCGGCCAATCGATCTGTGCAAGTTGCAGAACCAGGTCAGGACCAATGCCTGCCGGTTCACCCGAAGTAATGACCAGTCTTTTAGTCATGTCAATTCCTATATGTCTCGATCTAATGGATAGAGTTACAAATAAACGTTAGCTCCTATAACTTTCTGAGCGGGCGTTGACATTGCAAAGCGTTTAAAGAGTTCCACAAGCGGAACCCATAATTAACAGGTCACGCCGTTCTATAAAAGAATTTGAATAAAGGCTTCATCCTGAAGTCGACGCAACCATAAATCAAACATCTCATTGGCTTTACGTATACGGATGGCCTGAATCGCTTGCTGGGTTTTATCAACGGCTTTTTGGTCGATAATTCGAGTGTCTTGCAAGAATAGAATCATCCACCCCTTTTCAGTTGCAAGCGGCGGCAAAGCACGATTTTTTTCAAGGTTTGCGACGGCAGTGCGGATCGGGCTCGGTAGAGCCTCCAGGGTTTTCCAACCCAAGTCACTGGCGGCGTTCACCTCTTTAGGGATGTCTGGAAACGCCATGTTTAAGCTATTAAAATCTTCCAGGCTTTTCAGTCCACTGGTCAGCTCAATGAGATGAGCGGGTATATTGTTTTGATCCGCATTGTCACTGAGAATAATGAAGCGGTGTAGGTGGTACTCTTTAATTAATTGCAAGGCCTGATCTTGTTGGTCAATGACTTTGATTAGGTGAAAACCACTTGGGCTTTGAATGACCTCACTGACTTCGCCTGTTTTTAGACCAGAGATCGCCTCTGCAAAGAAGGTCGGAACTTCTGCTTGTTTGAGCCAACCTAAATCCCCACCATTTAATGCTTTGCTACCATTAGAGTAGCGTACTGCCAGTTGTGAAAAGTCTTCACCGCTGTTGATTCGCTTAAGCAGATTCTGGGCTTTTGCAAGCGCCTCATTACGTTGGTCTGGTGTTGCTGAGTCTGGCAATTCAATCAGTATATGCCCTAGACGAACCTCAGTATCGCTGGTCTCTAAACTTTCACGCTGTAGATAGTGTTCAATTTCACTTTCATTGACATAGGCACGGCTAATGACTTCCACTTCGCGAAGTTTTTGAATGAGTATTTTATTTTTAATGTTTTCACGAAGCTTTTGAAAACCATCGGGCATTTGACGATTTAACTGGGTTCTTAGATCCATTAACGTCAGCTTATTTTGTGCAGCAATTTGTTGTAACTGTTTGTTAACTTCTTGATCCTCTACTTGCAAACCGAGCTGCTCGGCGCGTTCAAGTTGCAACGTTTCTAAAATCATGCTGTCCAATACCTTAGCTTGTAAGGCATCGGTATCTTCGACTGGAATATTCTGCGCGGCCAGTTCCTGAGCCTTGCTCTGCATCTGAGCATTCAGTTCGCTCTTTAAAATAATGCGATCATTAACGACGGCAGCAATCCGGTCAATTAAGACTTCGTCGGCGAGGGTAGGTGTCGAAGATAAAATCGCCAAGCTTGTGAAAACACTCAGGAGCAGTGGCTTTAAAGAAAGAGAACTAGGAAAAAATGAGGTTTTATTTTTTTTCATGCAATGGCCGTTTTTAAGGTTCTATAAAAGTTAGAAAGTAAACAGTTTAAATGTTTTACTCAAAATTCAGTTTCCGAGCGAAATCTTTTTTGAAATGCGGGTTTGCAGTACCGATGCCTTTCAATTCAAACTGAATTTGAATGCTATCATTATACAAGCCATTTAAAAGCTGTGTATGTTCTTGAACGATTTCTGCCGCCCAGCAACAACTATCGTACCTTAAGCCCAAATTAGTCTCAAAGAGTTGGTCGTTTTGCAGATCATAATTTGCATAAGCGCCTATTTCCCACTCACTGTTAATGCGTGTGAATCCACCTAAGCTAAGGGCTTCCGTTTCAATATCGGTGCCTTGGTTTTGTATTAGATGATTCAGTAAAAGGGTGTTGTTCTCGTCAGGTTGCCACTTTAAACGGCTGTTGCTATTGGTCTGGCGAAAGTCATCTGGGTCAAGTTGAACGGTGGATGAAAAATAGAGTTCTGAGAGGTTTAGGCCGAACTTGACAAAAATATCTGAGACGGTGGAGCTGTCGGGCGTGTCGCCGGTCAGCATGACTTTACGATCTGCAAGATAGGCGATTTGACCGATACCGACATCGGCAATTTGCCGTCCGTCATTATCGAGAAGTCTGGAGGTCAGCGCACTGGCCACCTGATTAGCATCGCCAATACGGTCAGAGCCAGTAAAGCGATTCAGAGTAAACAGATTGCTGAACGCTAAACTACGATTTGCAGTGTCAAATAAAGGTATATTTGACTGGTCTTCATAAGGGACATAGAGGTATTGAACTTGCGGTTCTAAGGTTTGTATATAGTTTTTAGAAAACAGTTCGAGTTGACGTTCAAAGATCAACTCACCCTTGAGCGCAAACTGCGGAACAAATCGATTAATCGAGGATTCCCCGGTATTATTGAAGCCATTTTCATGCATCTGATATTGAGTCTGATTGGCAACCACACTGCTTTTAAGAGCGCCAAAGGATTTGCGCAGTTGGTATTCAAATGCCGGTTGCAGATGAACCCGTAACGCTTCGGGTTTGGAGTGCACAATGTCGGGCATGGCAAACTCCGTCGCATTGGCTCGCAGATCCATCCTTAAACGGTCAAATTGGCGACTGTAATCCAGGCCGATTTCGGGCATTTTTTCATAGTTAGGCACCGCATCACGCAACCTCAAATAACTTAAAACCTGTGCATAGCTGTGTAAGTTACCTTGGCGGTAGTCGAGTTTAAGATGTCGTTCGGTTTGCGTCACGGTTTTTAAGGCCGAATTCACGGGAATATCCGCAAAAAAGTTTTCATCAGACACTTCGTGCCAAAGCACACGGCTCGTTAACCCATTACTCCAGTTCTGGCTTGCATTAAGACTGGTGCGCCACCGGTTTTTCAAACTGTCATCAGCGATAAGCTGGTCCTGTAAAGCGGAGAGTTCCAGCACGACATGATGAGTGCTATTGCCATGTTTACCCAGATAACGGAACTCATTATCAAGTGCCAAACCCCGTTCGGTCATGGGCATAATGGTGAGGGTATCATCGATATTCGGCGCGATATTGAAAAAATAAGGCACTTTAAGGTAGTTAATGGGCTCGTCTTGAGTCAAAGACTTATAGCTACCGTACTCTGGGAAAAGTAGACCGCTGGCACGATCATCTAAAGGGTAGTTAAAGTAAGGGGTGTAGAAAACAGGCAGATCTTTAACATACAATACCGTGTGCTTACCCACCACACGCCGCGTTTGATTGTTAATCTGAAGTTCATTAAACTTTAAATCCCACGGGACACTCTTACCTGCCTGGCGTCTGCAGGCGGTTAAGCTAGCACTGTCTAGTTGTGCATGTTCATTGGCTTGGTTAACAACGATTTGTTTAGATTGACCATAAATACGGCTCGGCAAAACCTGGTACTCGGTCTGCTTTAAGATTGCAGTCTGCGACTTTTCATCGAGATGAGCCTGTTGTGCGCTAATTAACATTTGTGGCTGGTGGAGTTCAACTTGGCCAAAGAAATCGGCGGTTTTTTCAGCCTTGTTATATAACATCTTATCGCTTAGAACGACCAGGCCTGGTTGTTTAAAAGTAGCGTGGCCTGTTAGCTTATAGGTGGTCGGGGTCGGCTGTGTGAGTTCATCTGCCTCGAGGTTTTGGGGAGCTGGGGCATCTGAAGTGAGCTGAGGAGGAATCTCTTGTAATGGTGTTATCAACTCTGGCAAACAGAGCTCTGCAGATTGATCCGCGAGGCTCGGTGTGCTTAAAAGAGTCAGTGCGAGACTAGAAAAAAAGAGCAAGGCGACAGTTTGGTACATTTTCACCAGCCTTTTTAGAGCAGAAACAGACACCATTATCCCGATTTTAATGCGGGAGTGATAAAGGAATGATTCCATAAATTTTAATTGAGAGTTTGACATCAAGCGGATAATCATTAACTATGCGTAAAAAGTTTATTTTAACCGAGTATTAGCCTTATGGAACCCATTGTGGACGAAAGATTTGAAATGATGTTAGATTGGCTGAAAAATCAGCCAATATTGGCCGGTTGTGAGGTGTCACATCCCGTTCCTGCTTCCAGTGATGCCAGCTTTAGGCGTTACTTTAGGATTTTTGCCCGCTCAGAAGAAAACGGTGCAACCTCCTATATTATTATGGATGCCCCCGTTGAGTATGAAGACTGCCGCCCATTTATCGCCGTCTCAGCGCAATTAAATAAGATGGGCTTGCAGGTGCCTAAAGTTTTGGCGCAAAACCTAATACAGGGGTATTTGCTGCTGACCGATTTGGGAACCACAACTTATCTGTCCGCATTAGAAGGTGCCAGTGAAGTTGAGGCAGATCGACTCTATCAGGACGCTCTATCCGCTTTAGTGCGTTTACAGAAAAATGGTCACACGGCCGCTCAGCAATTGCCCGCTTACAATCAGGCTCTTTTAGAAACCGAGATGAACCTCTTTCCAGAGTGGCTAGTCGACACGCATCTGAATTTATCTTTAGATAAGGTTGAAAAGCATGAGTGGCAAAATGTTCAACAATTATTGCAAAAGTCGGCATTGGCACAGCCTTTAACCTATGTGCATCGTGACTACCATAGTCGTAATCTGATGGTGACCTCGCAAGATAATCCAGGGGTTTTAGATTTTCAGGATGCGGTGCAGGGCGCGCTGACTTATGATGCGGTCTCGCTGTTACGCGATTGTTATATTGCCTGGCCACAAGAGCAAGTCAGCGAATGGCAAAGAAGTTATTTTTTACAGTTGTGTGAGGCTAAATTGGTGAGTAAAGGTGAATGGCAAGCCTTTCAGAAATCCATGGACTTGATGGGGTTGCAGCGTCATTTAAAAGCCTCGGGTATTTTCTGCCGATTGGCGCATCGTGACGGTAAGGAGGGGTATTTAAATGATATCCCTCTCACCTTAGACTATTTAGTACAAGTGGGTTCTTGGTATCCTGAAATGACCAACTTAGTGCGTTTGCTGGAAAATAAAATATTGCCGCAGTTTGAAGCGCTCAGCAATCAGCAATAGTTAATGAGTAGCATTTAAAAATGAGGGTCGACAGTGTGAATAATGAAAAAATAGCCCCAGTCAAAGCGATGATTCTGGCCGCAGGTCGCGGCAATCGATTCCGACCATTAACGGATTCTGTGCCAAAACCGTTAATTGAAGTTTGTGGTAAACCCTTGATTGAATATCATATTGAAAAGCTCGCTAAGGCGGGTGTCAATGAGATTGTTATTAACCATGCCTGGTTAGGCGATAAGATTGAAGCGGTCTTAGGCCATGGAGAACGTTGGGGGGTGGAAATCCACTACTCCGCTGAACCCGCAGGCGGGCTAGAGACGGCGGGGGGGATTATTCAAGCTTTGCCGTTATTAGGAGATGCGCCGTTTTTAGTTATTAATGGCGATGTCTATTCCGATTTTTCCTTTGAGCCTTTAATCGAGCAAGCCGTTGCAATGCGCTCAGAAAGTAAGATTGCAGCTTTTGTAATGTTAGTGCCCAGCCCGGGTCACAATGCTCAAGGAGACTTTGGCTTAGTGGATAGCCAACAGGTGACAGAAAGCGGCTGTTATACCTTTTCAGGGATGAGTGTCTTGCACCCCAAATTATTTTCAGGCATGGAGGTTGGCTTTATTAAATTGGCCCCACTTCTAAGAGAAGCGATGCAAAAACAACAGGTGATTGGCGATCTGTTTGACGGTTTCTGGTCTGATGTGGGCACTTTCGAGCGTCTTAAAGAGACAGAGGCGATTGCTTGTCCTGTTAAAAAATAATCATCTGATTTTTCCCTATTCTGTACAGGGTTATTTATAATAATATTAAAGGTGATAAACAATGAAACAACGAAATAAGGTCAAAGGAAAATCATGAGCCATAAGCATAAAATCATTATTGAAAAAATCTTTGCACACCCAATCGCCACTAATATTGATTGGAAAAAATTGCAACATGCATTAGAGCATTTTGGTGCTGAAATTGACATTTCAAATACCAATAAAGCCAAAGTGGTACTTCGTGGACAAGAGATTGTTTTAGGTGTGCCGCATCACGGTCACGAGTTGGCTGATAAAACAGAAATTAGTAAGCTAAAAC
>JBNJEY010000050.1:0-9624 GCA_051746325.1 Pseudomonadota bacterium
TATTTACCGTATACTCTGTCCGCTTTTAAATAACCAAATGAATAGGGTCATTTAAAAGTTTTGGCCAAACTTGTTGTGAAGCAAGGACGGAAAGTCATGGATCTTTTAATAAAAAAGACTGCCAGCCTGCAAAGTAAGATGCTTTATTCAAAACTCTGCTTTATTTCCTCCTTTCCTCTTGAGTCATTGATGTGAATAAGAGAGTGACTCTTAATCATCTGCCACACAATAACAACAGCCTTAAATAACAAGCAGCGATCAGACTCTCGATTGAGATTGATGATAGAAAGTAAAGCACGATGTTTTTCAACTCAATTTGACTCTTGAAAGACAATTTACAATATAGGAATCTTTATGCGCAACAATGGCACAGTGACACAAAAAGAGTACATTTTAAAACCGGATATCACTATCGTTTCTCGTACCGATATCCATGGCAATATTCTCTCGGCAAATGAAGCGTTTATTGAAGCCAGTGGCTTTGAATGGAAAGATTTAGTGGGTCAACCACACAATATACTCAGACACCCCGATGTACCTGAAGCCGTATTTAAAGATTTTTGGACAACTCTACAAGCGGGCAAACCCTGGAGTCAAATTGTTAAAAATCGTCGTAAAAATGGTGACCATTACTGGGTCCTTGCCAAGGCCACGCCTATTTTTGAAAAAGGCGCCATTACAGGTTATATGTCGGTTCGGACTGTAGCGAGCCGTGCGCAAATAATGGCGGCTGAGCAGGCCTACCATGCAATTGAAAATCGTAAGGCTAAATTGGTTAATGGACATATTGCAAGACTTAAAGATAAGTTAAATCCATTACTGCACTTTAATTTAGCGCCTATCATCTCTCTTTTAGCCATTTTAATGCTGATATCGGCCCTCCTTCCGGTCATCTTTAACAATATAACCACTATCATTCCTAAAGGTCTCTTTGAAATCACAGGCATTGTTCTGGTCCTACTGCTGATGCTCGCCTCACTCGGCAACGCAAAACAACTTAAGCGTTTACACACGCATATTACAGAGATAACAGAGGGAAATTTTAAGACTCTGATTGACTCTAAGGGCACAAGCTTATTGCCTCAAATTTTAGGACGCCTTGACTCTTTGCAAATAAAACTCGGCGCAGATATTGAGGATGTCAAAGCTGCATTGAACGACTCGAAACGCATCGAAAGTGCTTTAAATGCAACCTCTTCTAATATTATGGTCATTGACCGTTTTCACAGTATTATTTTTATAAATACCTCTTTGGGTAAGATGCTCAAATCCGTTGAAAAGGAGTTAAAATCAGGATTGCCCAATTTTGAGGCGAACCATCTCCTAAGAAAAAATATTGATGCCCTATTCCAAGAACCTGAACAACAGATTCAACTTTTGGACAGTGCCAAAGAGAGCTATAAAACACGTCTTAATATCAATTCTACTGTTTTAGACACGGTGACTGACCCTATTTTTTCGGAGAGTGGTGAGCGTTTAGGCACCGTCATTGAGTGGAATGAGATGACAGGGCAATTAGCAATCGAGGCCAATATTGAACGCATTGTCACAGAGGCTTCTAAAGGAAGTCTTAATGGCCGTATTCCAACCGAGAACCTACAGGGTTTCGAACAAAACATTTCTCAATCCATGAATGCCTTATTAGAAAGCTTTGGCCAAACGACCCAAACACTCAATAGAATCCTTTTAGGCATGAGTGAGGGTGATTTGACACTGCGTATCGAAAACAACTATCAAGGCGATTTATTGGCCATGAAGACGGCGGTAAATAGTGCCTTAAGTAATATTGAAACCACCTTTGGGCAAATTAAACGCGGGGCGAGCGAAATCGGCATTATGTCCGGCGAAGTGGCTGTGGCCAGCGATGATCTCTCGCAACGGACACAACAACAAGCGGCCTCTTTAGAAGAGACGGCGGCCAGTATGGAAGAGCTGACGTCCACAGTGCAACAATCGACACAAAATACCGCTCAAGCCAACGCGCTAGCGCATACTGCGGCACAAGAAGCGGATGAAGGTATTATTGTTATGAATCGCACCATTGATGCGATGAATAATATCACCGAGTTAAGTCAGAAAATCGGTGATATTACCCGCGTCATTGACAGTATTGCTTTCCAAACGAATCTACTGGCGCTCAATGCAGCCGTTGAAGCCGCTCGTGCCGGTGAACATGGACGAGGGTTTGCAGTCGTGGCCAGTGAAGTTCGTAATTTGGCACAAAAGTCTGCTGATGCCGCCAAAGATATCTCAACCTTAATCAGCTCTGCGACTCAACAAATTGCAAGTGGCACCTCGCTCGTTAAGCAGACCAATACGGTCTTCGGACAGATGGTCAGCAAAATAAGAGACGTTGAAAACCTCGTATCAGCAGTCGCATCAACCGCTCGAGAACAGTCAAAAGGCCTTAATCAAATCAACTTAGCCGTTTCTAATTTAGACCAAACGACACAGCAAAATGCCGCTCTGGTAGAAGAGCTCTCATCTACGGCTGGCAATATGAGTGAACAAGCGGAAGAACAGGCTAAATTTGTAGGCCACTTTAAAATAAGCCCCCGTGTAGAAATATCGACCACTTCGCACTTTTAGCGGGACAATAGACCCGGTAATATAAGGGAGGCATTGAATTGAAAGGTGCCCTCTCTATTCTAAAAAACTTCTGGAAAATGGGGCCAAGGATAATTCTCATCACAGACGGCGATAAAAAAAGGATTTAGTAGAGACTCTGTTTGTACATATTGCAAAGGATGGCCTGCCGCATTAAGCAGCGCGCCCCCTGCCGATTCAAGAATACAGTGTGACGCTGCAGTATCCCACAGAGAGGTAGGGCCAAACCGAGGGTAGATATCGACCTTGCCTTCAGCGACCAAACAGGTTTTTAAGGCAGAGCCCATTTTAACTAAAGAGACCTCGCCCAACTGCGCGCTAAAGCGTTTTAACATACCGCCATGCCGCCGACTCACTGCGACTTTGATTCTATGGCCTGTTTGATCGCCCACCTTCTCAGCCCGCTCTTGTTGCATTACAGAGTGCTTTTTTTCGAGATGATTGACGTGTATCGGCTCCGCTTTTTTCCAGAATGCAAGCCATTGATTCTGAGAGAGGCCGGCGGTTACATTACTTAATTTATATGCCTTCTGGCCTTTGATTGAGAAGTATAGATCCCCCACTTCAGGGCCATAGACCACCCCTAAAACTGGCTGATTATCGACAATCAAGGCGATATTCACGCTGTACTCTCCAGTGCGACTAATAAACTCTTTGGTGCCATCTAAGGGGTCGACCAACCAATAAACTGACCAGGCCTGGCGAGTTTCAAAAGGCACATCCGCAACACTCTCTTCGGTAATCAGTGGAATAGTGGGCACCAAATCCTGTAGGGCTGTGGTGATCATTTCATCTGCCTGCTTGTCGGCCTCGGTCACGGGCGAACCATCTTTTTTATCCTCGACATCGAGCCGCACACTGTGGTGATATAAAGTCGATATATGCTGCCCGGCAAGATAGGCGATATAACAGACTTCTGGCAACCAATTTTCCAAGTTTTCAGGTGTAATATCACTGGAGTTCATATTTTTCCCATCTCTTTTAAGACCAACATCAGTGCGGCATAAGCACGGCCTTCGCTAAACGCGGGTTCGGCCAATAAGCCATGCCAATCATCCAAATGCCAAGGCACCACCTCTAATGGTTCTGGTTCATCACCTTGGGCAATTTGCGGCGTCAGCCCTGTCGCTAGTACAATATGCGTATGATGCGTCATATAACCGGCCGCCAAACTGACCGAATCAAGCAACCTGACCTCTTTAGGTAAAAAACCAATCTCTTCCTGACTCTCTCGAACAGAAGCCTCGAGCCAAGTCTCCCCCGGATCAATCTTGCCTTTGGGAAATCCCAGCTCGTAACGGCCGACCCCGGCGCCATACTCACGAATTAACAGTAAAGTACCATCCTCTAGCATGGGCACAATCAATACTGCACCCTCAACACTGCCCAATAAACGTTCATAAGTCACCATAGTGCCATTCGAAAAGGTGAGCTCTTGTGACTGTACGGTAAAAAACAGCGACTGCGAGGCGATTTTTTCCGATAGAATGGTAGGCGTTTTTTTTGACATGCTGAACAACCGTTAAACTTAAAATACTTTTTTATCATAACGCTAAGAGTTTCTAATTACTAATGAATACACATCTTAACTGGTCACAAATTGACACTGTTCTGCTCGATATGGACGGCACCTTGCTGGATTTACATTTCGACTGGAATTTCTGGATGGATGTTATTCCCCAGGCCTATGCGACTAAAAACAAGGTTTCGCTTGAAGCTGCTAAAGCCCTTATCCATGAAAAAATCCATTCGCAAACCGGTACTTTAAATTGGTACTGCCTGGACTATTGGACAGCCGTTTTAAATTTACCCGTTGCCCAACTAAAGCGTGAGTTAAAGCATCAAATTCAAGTGCACCCTGAGGTAATGGCTTTTTTAGCCGCGCTCAAGGCCCACCAAAAAACGGTGATTATGGTCACCAATGCCCACCGCGATAGTTTGGTGATTAAACTTGAGATGACCGAAATCGGTGACTATTTTGATGAACTTATTTCAGCGCATGACTTTGGTATGCCCAAAGAGGACATAACCATCTGGTCAAAGATTCAAGAGGTCATCCCTTATGACCCAAAACGCACCCTGTTGATTGATGATAACTTGCGTGCTTTACAGACCGCCAAAGAGTATGGCATCGCTTATCCATTGTGTGCCGCCTTTGTCAGCCCGAAACTGGACAATATTGACCCTAAAGGGTTTGCGAGCTTTGTACGTTATTCAGAGATTATGCCAAACGAATCGTAACCTTTTAAATTGTTTAAAAAGTTTAAGTCTTAATCACAAAGACCTTTTCAGTCCGCTCAACCCCCTTATGAACAAAGCTTGCTTGGTGAACCTTTTCAATGGAGTCGACACCCAAAAACAGCTGTCGCACCTCAGATTCGGGCACGCTAAAAGGCGGCCCTAGCACTAAGCTCTGATTGTATTCCATAGTAATCATTAAATAGCGGGTGCCTTTAGGCAAAATCGACCTTAAATGTGCCACATATTTGGCACGCATTTCAGGCGGCAGTGCCACAATGGCCGCACGATCATAAACCGCTTTCACTGCCTGGCAATCGACTGCACTTAGATGAAAAAAGTCACCACAAAGAAGCGTCATATTCTCTAGGCGATAGCCGCAATAATATTCATGCTGAACAGGGTTAGCACGCACGTTATTTTCACCTAAAAACTCATTTAAGGCTTGTTGGCTTAACTCCACCCCCAAAACGCTGTGGCCTTGATTAGCCAACCAGAGCAGATCCAAAGATTTTCCGCACAATGGCACCAGAACGGCTTCGTTACCCTTTAAACCAAGTTTTTGCCAATAATCGGTTAAAAAGGGATTTATCTCTGCTTGATGAAACCCCACGACACCACTGGCCCACATGTCATGCCAAAATTTTGCTTGCATCTTTACTCCAGTATTCTATGTAACACCACATGGTAAATTTATGGGTGACTAAAATAGTTATGATTAAAACAGTTATAATAAGCGGCTAATTATATAGAACTGAAGCTAAAACATGACCTCAAAACAGACAGAAAAGCCTGACAACCGTGACCAACAGCCTGACACAAACCCTGTCACGCCCTCTTTTTGGAAAAAGCGTTGGGTTAAAAACAGCTTAACCGGCTTGTTCTTTTTAGGCGTTTTTTTACTGCTGCGCCCCTATATGCAAGGCGATGTGGTAGAAGGGCAAGCCCCCCTAATGCAGGTCCAAAGCATCACCGGCAAACCGATTGACCTACAAGCTTTAAACCAGCAAGGCAAACCGGTATTGATCCATATTTGGGCCACCTGGTGCCCGATTTGTGACCTTAGTAAGGGCGGCATTGAATCGGTTGCAAAAGATTATGCCGTAATTAATATCGCCACCCAGTCGGCTGATGATGATCAGCTACTGGCCTTTGCACAAGAGAATGAGATGAACCCCGACATCATTGTCAACGATCTAGAGGGCAAATGGCTAAAGGCGCTGGGAGCGAAAGCTGTTCCTGCCGACTTTGTCATAGCGCCCAATGGAGAGATTGCTTTTATTGAAGTCGGCTTTACCACCAGCATGGGGTTAAGGTTGCGGCTTTGGTGGACAGAAATAATGGCGGATTAATGACCCATAAAGTAAACAGCCTTGAGAGCAATCTCGATTTAAAAACCAAGCAAAAATATGGCGGTTCGTTGATTCATTGCCAACGCGATGCCTTTGGTTTGATTGAGGTGGTCGATACGCCACAAATGCGCAGCCTCTTTTTTGGAACGTCGGTAGAACAGAGTCGACTCTATTTTCATGCGCCTATGACCCTATCGTTTGAATATCAACAGGTGATTGAAGCGCAGATTTTAGCCTTTCACGACAAACATCGGGTAAAGCGTGTCTTAATGTTAGGGATGGGCGGCGGTTCAATCGCCAGCCACCTAAATGCACTGCAACCTGAGATGCAAATTCATATTATTGAGTTGCGCCAAGCGGTGATTGAGATCGCTTATGGCTATTTTCACCTGCCAGAAGTTCCTGAAATTGAAGCCATGCAAGAAGATGCGTGGGATTTTATCGCCGAAGGCTTATTGCAGTATGATGTGATTATTGTCGATCTCTTTGATGAACAAGGTCTACCGAATGACTTTACCGAGCCAGCATTTCAAGAGAATCTACTGAAAAATTTAAAGTCACCAGGCCTAGTCTTATTTAATATGTGGAACCATAAAGACAAACAGACTAAACAGCAAACAGATCTAGTCGTTAAATATTGGCAACAACAAGCATTATCAAGTTTATCGGGCAAACAACACCACGAAATCCAGGTCGATAGCTACCCAATTCACTCCAGTGAGAATATAATTCTCAGCATTCAGGTATAGTAATCAAAAATATTTAAGCCTCCTCAAAAGAGAGACGGCTTCTATACCCTAACTCAAAACTCCTCATTCAAAATGGATGATGAAGTTACAATAAAAGATCCCTATTATTTATGGCACTACTATTTTTACGTGAAATCTCCCTTAGCTTCGGCTCGGCTCCTTTATTTAACAAAGCTTCTTTACAGATTGAAGCCAATGAACGCGTCTGCTTAGTCGGCCGTAACGGCGAAGGGAAATCGACCCTGCTAAAAGTCATTGAAGGTGAGATTCAGCCCGATAGTGGAACCCGCATTGTGCAGGATGGCGTGACCATCGCCAAACTGCAACAAGAAGTACCGCATGATATGCATGGCTCGGTGTTTCACGTTATTTCAGAAGGCTTGGGCAATGCTGGTCAATTGATTGAAGAGTTTCACGAGATCAGTATTCAGATGGAACAGAATTACACCGATGAACTGATGGAAAAATTCTCCGCCGTTCAGCAAGGCATTGAAGAACAAAATGGCTGGGAGCTGCAACAAAAAGTCGACACCATTATTTCTAAATTAGAGTTGCAGGCGGATGACGAGTTTTCAAGGCTTTCAGGGGGGATGAAACGCCGAGTGCTGCTTGCCCAAGCATTGGTTCAAGAGCCGGACATTCTGTTACTGGATGAGCCGACTAACCATCTGGATATTCCATCCATTCAATGGCTCGAAGGCTTTTTAAAAAATGTGCGTTGTTCACTGGTTTTTATCACGCATGATAGAGCCTTTTTGCAAGCCTTAGCGACGCGCATTATTGAGCTTGATCGCGGTAAACTGGCTAATTGGCAGTGTGATTATCACACTTATCTAGAGCGTAAAGAGGCGATGTTAGAAAACGAAGCCAAACAAAATGCACTGTTTGATAAAAAATTAGCCCAAGAAGAGGTCTGGATACGCCAAGGCATTAAAGCGCGCCGTACCCGTAACGAAGGCCGTGTGCGCGCGTTAGAAAAACTGCGTTCAGAACATCAGTCACGTCGTAATCAACAAGGTAAGGCCAATCTACAGCTTAACCGCGCAGACAGCTCTGGTAAACAGGTTATTGAGTTAGAGCATGTGACCTTTGGCTGGCCTGGCAAAACCATTATTGAAGACTTCAGTGGTGTGATTATGCGCGGCGACAAGGTCGGCATTATTGGGGAGAACGGTTGTGGTAAATCGACCTTAATCGGCCTATTGCTCGGCAAACAAACGCCGACGTCCGGCACCATTACCATGGGCACCAATCTTGATATCGCCTATTTTGATCAACATCGCGCTCAGCTGGATGAAAACAAGCCCGTGGTCGAAAGTGTAATCGAAGAGAGTGATTACGTTGAAATCAATGGTCAACGTAAGCACATTATGGGCTATTTGGCAGACTTTCTCTTCTCACCAGATCGTGCTCGTCAAAAAGTGAAATCCCTGTCGGGTGGAGAGCGTAATCGTCTGCTACTGGCACGCGTATTCGCCAAACCCTCTAACCTGCTGATTCTCGATGAGCCAACTAACGATTTAGATATTGAAACACTTGAGTTGCTCGAAGAGTTATTAATGAACTATAAAGGCACGGTCTTAATTGTCAGCCACGATCGTGCTTTTTTAAATAACGTCTGTACTAGCTCAATCGTGTTTGATGCACCGGGTGTAGTGAATGAATATATCGGGGGTTACGATGACTGGTTGCGTCAACGTCCGGCTAAATATGCCAACACGCGTTCGGCGGCCCGTTTAGAGACGGCTCAACCTAAGTCTGCTCAAGCCAAAATGACCACCTCCAAGGTCAAAGTCCCAAAAGCTGACAAAGCAAAAAAACCAAAAGAGACAGTTGCCACACCTGCTACTAAAAAAGCCGTTAAGTTAAGCTTTAAAGATCAGCGTGAATATGATGCCCTACCCGCTTTAATTGAAAACTTAGAGACCGAACTCGAAGCCTTGGCTGAAAAAGTTGGTAGCAGCGAGTTTTATCAAAACGATAATGAGATTGTACAGGCCACACTTAAAAAATTAGAAGACAAAGAGAGCGAACTGGAAAGCGCTTTTGAACGTTGGGAAATTTTAGAGTCACAGGTTATGGGCGATGCTTAAGATTCTGTTTTTGCGGTTAAGTTAAGCGAGTGTTTCTGGCTTAGTTTTAACCACGAAAGAGACATTTTTTTAAATCTAAACCGACCAGGCCTGGTCAAATTCAAAAAACTATAAACATTAAAAAGGCTTCTCAATCATTTATAACAATTCAAATAAATCGAGTCGGACCACAATTATGTTTTACCAGCCAATGTCGCTTTACGTTCTTTGGTAAATTCCCACCATTTTTTAGATGGCCCGCCTTTCATATAGTTTACAGCTGAAATAAATACATCTATTACACAGGGATCCTGTCTCTGCTGTGTCACATTGCAAAGCTCTTGATACATTAGATAAGGGTCTTTGTCTACTAACTCAATGGGTTCTTTTAATCCTATCAGGATAAAACTCTTTTCAATGGCTTTACCAACATTTGGAATGTCTTGAAAATTTATTATCTCATTACGAATCATATCTTTGCCTTTGCATTCTAAATATTATTAGCCCCCTAACACCTGTACAAAAATAAAACTGATCAGGCCTGGTCAGTTTTAAAATAAGCTTATAAATGGGTTAATTGCAGATCATTTAATTTTACTCTGACCC